>JABIKU010000013.1 GCA_018654845.1 Methanobacteriota archaeon | reverse complement strand
CCAAATCAATGGTTTACGAATGATAAAAGCCGAGTTAGATAATTCAAAATCGATTGGTCGGCGCTATGCCCGCGCTGATGAAATCGGGATTCCTTGGGCCATCACCGTCGACCATACTACTACTGAAGATTCGACGGTGACAATTCGCAGAAGAGATGATCAAAAACAGATTCGAGCAAATATTGATGATGTAATCGACTCTTTGGCTAAAGGTAACTTAAGCTCGTTGTTCTAAACGAATCTTCAAGAAGCGTCACGATAGGCAACAATCGTGTCCGACCCGGCGATTGTTGAAGATTGGACGGAACGCCACCGTCCCGATTCGATACAAACCATGGAAGGTAACGAAACACAATTTCGTAAAATTCGCCAATGGCTCGAACAATGGGACGCTTCTTATCCACCAAATAGGCGAGGTATGCTTCTCTCAGGCCCACCAGGAGTTGGTAAAACAACTCTCGCAAATGCGATAGGAATAGAAAAAGGTTGGACGGTTATTGAACTCAATGCATCCGAGCAACGAAACGCTGCCGCAATAAGAAAAGCCGCAACAAGAGGCTCGCAACATATCTCTCTCGACCAATTTGCAAGTGGTGGTAATACAGGTGGCAAGACTTTGATTTTATTAGACGAAGTTGACCATTTGGGTGGTAGTTTTGCAAAGATCAATGATTCAACTATCGAAAAATCAATCTCAATAGAAGATGAAGAAACATATCTGAAAGGCGATTCGGGCGGAAAAGCCGAATTACTTCACCTGCTCAAAATCACAAAACAACCCATCATCATGACCTGCAATGACCCAATGCGATTGTGGGGTAGTGGCAGAGGTTGGAAAACAAATCGTGATCGGTTGCTTCGACTATCCGAACAAGTGATGTTCAAGAGGGTGGGGAAATTACACATGCGTCGAATAGCACATAGGGTTCTCGATGCAGAGGGGTATTCGATTGACCCGGGTGCTCTTGAAACCTTAATCGAAGGTAATCCAGGTGATTTGCGAGCACTTATTCGTGACCTGCAAGCAGTTTCTGTAATTTCTGGTCAACATATCGATATAGCTGCTGTCGAAGACCTAGCATCGGTAGCAATTCGAGATTCTCAAATTGATGTATTTAAGGCATTACAAGAAATTTACAAAAGTGGTTCAGGAAAAATTGCAAGCCAAATTTTAATGAATTCGGATAAAGACCCTGATCAGATGTTAGCTTGGTTTGCTTGGAATAATCAAACTGTATTCGATTCAAAATCATTAGCGGAAATTAGCCCTGCAATGGTCAGTGCCAGCAGGGCATTAGGAATGAAATACCACAATCGGGCATACCGTTCTTGGTATTGGGGCTCAACTCTCTCTGCCCAAGCAGCATCTGCAAAACGCCCGATTGATATCGGTCGCGATCATTATATCTCTTTTCCAAATTTTCTCAGAAGAGGAAACGAAACTTGGCGAACCGCTTCAGTTATTGAAACGCTAGCAGATCAACTCGGAACGAGTAAAGCGTCGATTAGAGAAGAATTATGGCCGCATTTGTTAGCTGTTCATGATGAAAATTTAGGAGGTGATTCGAATGATTATTCTCTTTCACTAAAATTGGGATTGCGAGGCGAAGATCATCTAGCATTACATGGAATTACTAAATCGAGTGCGAAAGGTAAGAAGATACTCGAGGCCTTTGATGAGGAAATTGAAGATGAAAGAGAAGATGACTCCATACAGATGCCTGAGGAATCAAGTCCTGAATTAGAACTAGAAACTGATAATACCGAAGAATTACCAGGTAAACAATTCAAGCTAGATTCATTTTGAAAGTTGCTTTAAAATTATTCGGAACGCCCAGAACCTGCCCATGTTCTAGGATGCAATAATACCAGCACAGTCAACAATTCAAGACGGCCGAGCCACATCAACAAAGATGTCCAGAAGAGAGTTAAATCCCCCATGCTCGCCCATGTAGCAGTCGGCCCGTAATTACCCAGAGCAGGCCCCGTATTTCCCAAAGAAGACATAACAACAGACAATACCGATTCCATATCCCATCCTGGTTCTAATAGAGAAATCGCCAACATAGAAGCCATCGCTAAAACCATCCAAGATGATAACATTCCAATTACTATCCAAACTTGGTTCTCCTCGATCGGTTCACTATTGACTCTCATCGCCACTACTTTTCGCGGCTGGATAATTCGCATTACCTCTCGCCGCGCCAATTCAAATGCAATTCGTATTCGTAAAACTTTGACGCCGCCGCCGGTTGAACCTGCAGAAGCACCAACAATCATCAACAATAGCAAAACAAAGTGTGAAAATACCGGCCAAGACGCGAAATCTGCGCTAGCATACCCTGTACTAGTACCTATAGAAGCAGCTTGAAACATTGATTTTCTCAATGCATCATTTACAGCCATACCACCCTCGGATACTCCATGCCGAAGCAAATTGAAAGCCATCCCCAACCAGGCTAGGACAAAGATTAGCAAAAATGTTCGAAACTCTTCATCTTTCAGAGCGTCTTTTCCACGGCCTCCGAGGGCCATGTGGTAAAGGCTGAAATTAATTCCAGCTAGAATCATGAATAATGTCAATATTACTTCGACTCCGACCGAATCAAAAGCCATTACTCCAGCATCAGTTGTTCCGAAACCACCTGTAGGAAGAGTGGTCAGAGAATAATTTATTGAGTCAAACAATTCCATTTCACTAACAAAAAATAGTAAACCCATTTCGATCAATGTCAGCATACTGTAAATCAACCAAAGCCTGCGTGCAGTGGACTGTAGGCTCGGGCGCAAACGGGATACCGAAGGACCTGTCAATTCCGCCCGAGCCAGATTCATTCCACCACCTAAAACGGTAGAGAAAATTAGTAATCCGAGCATAATGACTCCCATCCCTCCAAGCCACTGTGTAAGTGAGCGCCAGAGAATAATGCTCTTCGCTTGAGACCCAATACAGTCATTAGAACCATCGCAAATAGGGCTTGTCGACGGATCGATTACCGTTGCACCCGTCGTAGTAAAACCAGACATAGATTCGAACCAAGAGTGCAAAATACCACGAAGTAACTCAACCACAGAAGCATCACCAGCCCAGAATTCGAATGGTCCGAAGAATGTCCCCCCGAGCCAATAGGGTAGAGCACCAAGAGCGATGACAGGTATCCAACCAAGGGCAACGGCAACGAATGCTTCTCTATCACGAACACGTTTTTTGGAGGGGTTAGCGTCGGCTTTTGCTATGAACCACTGACTAACTAATCCAGCAATTAATATAGGAATTAAGTACGTTTTACTAGCATAATCAACACCTTCTGTGTATGCGCTAAATAATCCAATAATAGCCAATGGAATCGCTACAAGTCGAATAGTCCAGCCCAATACTAGGCCGATTACGTCCCAGCGCATACTCAACTCCCCAAGGCTTTCTCGACTCGTTTCAAGTCGTCCTTACGAAGTAATAGATACAATCTATCACCGACACCAATCGATTCAACTTGGTTTGGATTAAGGACGAATTGAGTACCATCTTCATCTTCACGACCGACCATTACAATACGGACACCTAACTTGCTTTCCACGTCGGCTATACTACGACCTATCATTGAATTTTCTTCTGAAATAGTCGCCGAAATCGAGATGATTGAAGATAAAGGTGGAAGAACCTGATAAGTTCCTGGTAAATTCATGTGAATCGATTTCAGAATTGATGTAATAGTCACCAGCCTACGACTAATTGGATTGGTCAATCCAATTCTTTGAATCGCTTCTACTAGCGAGCGGTCTTTGAGCAATAATCCAGTTCTTGGCACACCCTTATCTAAAGCTCGCATCGAAATTGCGATGTTTAGATTATCATCGTCAAGAGCAGCAACTGCGATATCATGCTCATCAATTTCTAATTCTTTCAATAATTCTTCATCCTGAGGATCTCCATGAATGACATCGAGCCGCTTATTCATTCCAACTGGTGAACCAACCAATTCATTCGCTGCATCAAGATCTGGCTCGATGACGACAACTTCTGAGCCAACATTGAGATAATGACTGGCCAATTTATTGCCGAATTGAGTTGCACCAAAAATGGCAACTTGAGGCCTTGCGGACATCTCTGGGTCTTTACGGCCGGTAGCTAGGGTGATTTGTCCGAATGGTTCAGTCGAACTCGAAACGAAGACCAATTTATCCCCTTCTTGGATAATCTCTGAACCAGTAGTAAGAATATCTTGTCCTTCTGCTGATGATTTGGCATAAATAGGAGGGATTCCAACGAAAATTTCGCCGACTTTACCGGTACTCATCCCAATTAATGCAGAACTATCCGTCACAGTCGTAACAGCTAGCCAGGAAGTATCTCCAAGTGGAAGAATTTCATCGATTGAAGGTGCGAGTAGTCCAGCAGCTAATTGATCCACAATTTCATCATTTGGACAAACAATGTGATCTGCACGAGTCCACTTTTCTAATGGACCAGCTCCCCTGTCTAAATCCATTAAATTTGGATTGCGAATGCGGGCGATTGCGATTAATCCAGTTGCATTACGATCACCCACCTGCTCGCTATATACGCGTTTTGCAAAAGCGCAAGCAAGCAGATTGATCTCGTCATTATTTGTTGCCATTACAATTATCTCTGCGTCACTAATTCCTGCTCGAAGAAGTGAATCACGAGAAAGTGCAGAACCTGTAACCAAAAGGCAATCAAGAGTTTGAGATTCATTGATTGCACTAGGATCCGGATCAATCAAAGCAACGCTTCGCCTTTCCTGTCGAAGCGCCTGAGCAACCCCTCTGCCGACCTCGCCGGCACCCGCGATAATGACGCGCATCAATCACGACTCCCATACCGCACCGATATAATCATGCGCGTCGATAATGTCTAAAAATAACCTTTTAGCGAATGAAAGAAAAACGTCGTACTGAACTTCATTCCTCACCAAAAACCACCTCTCCTCTAATCCTATCGTCGGCCGCCTGCCTTATTCTATCCGATTGTCGAATAGTTCGCCGATAAGCTTGGGCTGCTGCCGGAGTCATCCCCATGGGTAACCAATTCTTCTGAGCAGCTGGCCAATAATACAGTAAAATTGGCGCAATGAAAATAATAAAAAATGGAGTGAATAAAGCAAAAACAAGCGAAACTGTTACGCCAGCCCGAGCGAAACTGCTGACATAAAATGACTTTAATCGCTTATTTTGCAGTACGCTTGAGCCTTGATAAGCGGAAATCATCGCATGTCCTATACACGCCGATGCAGAAATACCGATCGCTATCAATATCGACTTTGGAGAGAAACCCGAGTATTCAGAAACTAAATTCGGGTCAAACAATCTAACAGATAAAACCGATGTGAACATCGAACCGAAGCCAAGACCAAGTGTCCAGCCATATGGAGGAGATGCGCGTAGATTGACAACGCGAGGTCGCCCGACAAGGAACATTACAAGAGCAGATTGGGATGCACCGATTAGCAATGCGAGGGCGGAAACTCCGTAAATGTTCAATTTACCCTCAATAATCCCGAATTGAAGAATCATTTCATCTATTGCCACAGCAAAAACCATTCCAGAAACGATACCATATAGCAAGTATTTCACTGCACCTCCCATATCATAAAATCCCGTCATACGGGCGATTACACCACGCCAGCCAGCATAGATTCCGACTAAACCGATAGCAAAAGCAAGTTGCATATGCAACAAGGGTAACTCTACAGCCACGATTGGCCATGGCGCTGCACTTTTCAGTCCACCGACCCTAATAACGTTCAAACATGCCGAACATGACCCACACCCATGGCACTCGAGGGTCTCAAGAACAAAATCTTGTCCTCGGTCGGACTTTTGAAGGGAAAGAGGAAGGTCGACGAAGATACTGTCAAAGAATTGTCTCGGGCTCTTCGTCGCGCTTTGCTTGAAGCGGATTTCAATGTTCGATCGACCAAGGAGATCACCGAACGCATCGAGCGCAGCCTGCTCGAGGAAGAACCTCGACCTGGTTTGAAACTCGAAACCCATGCTATGAATTTGATTTATTCAGAATTGGTTCGTATATTGGGTCCTCCACGCGATGTTCGCCCCCATAATGAAACAATTCTGATGGTAGGACTATACGGTCAAGGAAAAACTACTACCACAGCAAAACTAGCAGATTGGTGGAGGCGTCGTCACGGCGTCAAAGTTGCAGTCATCGAAGCAGATGTCCACAGACCGGGTGCTTATGCACAACTTTGCCAATTACTCGAAGGGACAAATGTCGATGTTTATGGTGAGCCAGAGGCTAGTGATGCTGTACAGATTGTCAAAAATGGATTACGAGAAGTTGGTCATGCTGATATTGTCATTATCGATACTGCAGGAAGAGACAGTCTCGATGAAGAATTACGTGAGGAATTAGTCAATATTGCTGAAATTGCAAAAGCTACAGAAAGATTCCTCGTTATCGATGCACAAGTTGGTCAAGCTGCCGGACCTGTCGCACAAACCTTCCATGACCTTGTAGGCGTTACAGGAACAATAGTCACAAAATTAGACGGAACTGCCAGGGGTGGTGGAGCCCTCTCCGCAGTTGCAACAACCGGCGCGCCTTTGATTTTCGTTGGAGAGGGAGAGCAAGTCAAAGATTTAGAAAAATTCGAATCAGATCGTTTCATCTCTCGGCTTCTCGGAATGGGAGATATCAAGGGCCTCATCGATCTTGCTCCAGGAGATATGGATGAAGCCGAAGCAATGCGGCTTACACAGAGATTAATGTCAGGCCGATTTACTCTCACAGACATGTATGCACAGATGCAAATGATGTCAAAAATCGGTACTGTCGACAAGTTAATGTCACATTTACCAGATACTATGTTTGGCGGAATGGGAAGCATGAGCCGAGGACAAAAGAAGCAAATGCAGGAAAATTTGACTCGTTTTCAAACAATTATGGATTCTATGACTCAGCAAGAAAAAGACGAACCACTTTTGCTAAAACAAAGTAGGATTCGACGTATTGCTCGCGGTTCAGGATGCACAGAAAAAGATGTGAAAGATTTGCTTGCACAATGGAATCGATCTCGAAAAATGATGAAAGGAATCAAAGGTGACAGGAAAATGCGCCGTCAAATGCAATCGATGATGGATGTCGATGGTCTAGATCTTGGATTGTGATTTGATGCAACGGCGCTTCGCCATTATCGGACACAGAGCGCCGAGTTCGGGCAAATTGAATCTAAACGATTTATCTGGTGGAAGCGGCAGATTAGATGTTCTTCTAAGAGCGGTTAACTCTGCTCTTTTTCTTTCTCATGGAATCAGAACAGATAGCCATATCACTCTCCATCTCGAAGGCGGACCGGGTCCGAGTAGACGTATTTGGTTCAATGGTGAAACGCTTGCAGGAGTTAGATGCGATGAGCGTTCCATAGCAGGTCAAATCAAAGCAATACTCAAACGACCAGCGAAACCAATCGGAGTTTTCGATCAAGTCACACAAGGCATCTTTGACACCGGTGGAAATCTAACAACGACATTAGCAGATTGGAAAAGAGAGGATGTCACTCTATACGTTCTCGATGCAGAAGGAGAGCCGATTGAAAATATTGAGAAGAGTGAAAGAATTGGTTTCATTCTTTCAGATGATCGAATTTTTACTGATGAAGAACAAAAATTAATGGCACACCTACCGAGAATTTCTCTCGGAAAGAAATGGTTACAAGGACATTCGTGCATCACAATTGTTCATCATTTCCTAGATAAGAAAGATTGATTTTCAATAATTGCTTCATTCAAGCCACGACGGAAGACCATCATCGCCACTTTGAGCAGCCGCTTGCAGAAAATCAATGGATAGTCCCAAAGGATGATTTGCTGGCCAAGCAGAAAGTGGAGTTATTGCAAATTTACCGGAATTAATAGCATTACAATCACTACCTACGATATT
>JABIKU010000012.1 GCA_018654845.1 Methanobacteriota archaeon | reverse complement strand
TATATCGATTATGTAGCGGTTTTAATCTATATTATCGGTATAGCAATGATAGTGACCGGTTCCAAGAAATTATTGGAATCTAACTCGAAGAATAAAGAGGAATAGTAATTTTCGTCCGGCTATGCCGAACGGAATACATCGACCCAAAGGGTTCAATCCTTTTGGACGACTGGATGAATGATGCAGATGTGTCGAAAGCGAATATTAGCAGGTCTGATTTTTGGTATTCTAATAATAATGATGATTAGTCCATTGAGTGAGAGTAAACTCGAACAACAGCATCAGACAATCAATACATCCAATGTTGATGAACAAAATATAAAATTCACGCGAATCATGCCTTCAGAAGTGCCTGAACGCCAAAATGATTGGTTTGAAATTACGAATTTCGGAAGTGTAGATGTCGAACTTGGGGATTGGACAATTGAGAGGATTAGATCATCGGATCCATGGATTTCAAAATTCAACGAATTTACTCTCGGAGCCGGCCAATCATTAGTTCTTACAGAAAATCCAGCGAATCTTCTAGAAGATGGAGGAATTGTTGCCCAAGACGGGAATATCATTCTCAACAACATGCCTTGGTTGGTAGATTCTGGTAGCGCACTTCAGCTGAAAACCCCAGGTGGAATTGTTGCTGATTCAATTGTTTTCGGGGGAGGTATTACCGAAACTGAAGGCTGGTCTGGACCTGCAATATCCGTTCCAGGAGATGGCTCACCCGGCTTAATTTTGATTAGAGGGGATGGGTGCACTAGTGGTACTGACACAGATAGTTCAGCGGACTGGGAAGAGCGATGGGTCAGAATTGGGGCCTCGATATTTTGTGATGGCGGAGAAATCGCAGCCCACCCAAATATGGCTGCATCAGCGTCAATTAGTCCAGGAACAGCACTTTCAGAACTACTCGGTTGGCTAGAAAGCGCTGAACAATCAATCCACCTTAGCATCTACGAATCGATGAGCCCGGACCTGACAAATGCACTATTAGAAACGATTGAGAGAGGAGTAGAAGTTACCATTTTGTTGGAAGAAGGAATTTTGGATGATTCTGAAACAAAAGAAAATCAACGTGGACACGCACATATATTGAGTGAATCTGGCGCTATTGTCTATTGGATGATAACACCCTCAGAAATCAGCGCACCATATGCATTTATTCACAGCAAAGTAGCAGTAAAAGATGGTGAAAGCATTTGGATATCTTCGGGAAATTGGAAAGATTCTAGTTTACCCCCAACTGGATCATCCGGCAATAGAGAATGGTCATTATTCCTTGATTCCGCGCCAATGGCACAACTAATCTTGTCGAGAATGGCTTGGGATGAGAATTCAAATCACCTTCATATCGTAGAACATTCATCTCAATATTCACCAGATGCGGGATGGGCACTCCCCTCCCCTACAATAACTCCAACCCTTGCTCCAATCCCAGATACTACCACTAGTTTCCAAACGAAATTATTGACGTGCCCCGACGACTGTGTAGGTGGGCTAATCTCAGAAATTAATTCAGCCGATGAATCAATTCGTATTTCGGTACAATATCTCGATATGGATTGGTATTGGGGATTTGGAGCCGAAAACCCGATACTTGCAGCTCTACACGACGCCGCTGTTCGCGGAGTCGAAATTCGCATTCTTCTGAATGCATATTATGCTGATGAAAGCGAAGATATTCGCGATGCTGTAAATTTATTCAATACCGATTGGAATCAATCCCAAGGATTAGATATCACTGCCAGATTAATGTCGACAGCGGCTGATATTTGGAAATTGCACAATAAAGGCATGCTTGTCGACGATGATACAGTATTGGTTGGAAGCATGAATTGGGGTTCAAGTTCGATGTTGCGAAACCGCGAGATGAGTATCGTCGCGGAATCTTCAGAATTAGCTACGATATTTAGCGAATCGTTCGAAATTGATTGGAATCGATTGGATGATTCGACAGATTCGGATGGTGATTTACTACCAGACTCTTGGGAAGTGATGTACGGCTTAGACAGACATAGTGCTGCAGTAATCGGCACAGCATTGAGCGAGCAATCAATGGACCCCGATAATGATGGATTGAATAATTTACAAGAATTTCAATTGGGGGGGAATCCAGGTGTTGCTGATACAGATGGAGATTGCATTATTGATGGAGAAGAAATTGAATTTGCTCAGAGCTTGTTACGAGCACCATCAATTGCAATGAATTCAGTAGATGTCGATGAAAATGGAATACCAGACGGTGAGCAATATGGTTGTTCTGAAAATCCTGTCATCAATAATACAGATGGTGGAGAAAATGGTAATGGAACCGAACCAATAGAGCCGGATGAGGAGGGGGGTTTCGTCAATATTCGTGAAGATCCACTAGCTCAACCAGGAGCAAGAGCCTTACTTTATCTGATGATAATTTCAGGAGTTTCTGTCGCAATTGCTGCTGCGTCAATGTTTTTATCGCCAAAAAAACGAACAGAAGATGTCCTTTACGACGATTCTGGTTACGTATTTGAAGACCCTTCGTCATCGAAGGCGATTCTAAGCGGTACCAGTTTCGATGATGAGCGAGAGGATGTACGCGCACGTAAACAAGGAAAGGATGATGGCGCACATGGGAAAATAAATCTCGATGGTTTTGGTTTTGAAAATGCAACTCGTGACGAGGTTCAATTCCTACTAGACCAAGGTCATTCAATTGAAGAGGCTCACAAAATTCTCGGAGAGAATAAGTGATGGAATCAATTTCTGAATTCGTAAACGGAATTGTTACAGGTAAACTAGAAGATGAAGTCGTTGTCGAATGGTTAAAACAAATTTTCACCGATGGGCTCAGTGATGCTCAAACAATCGAATTAACAAAATCGATGCGTGATTCAGGAAAAAGGTTGGAATGGCCAGCCGAATGGGCGAATCTTGTCGTTGACAAACATTCAACTGGCGGAGTTGGAGATAAAGTTTCGATTCCACTCGCTCCCGCCCTCGCTGCTTGCGGACTCAAAGTTCCGATGATTTCCGGACGAGGATTGGGGCATACGGGAGGAACTCTAGATAAATTGGAAAGCATTCCTGGATTTAGAGTCGATTTATCGATTACGGAACTTTATGAACAAATCGAAAAAATCGGTGTTGCAATAGTTGGTCAGACCAATGATTTGGTTCCAGCCGACCGACGGTTATACGCTCTGCGAGATGTAACTGGAACAATCGCTTCGATTCCATTAATCACTTCTTCAATCGTTTCAAAAAAGGCTGCTGAAGGCTTAGCTGCTCTGGTTCTCGATGTGAAATTTGGCCGTGCTGCCTTCATGAACGAGCGATCTGAAGCTACAAAACTCGCTCACTCAATGAGTGCAATCGCGAATGAATTGGGAATTAGAACCACATCGATATTATCTGAAATGAATACACCTTTAGGCTGCGCTGTAGGAAATGCTCTAGAAATCGTCGAATCAGTAGAAACTCTCTGTGGGAGAGGTCCACTTGATTTGGAAGAATTAGTTTGTGTTCAAGGTGGAGTATTATTGTATTCAGCAGGAATTGCAATGGATGAGAATCATGGAGCGGTGATTATCCACGACAGTCTTAACGACGGCAGTGCTTTCAATAAATTCCTTGAAATGGTCGAATATCAAGGAGGAAAACCCGAGAATTTCCTCACAGATACTACTTTGTACAGTTCTTTGGGGTTATTAGATTCGAACCTAAAAACAACCGATATATTTGCTGAATCTTCAGGAAATATTTACGACATCGATGCGATGATTATTGCAGATATTTGTCTAAATATAGGTGCCGGAAGGAAATCATTAGGAGATGATATCGATTATCGTGTTGGAGTAATTCTCGAGAAGCAAATTGGTGAATTAATAGAAATAGGAGACCTTTGGGCTACGATATATCATTCTGATGAACTTGATGATAAAAAAATCAAATCAATTCAATCAGCACTCCTGACAACTGATAATGACGTCGAGATCAAATCGAGAATCGTGGAGATGATAAAGTGAGATTGCTCTATATTGACAGGATTCGTGCAATTGCAATTCTCGCGATGGTTCAAGTCCACACCGCAGCCATCGTACCTCCCGAAGGGATAACCGTAGGAGACCCAATTGCATTGGTTTCAGCTGCGATCGGAGGGATGGCCGCTCCATTATTTGTAACAATTTCAGGTTGGGGAATATACCGAAGTGCGAAAGCACGAAATGCCAAATCGAATGATGAGTTTAGAGATTGGTCAAAATGGATATTACCACGAATAATAATGTTAATTCTCTGCCAATTCTTAGTTAATTTCTTGCTTTCAACCGAGCGAGGCGGACGTTTTGAGTCCTTTACCCCAGGCGTTCTAACATTGTTAGCAATCGCTACGATAATCGCGCCAATTATTATTCATTTTTCTCATCAAACCCGCATTGTGCTAATGATAATTCTCGCAGGTTCTCAATACTTCTTAGGAGATTTGGCTGGTACCGATTGGACTTGGTTTGAGCGTGTCGTTCAAGATAACTTCACAGAATGGATTGAGCGTCTTCTATGGAACGGAACATATCCAGCATTACCATGGTTGGCTTATATCATGCTAGGTTCAATTATTTTCGAACTGGAGAGTGAACCAAATGCTAGAGATAAAATGATGTATGGTGGACTTGTAATAACTGCAGCAACGCTGATTTACTCATTTACTTCAAATCAAATGTGGGCACTTCCAGAAGGAGATGCGGTTCTAACATTCTTCCCAGCATCTACTACTTTCATCATTGTTTCAGGTACCTTTGTTCTGATGACATTCAGGATTTTAGAAGGTGAAGAAATCCAAGGAGGTCCCCCAACAGGAGGTAGATCATTGGCAATTTTAGAACCGGCTGGACGACTATCATTAACGATTTATGTCGCTCATTTCGCTGTACTCGGAATAGTTGCTGAGATGATGTATGGTCAAGCACGGCTCGATGTCATTCCAGCCTTCGCAGCAACGCTAATTCATACGGCGATTTGGATTCCATTATCGATTTTACACGAGCGTTTCATTTCCGATTATTCACTCGAAAAATTATTGCAGAAACTCAGCTCGTAGTTGCCCAACTTACCGGTCCGAACCATTTGTCACCTTCCTCATGTGAGGCTTTGATGCGGGCATAATAAGTTGTACCCGAATTAAGGCCAGTCAATTCTTCATCATCCCATCCGACGACTGCATCACCCAAGTTTACCGAATTACCCCAAGTGAGGGACTGATTGCCCATATCAATGGTTCCGTAATACAAAGTCAAAGTTGTGTTGGTGCCATTATCGTATGTTTCCCAAATGAAATTTGTCGCTGAATTTGTTATATTCGACGCAGATTCGTTTCGAAGAATAGCGTCGTAAACATAATACTCACCCCTAAGAGGATCATTAACCCATACCGGAAGATGGTCTAACGAATCGAATGTTGCCTGAGTGAGTGGAAATCCCCAGGCTGCAAAATATGGTGCTAAATTATAACCGCTAGAATTAGAATTGTGTAGAACCCAAGCATTGAATTCTTCATCGCCACCATTCGGAACTTCGGCAGCGGGAAGGGTGTAGTAGACTGTGAGTGCTTCTGTAATCACTCCCCAACCCCATTCTTCTTTGATTATCATAAATGTGTCAAGTGCAATCCAAACCGACCAACTTGCGATGTTCGAACCACCATCGAAATAATTTCTCATTCGACCATCTCGAGCAACTGGATCGACGGCACTATGTCCGGAAACACCAACCAATTCTTCCATTAAATATACACTTGCGAAATTACATCCAGTCTCGGTCATGCCTGGCAAAGTTGATGGCATCCACTGATGATTATGACCCAATTCATGGAACATACCCCAATCACCAGTACTGTTCATTTGTTCGAGGTCGATGACATTGACAACCGATAAATCATGAGCCATAAATGGATAACCAGAGTGCATCCAACCGGCAGAAATCTGAGCGTCGAAAACCGCTCGCTCGACCCTTGGCCATGGTGAAAAACCGTAAAGTGAATGCTCCATTGATAGGGCTTGGTCCCACCATTGCATCAGAGCGCTGATATTATCTAAATCTCTGATTTGACCGCTGGGCACCGTCATAATGAAATTATTACTTACCAATTCAGCCCACGGAGCTGGGTTATACCTCTCGGTAGTCTCCCATTGAAAATCACTGGTTACACCAAGAATAAACATAGGTGCGCGAACCGCACCAGAAATTTCGAGATCGATTTCACCGAGTGTTGAACCAGCAGGAATTCCAACATAGATAGGCCCGCCGAAAGCATTTCCAACCTCAGAAACCGGATCGGAAATCGCCCACCACCGAGTGATTGAAGAATGTCGTTTGATGATGTCTTTGCCCCATAAACCGTCTGAATGTGCCCCAACCAATATGTAGATTCCAGAATCGGCGAGTTCTTGAGAAATCGTGACTGTAATCACCTCACCAGGTGCAGCATAAAGCCCCGTTGTCATTCTTATCGCAGACCTCGCACCAGAATATCCGAAATTACTTGGAAGACCAGATTGAGTGCCATTGACAGTCACTGTGCGAGTAATCCTAGTTGCATTAGCTGGAACTTCACCAGGGAATTGAGTATGGCTTGGATGAACAGGTAATTCATCAGCAGGTAAATTTCTGACCAATCCTTCTTCTAGTCGTAAAATAATATCTGCAACTGGGTCGGCTCCCAAATCATGACCAGTATTACTCCAAAGTGTACTATAAGGTATCACAGTCCAGCCAGTTTGATTGACTAGATTTCGTAGTGGTGTCCAGAAATCTTCAAAATCCAATGTCACCACTCCAGTACAATCTGAAATTGAAGAATAGGCAATTTCAGCTTCAGATGAACTCAAATTCACACCATCAATACGATCTGCCCAAACTGCCTCAATCGCATTGTGAGGTGTGTATAATTCATCTGGAATCGTCTGAAAGTTAACATCGTTATATCCCCACGAGGTGGAGACGAAAAGTCCACTTACCTTTGCGATTTTATTGCCGGGATAATTGTGGGCAACATCCGAATTTGAATAGCTCCAATACCATGAATGACCACCCATGACAATTCCCCCACCATCCAACATAAATTGTTCTAAATTACGATTATCGGAATCATCGTGACCATTCCAAAATTCATCTAGAAGACAATCGATTGCAGAAAGGTCGGCTGGTGTTACTGAGAGATGGACTGTGTAGCCAGCCGCTTGTAATTCATCTTCATAATGTTCGAAACCAGCACCATAAGCCAAGCCAACATCGGTTCCACCATCGCAAACCCAATCGATTGCACGCATCGTGAAATCGTGGGTTGTAGCAACCCAGCCTTCATGACCATATCCGAGTATTTTTCCTTTACCAACATGACTTGCCGAAACTATTGGATTTGAATTCTCATCCAACCCAATTGGGAATGACCATTCTCCAATAGGGAGTATAAGCGAAGGCCAACCACCGAAATCAGCCATATCCATATCGCGCAATAAATCATTTTGATCAGCACGAATATCATGTACGGTGATTGAAAGAAGTAAGCCGACTGCCCCGCCAGTATTATTCGCCCAAATCGTATATTCACCCCAGGCGGTTCTTGTATCTGGTGTACCGACAATCGAACCATTATCCAATAGGTTCAGGCCGGAGGGTAATTGAGGTGAAACTTCCCAACTATCGATACCGGGGCCATCATTTGTTGCATAAATTCCAACCGATTCATTGGATTTCAATACATAAACAGAATCTGGCCAAGAAATCAGATCTGGCGGCATGCTTGTAATTTTTATCTGAATAATTGTTGAAGCATATCCTCCAGTGTTATTTGCCCAAATCTGATAGGTGCTCCAATCTTGGATAGATGTTGCAACTCCACTTATTTGTCCATTAGTTGAATCAAAGAAAAATCCGTTGGGAAGATTTGGGGAAATATCCCAATTAGTCGGAGTTCCGTCCATCCAAGAAGGTGAAATAATGCCAATATCATCACCGATAGTAAGATCGAATTCATAAGGTGTATACAACAAATTAACAGGTGCGATATCCTTGACTTCAATCAGAATTGATACTGTCATTTCCCCCCCAGTATTTGATGCTGAAATGTAATGGGTTCGAATGGCATGTAATTCGGTAGGCGTCCCTCTGATTGAGCCATCTAATTGCACTAATTCTAGCCCATTCGGAAGTGGAGGCTCAATTGACCAATGCAAGATTTCTCCACCACCAACCATTGGAATAATTTGAACAGGTTCACCGAGATTCCAATGGTAAGGATGGCCGGGATAATTCAATCCATTCGGCGCTTCATGCAATGTAATAATACGAATATCTACACTAACTGAACCGCCTAGATTCCCTGCAGTAATAGTATGATTTGAATCTCCCAAAACACTTGCAATTCCAAAGATTGCCCCAGATTCATCCAAAGACAATCCATCTGGAAGAGGAGGGTCGGCAGACCAAGTTTCAGCAATACCACCGTAAACATAGGGCTCATCGAGACCGCATTCACGACCGAGTTTACACTGAATTAAATTCGTGGAATAGAAAAACGAATCAGGAGCAGCGGGGAGAACGAGGATATCTATGGTGTTAACAGTAGAACCAGCAGCATTGACAGCGATAATCGTGTAACGTAACTCCTCCACAGCAATTGTAGGAATTCCCGAAATTTCGCCACTAGACTGGTCGAGCACTAATCCCGACGGCAATCTAGGATTTACCAGCCAATTTTCTGGACCATCTCCTTCAAAACTTGGTGTAAGCGATTGCATCTGTATACCGACTACCAATTGAAGAGAATCTACCCCAAAATACAGATTTCTTGGTGCCAACAAAAATCGGCAAGCATCACCTGTGAAAATCTGGTTAAACGCGCAATCATCTTCTGTCACCCCTCCCGGTTCACAATTCACATGAGTGGGATTTTGCTCACAATCAATTGGAGTGGGTATTGGTTCTTCGCCCTCAAGAAAACCTAAACAGCCAGTGCTCAGCATCATAGCGACGATGAGAATCGGCACCGGCTGGACTGACTTCATAGAAGTCAAAGGCGGCTATCGACCAATAATCCTAACCCGGACAGGTCCGAGCAAAATTACTATGGTTTCAATCTAAATTTGGGTAAGCTGGCCCTTCTTCAAAGCAATATTTTACCGTTTGATAATTTGATTTGAAATCGGCAACATCCTTCTTCACCGACGCCGGATCTTCAGCAGCTATTAGTGCCCGAGCAAAGAACCGAGCCACGTCTTTCATCTCATCAGTGCCCATTCCGACTCGTGTCAGCTCTGGTACACCGAGCCGTAAACCACTCGGCCCTGTCATTGCCTTGGTATCACCTGGAAGCATATTCATGTTGGTGATAATTCCTGCATCTTCGAGCGTTGCAGCAGCTCGTAATCCAGCGCCTGAATCGATTCCGCCGTGCCTCGTCAAGATTTGATGGCTAGCAGTATAGCCACGATCCTCGGCGATAACATCGAATCCTTCTTCCGCTAAGGCAGTGCCTAATGCCTTGGCATTGGCAATAATATCTCTAGCATAATCTACTCCAAATGCTTCAAACTCTGCCAAGGCGACAGCTTTTCCTGCAACATGATGAAGATGGTACGATGAACAAGTTCCTGGGAAAATAGAATTGTTCAATTTTCTTTGAAATTTCTCATCATCAGAATTTGACAACATGAAACCGCCCTGAGAACCAGGGAAGGTTTTGTGACTTGAACCAGTCATGACATCAGCGCCTTCGCGAAGTGGGTCTTGGAATTGTCCCCCAGCAATTAATCCAAGGACATGAGCACCATCATACATCACTTTGGCACCGACTTCGTGAGCCGCATCGGCGATCTCTTGCAAAGGAGTTGGAAAAAGGAAAACTGATTGTCCAAACAAAGCGATTTCTGGCTTTGTTTGACGAATTATCTCACACGCCGCATCAATATCCGGCTCCATTCTTTCCTCATCCCACGGATATGTAACCACATTCAATCCACGAACTCCTACCGCACCCATTCGAGCGTGTGAAATGTGCCCACCATCGGCTGTAGAAACAGCTGTAATCGTGTCGCCAGGTTTTGCTAACGCCTTCAGAGCAGCCATATTGGAGACAGTACCTGAAATGGATTGAATATTTGCAAATTGACAATTAAACACACGTTTCGCCGATTCAATTCCAATATTCTCAATAGTATCAAAATCATCACATCCTTGATAATATCGTTTACCCGGTAATCCTTCCGCATAACGGCCATGTAAATCGGAATTTACAGCTTTTGCAACCAAAGGAGAGATGATATTTTCACTTGCAATCATCGGAATAGAATCTCGATAAAGTCTACCTGATTTGTCAACAGCATCGAGGATTGCATCGGCTTGGGCTCTCGCGTCCATGGCATTTGATAGAAAACAGGTCAAAGAGGTTAGCGGAACTCCTACTTCAGTCAATTTTTTGATTAATAGGTAGAAGACTTATTCTTCTCTACGCTCACTTGCTGTTCCATGAGCACTCCCCGCCGCTTGACCACCTCGCTGATTATTCTGATGTTACTACTGTCTTTACCCACAGTAAGTGCCGATGATACCGATGGAGATGGAGTTGATGATGCGCAGGATGATTTTCCGAATGATCCCTGCGCTGATACAGATACCGATGGAGATGGCATGCCGGATTCAATAAGCTGTCCTAGCGGAACTAGTGGTGTGGTTGCTTACACCTCTTTTGAAGATCCATTCACTATTTCTAGCGTAAAATACACAGATACTGGTGACCAAAGTATTGACAGATATTTGTGGAATAATGCAAACGAACCTGATGTCGCACATAATCAGACAACTGGAAACGAGATGGGTTTCACTCTATACTATGAATCAACTGGAGGAGTTGGACTTACTGATGGTGACTATTTTGGAACTATTAACTACACTGGCACTGTTGGAAACTTCACCGATGGAGATAATGGATATCAGATGTCAGATGTTGATGGTATCGCCACTCTTTCACTAGACAATGTGATTTCTGATATAGTCAGCTTAGATTTATTCATACAAAATACTGGTTACGAAACCTCCAATCCTGTGGATTATCTAATAATTCGATTTGTAGATTCTTCTGGCTATACAGATATTCTGAATACTAGTGGTTATGATATAGATTCAGATTATTCATCCTATCTAGATACGTGGACAACACTTACTTTAGTGACTAATGGAGTTAGTGGTAATTTAGAAATCGAATTCTCCTCAAATTCAGGTTTTGAGGCAATTTACATCGATAACGTCATTTTTTCAAATTCAGGTTCTGGGACGACAACAAATCTAGTTGAAGATCAAGATGATGATAATGATGGTTGGATTGATTCTGATGAATCATCATGTAATACTGACGCCCTCGATTCTACTTCGACACCATTAGATTCGGATTCAGATGGCACTTGCAACTATCTTGACTCAGATGATGATAATGATGGATGGTCTGATTTAGATGAAGATAATTGTGGTACGGATTCACTAGACGACACCGATGTTCCGGTTGATACGAATCAGGACGGAGTATGTGATGCGATTCAGGAAACTGATAATGATGGAGATGGAATTTCAGATAATGATGACTCAGATGATGATAATGACAACTGGACTGATTTAGATGAATTGGATTGTGGCACCGACCCAATGGATTCTAGTTCGGTGCCGAATGATTTTGATGGAGATTTTGTATGTGACATTATCGACTCAGATGACGATGATGATGGAGTCTTAGATCAAGACGATGCCTTTCCTCTAGATGCCACCGAATCTAATGATAATGATGGGGATGGGCAAGGCGATAATGCAGATATAGATGATGATAATGATGGATGGAGCGATTCAGATGAAATTGATTGCAACACCGATTGGATGGATGAGAATATAGTCCCGGGTGATGATGATGGAGATGGTGTTTGCAATTATCTAGATGCGGACTTGGATAACGATGGAGTTCCAGATATCGATGATGCATTTCCAGAAGACCCAAATGAGACAGTAGATACAGATGGTGATGGACTAGGAGATAATTCAGATTCTGATGATGATGGTGATGGCTTTGATGACATCACAGAAGAAACCTGTATGTCAGACCCATTGAATTCAGATTCAATCCCAACTGATTTTGATGAAGATTTATCTTGTGATGAAGTCGATGCAGATGATGATAATGATGGTGTCATCGACACAGAAGATGCTTTTCCAAGAGATGGTTCAGAAACTAGAGACACAGACGGTGATGGACAAGGTGATAATTCGGATTTGGACGATGATGGAGATGGTTGGCCGGATTTGACTGAAAATAATTGTGGTTCAAATTCGATGGATGCACATTCCACTCCTGCAGATGCAGATGAGGATGGGCAATGCGATTCTGACGATCTTGATGATGATGGAGATGGAGTTGCTGATTCTTTGGATGCATTTCCAGCAGATGGTTCAGAATGGCTAGACTTAGATTCGGATGGAATCGGAGATAATTCCGATACTGATGATGATGGAGATGGCGTCTCTGATGAAGATGAAGCATCATGTAACTCGGATCCTTTCAATGCCGATAATGTTCCATTAGATTGGGATGAAGATGGCCTTTGTGATGCTCTAGATGCTGATATTCAACCTCCACCAATATCAGATGAAACCCCTGGATTTGGCTTCTTACTAGCAATTTCGATGCTAGTTGTTGCAACTCAGGTTCGTTCAAGAAAGTCAAAGTATTGAGAAATTTGTTTCCACTAAGGTGTGAAATTGTGGCGCCGACAGCAGGACTCGAACCTGCGACCTGTGGATTAACAGTCCACCGCTCCACCAACTAAGCTATGTCGGCCTAAGCCTGCCGCTGAAACAATCATTCATGAATCAATCGGGTTAGATGAGTGAAAAATTATATCAAAATATTCTGTATTAACAATATTTTCGAGGAGGAAATAATTTGAATAAGAAACGGTGAGTGGAGAAATTACTCCCACTCAATGGTCCCCGGTGGCTTGTTAGTAATATCATAAACGACTCGATTGACCTCGCCCTTCAATGTGTTTGTGATTTCAGTACTCACTTTAGTCAAAACATCATGAGGAATTGGCGAATATCGTGCACTCATACCATCCAAACTGGTCACCGCTCGAACAACAACCGTTTCTCCATGAACCCGTGCATCTCCGTGAACTCCAACTGAGCGAACGGGTAAAAGTGCAGCAAAATATTGCCAAGGTAAATCACAAATTCCAGCCGCAGCTGCTTCTTGGAAATGTCTCTCAACAATATCGCATGCAATTCGACATGACTCGACCCTTGAACGGGTTAAGTCGCCTAAGACTCGCACGGCAAGACCTGGGCCGGGAAATGGTTGGCGCTCGCTAGATTTTATTTTTAATTCGCGAGCGATTTGGCGAACCTCATCTTTGTAAAATTCACGTAGAGGTTCGACGATAATCAGGTCAACATCCTCTGGCAAACCGCCGACATTATGATGGCTCTTGATAACATCACGCTCTCCGCCACCAGATTCAATCCAATCTGGTGCTATCGTTCCTTGAACGAGGTACTTAGCGCCACATAACGCTTGTTCTTCCTCGAAAACTCGAATGAATTGTTCACCGATGACCTTTCTTTTTGCTTCCGGATCAGTTACTCCTTCCAAATTAGAAAAGAACTTCTCCGACGCATCAACGACCTTCAGGTCAATGCCCATTTCAGCGAACATTTCAGCAACTTCTTCCGACTCTCCCATCCGCATAAATCCAGTGTCGACATAAACACAATGCAGCAAACTTCCTACTGCTCGATGAGCGAGAACGGCAGCAACTGAACTGTCGATTCCACCAGAACAAGCGATTATCGCAGTATCATCAATTTGTGATTCTAAAGCTTCAATCGCTTCATCGATTAACATACTGGTTTGCATCATCGCAATCACTCCATCAATGATTCATCATCTGCAATGACCTTCGCAGTTTTTTCCACTCGCCACGAGTCATAACGGCGAGCCAAGTCAGAATCCCCGAGAGCCAACATCTGAATTGCAAGGGCAGCGGCATTGTCACCGCGGTCTACTCCAACTGTTGCAACTGGCATTCCCGGCGGCATTTGAACTATTGAGAGCAATGAATCAAGTGGCACTTTTCCGCCAACGGGGACGCCGATCACTGGCAGGGTAGTCATCGATGCGATGACTCCAGGGAGGGCGGCAGCCATGCCTGCCATTCCGATGAAAATTTTGCACCCAGAATCAACTGCAGCATCGACGATTGACTCAAGATATTTGGGCGCTCGGTGAGCACTTGCAATCCTAACTTTGTGAGGAATTTCAAATTCAGATAGCAGTGCAGTACACTTTTCGGCGATAGGCAAGTCAGACTTCGATCCCAAGACAACACATACGTCCATGCCAATTGGGACAAGAGACAGTTCAAATGCCTGCCGTAGGCAGAATTTGCTAAATTGAATTACTCTTCTTCAAAATTTATGATGTAATTTGACGGCCATGCATCACCCGAAATTGTCAGTGGTGGTTGAGAAATAATCTCAGTGAATAAGTGATTATTAACAAAATTTGAAGTGAAGATATCATGAACTAATCCACTTCGATGGCGGAGCACGAAGGCGATAAATCGGTGCTTACCTTGGGAAATCCCTACTAAATCAGCGGAATAATTTTCCAATTCCCCAGACCAACTTGCAATCGGTCCATTTCTGAAGACCTTTGATTTTCTCATCCAACCGTCTGCAAAAATTTCTTGAGGAATATCTTCTACTTTGATTGGCAATAACCATCGTCCTGAGGAAGTTTTGACCGATTGTGCAAGATTGGATACTGTGAGTTTCCATGAAAATAAGAAACATAGATAGGATATCCATCCAAGCCGTGGATCAATAATAATATGCAAGGCAAAAATCACCATCCCAAAAAGAAATGGTGAGATTGCAAATGGATACACATCGAATTTTTTTCGCGCTCGATTTTCAAGCCCATCGCTCATCGAAAGAATCGGTGCCAGGGTCAATATCCACGCTATACTAAACAATACAATAGCAAGATTTTGATCATCAATTGGAGTTTTATTTGGAAATGCCAAAGGAAATGCTGTTGAAATGAGGAAAAATAATGACCAGGAAGTCGGTAACAAAATTTTACTTCCTGCAGGTTGTAATCGTTGTCTCATCCATCCTCTACCGCCGGAACCTGCATCGGTAGATATCCATGGTTCTAGCGGCTCGATTTCACCATCTCGAACTAATGGAGGCCGTCCTTCACTGGCCGGCCACCACCGACTCTCGCCGAGTAACCAATCTTTGTCGAGGGAGGCTTCCACGCTCTGCCGAGAGTACTCCGGGTCTTGTGGTTTCGCTCTCACTCAGTGCCATTTGGGTGACGTAAAATCAGATTTCGAGCCGCTGAAACTTCGTCAACTCGACGAACATCAGTAGTATGTGGAGCGGTCTTAACCAAATCAGGATCTTCGCCAAGAATTGTTAGAAAATCTGCGGCAAATTTGTCGAGAACTTCTTTCGATTCAGTCTCGGTAGGTTCTATCATCATACATTCTGGTACAATCATTGGGAAGTACAGGGTAGGGGACATTACCCCATAGTCGAGTAGGCGTTTCGCGACATCTTTTCCAGTTACTCCAACCGCTTCCACGAGGGGGCTTAAGGATAGGGTGAATTCGTGCATGACAACGTCTGCAGGAACACCATTGACGGGCATCGCATGAACACTGTCTAAAGTCTCTTTATCAGGATTAATAATGATATGACGAAGATAATTTGCTGCTAACACAGCATGCTCAGACATTTTTTCTAATTCTCTCCCATACCTTCGATAAAATGCCCAAGAACGTACCACTGCACCCGCATTTCCGTGCCACTGTTGGACTTTCCCGATGGTCTTTGCAGGGGTTTCCCACGTGTACCAATATCCATCACCTACACCTTTTGGATCAGATTCTGAAACATCTCTTCGAGCGGCTAATGGTGTTGGTAAATATGCTGCGAGATGAGCCTTAACACCAATTGGACCACTACCAGGACCGCCTCCGCCATGAGGTTGGCTGAAAGTTTTGTGAAGGTTGTAATGAACTGCATCAAAACCCATTCGACCGGGATCTGTTTTGCCAATAATTGCATTGAAATTTGCACCATCATAGTACATTTGTCCACCTACACTGTGTACGATTTCAGCAGCTTCTGTAATCTCTGGCTCGAATACTCCAAGTGTTGATGGATTAGTAATCATCATCGCAGCGGTATCTTCTCCAACAGCTGCTTGAAGAGCCTCTAAATCGATTCGGCCATCATCTCGGCTAGGAATTTCGACGATTTGGTATCCACACATCGCTGCTGATGCAGGATTCGTGCCATGAGCGGAATCTGGGATGATGACTTTGTCGCGATGTGTTTCACCATTTTCTCGATGGTATTCTTGTATACATCTCATCGCGGTAAATTCACCCTGCGCTCCAGCCACTGGTTGCAGGGTTACTTGGTCCATACCCGAACAAATTTCTAACATTTCTTGCATCTCATAAAAAATTGATAGGATACCTTGGATTTGGTGTTCGGGTTGAAGAGGATGAAGTCTGTCAATTCCTGGAAGATTTACGATTCTCTCATTAATTCTCGGATTATGTTTCATCGTGCATGAACCGAGTGGATAAAATCCTGTGTCTATGCCGAAATTTCTAGTCGAAAGCCAAGTGTAATGTCTTACCAATTCAGGCTCACTTGCATTCGGCCAAGCCGGTAATTTAGACCGTTTCAACCCATCGGGAATAGTCGCATTCACTTCTGATTCATTCAACATCGGATCCGGTTGAGCCCAACCTGCGCCACTAGCGCCGTTAAAAGAGAAAATATCGCTCATGCGCTCACCTCTGATATCCATTGGCTGAGGGTTGAAACAAGTGCCTCAATATCGGATTGGCTCGTGCGCTCATCACAACCTATGAGCAAGCACCGTGACATCCCATCCCACCATTCTCCCAACGCTAAACCAGCATTGATTCCAGCCGCATCTGCAAATGACACGGCTACGGCTGCATCTATGGGTAAAATTACTGCAAATTCTCGAAAGTTTGCAGCCTTAGGATCGACTAACTCAACGCCTTCAATAGAAAGTACCGCTTGTTTTGTCGCTTCGGTTGATGCGGCAACTCTACGGGCTAATTTTTCCAACCCTTCGGGACCAAGTAGAGCCATGTGCATTGCCCCCATCAGAGCAATGAGAGTTTCATTCGAACAAATATTCGAGGTCGCGCGATGTCGACGAATATGTTGTTCGCGAGTTGAAAGAGTGAGTGTGTAAGCAAGTTTACCATCGACATCAACTGTTTGACCGACAATTCTACCTGGCATCTGTCGTAAATATCTCTTAGCACAGGCAAATATCCCGTAAATCGGGCCACCAAAAGTAGGTCCAATTCCAAATGGTTGGCCTTCTCCAACCACGATATCCGCTCCATAATTACCCGGTGCTTCAACTAATCCCAATGAAACTACATCGACTCCAACGATGACGGCGGTATTCTCGCCAACGATTGATTTCAGATTGGAAATTCCAGCATCGAGCTCGCCGAAAGCATTCGGCTGCTCGACATAAACCGCGCAAGAACCCGCTGCATTTGCAGCGGCTTTCAAATCGAGATGACCGTCCATAGAATGTTCTAAAATCCGGATTTCAGTCTTAGCACCTTGGAGATAATTCTCGATTACTTGCATGCGATGTGGTGGAACAAATTGTGACACGTAAACCACTCCCTTTTGAGTCGCCTTTCGGCCGTTAACTCGAACCGCACAGGTTAGAGCCTCAGCGGCCGCTGTAGATGCATCATACATCGAAACATTCGCAACCGGCAGTCCGACCAACTCAGATATCATCGTTTGAAATTCCCACATAGCCTGAAGCATTCCCTGAGATACCTCGGGTTGGTATGGTGTGTAAGATGTCAAAAATTCTCCACGGGTTGCCATAGCACCGACCATCGTTGGGACAAAATTTCTAGCTAGACCCGCAGAGAGAAACGATGGGCGTGAATCCAAATCGATATTTGCACCGAGTAAACGCTGAGCATCGTGCCAAATCTCTTCTTCAGTTTGTGGAGCACGCAGAGGTAGAGGCTCAGACCGACGAATATGTTCAGGAATATTAGAGAATATATCGTCGATAGAATTCAATCCCATTATTGTGAGCATTTCTTGCTCACGTCCAAGATTTGGTAATTGGTCCATGGGAGTACCCTCGTGTTGTATGAATCGGGGAGAAATCCCGCCTTAATCATTCGTTGCCAAGAGTGTTCAAGCAACCGATAATATCTTATTGGTTTGGAAGAAGCCGGTATCGGTTGAAATGAAGGTCGCTATCACTGCATCGGACTCGTTTGTCGCTCCTTACATAGTAGAAATGTTAGGCAAGTCCGCCACTATCATACCTGATGAAGCGATTCAAGACAAGTTAACTCTTGATGCAATGTTGACTCCGTGCAACGCTTTAATTCACATTAACTCAACATCTTCGGATGATACACTCGACCGAGATGATCGACAAACCTACATTGCGATGAGAGAAAGAGCTCGCCCGATAATTGACGCAGTGGACAGACACGGTAGCCTTCACTTGATTATTGTAGGAACCCTAAGGGTTCATCCACAATGGCAACCAGGAGAACCGTTCTACGGATTAGATTCGACCCTCTCGCCTCGTGATACCGCTGCAGAAGGTCAGCTATGGATGGAAGAGATGGCACTCGAGCGCGCGCAAGCCGATCGCCCAGTTTCAGTTATTCGAGCATCGAATGTACAAGGAGTGCCCCTAGAGGGGCCACCAGGGAATGGGCTACTGCACAAATGGGCAAATGAACATCAAATGGGCTGGATTAATGTCCCTGGAGATGGCTCAAATGTCAAAGATTTCATTCATGTCGAGGATTTGGTCGCAGTAATTGGTGGAATCCTCGATAAACCACCACTGACTAGAGAAGAGATTGCGGTAGGAAGTGGAAAAGGCATCACAATGCATGACCTTTCTGGAATCTACAATTCACGAACTGGCTGTGAAATCGAATTGAATCAAAGTGACTCAAATGAGGTATGGGGTGTTGTTGATGCTTGGGTTCTCGATCAACGTCTTGGTTTCAGGCCATCTATCAGCCTAGAAGAAATGATTGAAGAAGCGTTTGAACTTGCTCAATAAGCATTCAAAATTAAACGCTTCCGAATTCCATTCCAGTCACAGACTTCAGCAGAAATCATAATTTCTGAACCATTGTGATAAGCACTTGCATCTGCACTTGACATTAGGCGGACTTCGACTTCGATATCGTCCTCTAATGTACCAATGAGTGTACTTCCACCTCGATATTCATCCTTTAATCCGATTCCAAAGGTTCTATCCACAGAAATCACTCTGAGATTGAAATTGAAGGTTGATTCTGAATATTGTTCCACTAATGCACGTTGATCGTTTAAGAATCGAGCTCCGGTAAATTCTGAGATGATAGAATTCAGTGATATTGCCACCTCATCGACCTGAGCGTCTTGAGATACAGCAATCGGTTCAGATGGTACAGAAATAGATTCTACATGTTTGGCAGTTTCTTCAACCACAGAGGATGACTCCCCCGACAGAGTGATCCGGTCGGGAACCCTAACCCTCTCGGGAGGATCCACATCCTGAGTCACCTCTACATGGTGGGCATCGTGCCAATCAGAAGAGGATTCATGTTCTGGTTCGGGAGTGGTTGTTGCCGTTTCCACATTGTCACGCATGCCCGCTGCTGCCACGCCTCCAACCACCGCACCAGCAAGACCAACACCTGCTGCAATTTTCGCTGCATTATTATCTGGATTGAGATGAATATTCGCTAATTTGAAGGCTGCATCAACCTTCAATTTCCAAACTTCACGGGCAGGTACTTTCAATGAATATGGTAGGCCTCGAATGCTTTCTTCGAATTTTGCATCTGTAGCACTTCTCAATTCATCGAGATTAGTATTCGGGTCTGCTAATGCTTCTTGAATATCAATTATTATCGAATCTGTAACTTGAATCGCTTCATCAAGAGGAGAAATTGTTTCTGTTTCGGCAGATACAGAGGCAACGGGAGCGAAGGGTGCTTCGGGCGATACCGGAGCGGCGGGTGCTTCGGGTGCTACGGGCGATACCGGAGCAACCGATTCAGAGGAATCTATCTGAGCAACTACTGGTCTGATGGTGATTTTTCCTACTCCAATAAAACGACGTTCGCCAATTGGTGGGCGTCCATCGGCAGGAGATCTAGTCCAACCACCATTGTACCAGTCGTTTGACCCGTTTTGTTCACGATTATCCAGACTCCATGAAGGAGCACCACCTGAATTTGCATTGTAGAAATATAACCTAGTTCCAGAATTATTTTTGAACCATGGTTTTCCATTCATTAATTCTGGTTGCATTGCATAAACGCCATTGTATAATTGAATACTATGCCCAGAAATTTCGATGCCCGAAGTTTCAGACATATCGACATCTTCCCCACCCATAAGGGCTGCAAATTCAGCTAAAGATATCGAACCATTATTATCAGCATCTATTGCAGAAAATACAGCGCGAACCAATGATTCTGGGGCTTTCGCACCAGTAACTCGAAGTAATCCATTATCAAATTCGTCATAATTGATTTCTCCATCGCCATCGGTATCAAAATTTTCCAATAACGAGGATGCTGTATATCCTCTATCAATGAGCATTGTTTCAAGCTTTTTCATAGCACTAGATACCATTCGATCTTGAGGGTCCATATTATTGCCTGCATCTATTTCCGATATCATATTTGTGCCGGCATTATCGGCAAATTCATTGAACTGATTCAGACCCACAATAGTTTCTGGATTTGCTACATTCCCAAGTACCTGAGTCGAAACAAATGAGGCGATTAATGTGAGGCAGCATAAGCCCCCAACGAAAGATGAATTTGGTGCTATAAAAATTAGCCCTAAGAAAAATGCAAAAGATACATTCGTAGCGAAATAAAATTTCTCTTCTGAATTGAGATTCGCCCAGCCTTTTTCTTGGAGTTTAGGTAATTTTGTCAGCATCAAATCACCTCTTCTATCTCAATCATACAAATGGTAGTTTTACAACTTTCACCTTAACACGCCTTCGAGCACTTGCTTGAATCCATAATTCATCACCAATTTCAACCCCTTCAAGATATGCCATAGCGATCCCACTTCGGCCTAAACTCGGGGCTGGCCCACCACTTGTCACATATCCAATCAATTTTGAATCATCATCCTCGCTTGAAAGTACTTCATGTCCAGGTCGCGGAGATGGCCCTCGATCAAGGGTTAGTAAACCATGCCAGCGCGCGCCATTTTCGAAAGATGATTCGACGCGTGCGCGGCCGATGAAATCGTGCCCAAGGCTAATTCCAAATGGCACCGCAGTTTCTGCTGTATCGCGAGACAAGTAGCCCTCAGGTAATTCTGCATCAGGTGAAATTCCAAGTCCCGGCCAGAGGAAATCTTGGCCAGATAACAAATATCCTTTCTCTAGGCGTAGCGTATCCCGTGCACCTAATCCAACAGGTATTACACCGTGATCTACGCCTACATTCAGCAATGCATCCCAAAGGATCGGAGCGTCGGTATTGGAAACAAATATTTCGACGCCACGCTCACCAGTATATCCAGTGCCTTGAATCCAACCAGAAATGCCATGAACATTCTCAGAAATTATTTGGCATTTGAATCGACCAGGAACATTATCCACCCCTAAAACATCAGACAAAATTGCTGGTGTAGCAGGACCTTGTAAAGCCAAAATACTAGTTTCATTGGAGAGGTTTTCAAGCTTTATTGAATCATCATTAGGGAGCAAATCGGCAAACCAATTGAACATAGTTCCTATCATTGTTGCATTCGGAACACCAAGCACAGACGATTCAGATTCAACAGCGAAAATCATATCGTCGATGATAAATCCATCATTATCCAAAAAATGAGTATAACCACATCTACCAACTGGAATATTCAAAAAATTCTGAGTACCGATACCGTTCAACCATTCTAAAACACCTTCGCCTGAAAACCGAAAAAAACCCATATGAGATACATCGAAGAGGCCCGCTGCCGAACGACATTTCAAGTGCTCATCCTGAAGAGATGTATACCAAATTGGCAGCTCATAACCATGGAAGTCAACTAACTTCGCGCCGGCTTCGACATGGTTCTGAAAGAGAGCCGTTCGAGTTAGTTCATCACCAGCCACAGCCGACTCTGAATGGCGACGGTGCAAGAAGGTGACGAAGGATTATTTTCTATAAAATAATGAAAAATAACTGTGAGTTTAAATAACTCTGAATTCAATATCAACTATCTAGTCTGCTAGAAACAAATTATCAACACTAAAAAATGGAGAAAAAAATAATGAAAAAGAGAAGAAACAAGAAAGCATTAGATTTAAAAGGGATGAGCGTCACTATACAACCACAGGTTAAGAAGATGGGACAGGATACTGCAAACCGGAACGAGGCTCGTAAGAGCACATCCAAATCTACAAAGCAACGCAAGCCATTATCGCCGCCAAAACGCCCATCTAAGGCACGGGGCACTGACGCAATGTCCGGAGTGTGCAAGATTTGTGGGTCCAATTCTTGGGATACCGATTCAGTACGCGGCGAGACACTTTGTGCGGATTGCGGTTATGTGGCTGCTGAAAATATGATTGATCCTGGTGCCGAGTGGGTAAATCACTCCGATGGCGCCGATAGAAGTCGCGTGGGAGCCCCCTCTTCTCTCACATTGCACGACAAAGGGCTCTCGACTGAAATTAGTCGTGCCGATTTGACATCAGGTGGTGCGGCACGCTATGGAATGACTGGTCGGAATTTGCGTGAATGGCGCCGGAGACAGCGCATCGACCAGAGAAGTAAAACACGAGATTCGCGAAGTAGAAATCTGACTCAAGCAATGCAATTTATTCGTGACAGAGGAGATTTACCGAAACAAATTGAGCAGGAAGCAGCCTCACTTTACCGCCACTCTGTGGAGAAAGGCCTCGTCACTGGACGAAGTATTCGTGGTGTATCTGCGGCCTGTGTTTACATTGCGGCTCGCCAAGCAAAAATCCCTCGTAGAATCGAAGTAATAGCTGAAGCATTCGACATGATTAGTGAAGTGGAACAGAAGGAATTGAAGAGAACCATACGATTGGTTGCTCGGACAATGAATACGCATCACATCACTGGTCCAGAAGAATATTTTGAGAAATTTCATTCGGATCTTGGCTTGCCACCATATGTTCTCGGTCAAACTCGAGACATTTGGGATTCGGTGAAGGAAGATTTGTCATGGCAAGGGAAAAAACCTTCTGGAATCGCCGGTTGTATGCTATACAAAGCCTCGCAAGACAGCACTTCACCTAGAACTCAAAGCGAAGTGTGCAAGGTATCTGGTATCAGTGAAGTTACCCTAAGAGGATTATTGAAAATTCTGAATCAAATGCTTTTACAACAAAACGTTTGATTTGAAAATCAGTGGCTCAAATAACAAAGGTGGTGGACGCTGGGGTGGCCTTACTTAAACTCGTTCAAATCTAAGCGTTTTACATGTATATCAGTGGGTTTCTGCTTGAGCCCATTGAAATGTTCAGACTGAACTTTTCGGCTATCCATCTGTCATTTCAATGCCTACTCC
>JABIKU010000011.1 GCA_018654845.1 Methanobacteriota archaeon | reverse complement strand
GATTCAAGAGGAATCTCGTTCACCTCCGTCCCTGTGGCTGACGCTGCTGAGGCAACTGCCAAGTTCATCGACGGTTCGTGCGATGCCTTCACAGGCGATATGTCCGCAATGGTTGCCAAGAAGTGGCAACTTGATGGCGATTCTTCTATGTGCTCAGACGCCACAGATGATACAACTTGCGTTGACATCTGGATTGCATCTGAGTTAATGTCCAAGGAACCACTAGGAGCGGCAACCCGCGACATGGATTCTGACTTCAAGGACGTAGTTGCTTGGGTATGGTATGGAATGGTAACCGCTGAGGAAATGGGCGTTACTGCTGCAAACGCAGCTGCTTCTGCAACTGCTGCTTGTGATGGTAGCAATCCTGGTATGTGCCGCCTATTGACCGAGAATCTAGGTCTAGGTACTGCAACTAACCCGCTTGCGGGTACATGGATGCAGGCTGTTCTAGGAGCTGCTGGCAACTATGGCGAGGCCTATGACGACGCATTCTGCGACGGCACCTATGATGGTGTCAGCGGATCCGCTGCTATGACCGGATGCCTAATCTCGCGTGTTGGAACTCTAAACGCTCTCGTTTCCGAGGGTGGAATCCAGTACGCACCAGCAATGCGCTGATTACATTAGTTAGTTAGCAAACTGGTCTGAATTACGAAAGCCTCTGGGGGGGATTTCTCCCCCAGAGGCCTCAATATCAATTTCGCTATTGGGTAATTATTCCATGCGATATTTCGAAACTTTGCGATATTAATTTCGTTGAGTTTTTTTTCAAATCCCTAATCCGGGAGAAGTTTAATTATTTCGTGTGAATAACCTTTTACACCCCATGCTCCCCATCGGGGAGCATGGATGTGGGTAAATTACTGTCTTTTTTGCCCCGCGTGACTTCTTATCGTGACTATCGTGTTGTGGTTATGTCTTACATTCTCCCAATCCTCTCCATCTACCTGTTCTGGAAGTACTGTAACAAGTTCCTTGAGATGTCAATTGGTTATCTCTCAACGATGGCTCGAGACATCACAATCGCCGGCACCCAAATGAATACCTCGTACTACCCTATGGATAGTCTAGTTCTGCTCGTCGGCGGGGTCATCCTGATTTGCTTCTTACTGGTGCAGAACGAGATGCCGACCCTCTTCAGGGGGTTGAATAGACGAGAGTGGAACCTCATCTCCGAGTGCTCAAGTTCAATTTTTGCCATCCTGTGTTTTCTCGTCTCGTACATCCTAGTGACCAGTGTCCTTGAACTGACTCCCGGGGCGCAGGTCCCATTCTTCTTCTTCGGAGGCGCTATCGTCGCCGGAGTGCTTCTGCTACAGGATAACCTGGACGAGATTCTGAGTTTGAGCTACATCCGCTCCTTCCGTTCAAGGATGAACTTGGGTGCAGTCATCTCGGTAGGCTCAATCGTCTTGTTCGCCGTCCTGACTCTCAACATCTCGATGATTCCAGCTATCTCTCAAGATATCCCCCAATTCCTCTCTGCGGTTATCCTGATCACGGTATTGTACTGGTCCTGGAGGCTCTCTAAGGAGGATATGATGCCTGCAGTTCAGTCCAAGAGGACTGCTGCTCTGGCATATGTTGCATTCCTACCATTCATTTTGTACTTACTACTGAGAGTACTCTACCTGCAGCATGACCCCAATCCGGTCATGCAGAATCGTTGGGAGGTTCAGTTCGACTTCATGGACAAGGTGAACACCTTCAAGATAAATCCGTGGCCGATTGAGGTGGTAGCGAACATGGACGCTAGATGGTTATTCCTAAAGGCTGCAATCATCAATTCAGTGAGGGTAACTCTGATCAGCATAGTTCTATGCCTCATACTAGGGACCATTGTCGGCGTCACCAGGCTCTCCAACAACAAGCTTGCCTCAACCATGGCAACAGCATACGTCGAGATATTCAGAAACCTCCCTCTTGCCGTTCTCCTGTTCCTGATTGCAACCCAGTATGGTCTCCAAGCCCCCTTGTTCATAGATGAGAGGTTCCTTTTCGGAGGGGCCGTGTTCTACAGCAATCAGGGAATCTGGTTCGTGACCGTGGCGTCATACCAGCGATTGGTCATGGGCTTGGTCGCCCTTGCCTTGCTCAGAATAGTCCTGCGTTTTATTGACCGGATTGAACCACGAAACACTGCCTCCCCCAGTACCATCTATGAGCATCTTAGGAGACCGTTTAGCGCATTGGGGTGGAGACTTGAGGTATTGACTGCAGATTTATTGTTGATAGTAGCAGCATTGGGCTTCATCAATTACCTAGTGCCATTCGTTTCAACACACGGAGGTGGCAAAGAGGCAGCTCTCGCATTGGCTCTGCTTGTATACGCTCTGTCGGTCATCAGCAAAATCGATGATGACGGTGTCAACTCGTTGCAAATAGATGATTCAGAATCTGGACTCAGGAAGAGATTCACCATTTGGGTCGCTGGTTTCGCCATAGCATCGGGAATCGCCCTGTCGAAGGGTTTGTCAATGCCAGAATATGTCAAGGATTGGAACGGGGACGGAGTTATTGATTCACCCGGTTCTTGGGATATTGCCGCAGGATCTGGCTTCGAGATTACACCTTTCTTTCTCGCCATGGTGCTCGGGCTGACATTGTTCACCGCATCGACAGTGGCCGAGATTGTTCGCGGAAGTATTCAGGCTCTTCCTAGAGGACAGGTTGAGGCTGCCATCTCCTTAGGGCTGAATCCATTCCAGAGACTCAGGCTGGTCATCCTACCTCAGGCTCTGAGGAGCATGGTGCCACTATTGAACAACCAATTCATGAATGTCTGGAAGAACTCCAGCCTAGCTGTTATTGTCGCCTATAGCGATATTTTCTATGTTGTATTGGTGATGATGAACAACGTCGGCAAACTGATTCCACTATTCATATTACTACTAATTACCTATCAGGCCGGAAGTCTCGCGATTTCAGTTGTGATGAATTGGTATAACTCTAGAGTAACGAGCGTGAAAATATGAGTTTGAGGGACCTTAACATGAATTCGTTCCTTGAGCTTGAGGAATCTATCGCAGGCAAAGCCGGAGGACGTTGGGTCAACTCCGGAAACAATTCTCAACTCTCTTTGCTGGCGATTTCTCTAGCACTAGTTTTCGGCATCTGCGGGGGCATGTGGGAAGGATTCCTGCCTAACGGATTCTTAGAGCTGTTTGCCAAAGGGGAAACTGAGGGTGCAAGTTATCTGAATGCCATGATATTCGGCACCTTATCTGCCATTGTCATCACATTTGCATGGTGGGTAACTTTGACCACTCTGATTAAGTGGACACCTCAAAAGTCATTTACAACCGCAGTGCTTGGAATTTTCTCTGCATGGATTATTGTCATAGCGGTGCGTGGTCTTAGCCACTTCGTCCTAGTCGAAGCGGATTGGGATGTCGTCTGGGCCAACAGGGTACTACTGGTTGTCGGTCAGCAGATGACCGAACAAATGACACAAGCACCTAACTCAGACTCCTGCATCGATGTATTAAATTGCTATGGTGTCAATCAGAACTGGCGCTTGTGGTGGATACTCTACCCGTCATTCGCCATAATTGCCAGTGCCTATGGAACCATTGGTGAAAAACCAATGAAATTCCTAGTTCCATTCACTGTATTATGTGTATTACTAATGCTCGTAGCGGCAACTCCTAGTGAGATTAACTACCACAGAATAGTTCCGCTGACTAATCTAGTGAAGGCTATGTTGGTGGGTTACCTGGCATACGGGTCTTCCTACTACTATTGCTCGATTTCAGAGGAGTATAAGGCCGTTCGATTGAGGATGTATATCGCAATCGGGGCTGTGGCAACCTTCTTCTTCGCGATATTTATTATGAATCCGCCAGAATTTGTGAAGGATTTCGCAGCATTACTCGGCGGAGTAGCTCCACAAGCAATGCGAGATGCAGTAATTGCTGGAGAATTTGTCCCTAGCACTCTCGATAAATTGGCTGGAGACGGTATCGAGGCATCCCAATGGGGTGGCCTCTTCGTCAACCTCATCGTAGCAACTGCTGGATGTGTCCTCGGCTTCGGAATAGGCGTGGTTCTAGCATTCGGCAGGCAGAGTGAGCAGCCATTCTTCAGTTTTCCATCAATCGCACTAATCGAATTAGTCAGGTCAGGCCCTCTAATCTGCTGGTTATGGTTTGCAGTTTTCCTGATGCCTGATTTAATGGATCCATTCTACGATGCGGAGGATATCATCAGGATGCTTCTGATGTTCGGAATATTCGGCGGTTGCTACATCGCAGAGGTACTTAGAGGCGGCCTTCAGGCTGTTGACTCTGGGCAGAAAGAAGCCGCTACCGCTCTCGGATTATCTCCTTTCCAGACCAAGATACAGGTCGAACTGCCTAATGCAGTCAGAACCACACTACCTTCAATCGTCAGCGTGTTCATTGGCCTGTGGAAGGATACCACGCTGCTATTCATCATCAACATACTTGACTTCTTCAAGCTGGCTAAAGACTTACCAGCTACAGACTTGCGCTTCCTCGGGAACTTCCTAGAGCCGCTGTACGTCACCGCCCTAGTATTCTGGGTGTTCGCATTCTACCTTTCCAGGGTCTCGATGAAGATCGAGAAGGGACTTGGACTGGTCAGAGAAGGAGGAGGCGAAGCAACATGAGTGAATGTGAAAACTGTGATGATGAATGCTGTGATGGAAATTGCTGCGAAGAAATAATTATTGATACAAAGGGAGTAAAGGTCAATTTTGGTGACTTTTGGGCTCTAAAAGGAATCGATATTAAAGTTAAGAGAGGCGAAATTATCGTTATTTTAGGCCCATCGGGTTCGGGTAAATCTACCTTCATTAGGACACTCAATCGCCTGCAGCCACATAGTGGAGGTACAGTTGTCATCGACGGCATCACTGTTGACGATGATACGACCGTGTCTGACCTGAAGTACGTTCGAGCTGAGATTGGATTCGTGTTTCAACAGTTCAACCTCTTTCCCCACCTCACCATCATGGAGAACATTACATTAGCCCCGATGAAAGTAAAGGGGGAATCCAAGAGGGAAGCTGAGGCCAATGCATTGAAACTACTAGAGAGAGTTGGGATTCCTGAGCAGGCTTACAAGTATCCAAGTGGACTATCTGGTGGACAACAACAACGTGTGGCAATCGCTCGTGCTTTAGCAATGGACCCGAAAATCATGCTATTCGATGAACCAACTTCGGCTCTCGATCCTGAAATGATTAAGGAAGTTCTCGATGTAATGATCGATCTTGCGAAACGAGATATTACGATGATTGTGGTGACCCATGAAATGGGATTCGCCAAGGAGGTTGCCGATCGATGTATCCTCTTCGACGAAGGTCACCTAATCGAGGAAAAAAGTCCTGACGCGTTCTTCTCCAACCCGGAGCATGAAAGAACAAAATTATTCCTTGAACAAATCCTTTAGGGTTTGCATTTAGTTTAGGCTGGGAAGTACCAAGTTGGTTTTGCTGTATAGTTGAGGCGTGAGCTATCAATGGTATTTTTCGATTATCGCCCGGATTTCATCAGAAATTTTTACCGATTTTGATTCTTCAAAATCGAAGAGGACGATTGTGCATTCTCCACTCGCACACAAGTCTCCTGCACCATCGTAAACAACATTCTCCATTTTGAAACTTGAATTTCCAATATGGGCGATGCGGGTGCCTACGGTAACATTACCTGGATAGAATACGGGTTTGTGGTAATCGATTGTTAGACTTGCTAAAATTGGTCCCTGGGTTGAAGATTTCTCAACTCTCATCTCTAGCATCTGGAAAAAATCGACACGTACTGTTTCCATCCATCGTAAATGCCGGGTGTTATTGACATGGCCAAGTGCATCCATGTCACCCCAATGGACAACGAATTCTCGCATGACTGGAAATTTTTTCATGATTCGACTAGATGGTTCTCAGATAAGATATTCACTGATTTAAGATGTCCAATTAGTATTACGTCAATTAGTGAACAGGGCATTGGCAGACCTTATCATTTTCATGATGTAATCGTGAGTTGGAAATTAATTTTGAATCCAATGCGCGACACGGTCATGAATTGTACTTCTGAATGTCAGTAATTGTAAAGTGGGGCCATCGAGACTGACTGTAATCGTAGCACCTCGAGTGAAATGAGTTTCATCCCAACCGTCAGCGACGATGTATCCTCGATGCATATCGCTGGTAAAAATCGTGGGTTGATTAGTCCAATCCCAATATGTTCCGTCTTCGCGACGCTCATCTCTTGGCAAGTCACGAGATACGAAGAGATAGTGATCGTTCACTTCTTCAATTGGAAAAGTGGATCCTTCGATATCGGTCACATTGCGGAACCATGCGCCTTGGCCGAGGAATGTAGAAAATAAGCAACCTGAGGAGTATTGAACGCTATCTATAGAGTTTTTTTCTGAATTTGAAGTTCGTTGCAAACGATATTTGGATGGTTGATATTGATGTGTATTCGCCAATAGCAAATCGTTTAGTGCAGGGTCTGACTTTATTTTATTCCCACTGGTCGTAACTATTTCCGCTTGCAATCTAGGCAAGATGTTGACAATGGCTTCACCTGCAAGAGCTTTGGCGATATCTTTAGCAAAATGAGACGCATCACTACCCATATAGAATCCAAATGAGCCGTTTACATCAGTATCACGAGGGTGGCTATTCACTCCCATGACTTGGGTATTTGAATCGACGGAATGGGCAATCGAAGTTAGCGTTCCGTCACCACCGAGGACGACCACTAGGTCGCGACCAATGAAATCGTCACGGCGAACCGTTTCTCGAGCTGAATAGTCGACTTTTATACTGGTTTTTGATGCTAAATCGTCGAGGATTTGTCGAATCGATTCAAGAGCATCATCATGAATTGATTCGAAGTTTTTTTTGTAGACGACCAGCACATCGCTCGGCATCATAACACCCCGTTTCCAACCGGTCGTCGTCGGGTGTTGCATATAGGGACGACGATTGGAGAAAGTGAAAGAAATCTGACGATTATTGCATAGGCTCATGAGAGATGGGCTCGCGCGAAAGGCTGTGAAGGCGGTAGGAATCTCTCTTTTGCTACTTCTCTCGATTACCTCGGGTTGCCTCGAAGTTCCATTGAATTCTTGCGAAGATGATTGTTTTCCTCTTTCCTCCGATAGTCTAAATGCTATTCTTGCATTTTCTGATTCATTTGATGTTCTCGACCTTGCTGAATCTCATTCTCAATTGAAGGTCGAAACAACCTCAATTACTGAAATTGGCGATCAACGTGCTGAGATTAGTTGGAGCGTTGGCAAAGATGATTCGGCAGGATTGAGTTCTGTCGCTTTGAGATATTCAATTGGCACTGCTTCTGTCGATACCGAGGTTGTCGAGGGAAAAACAACGACCAATGTTCGAGTTGGAAATGTTTGGTTCGAAGGTAGAGATGCACTTCCTGAATACGAAGATCCGTTTTTTGAAATCGCTAAATTAGCTAGTGAAAATCCAGATGGCCTTTGGCCACCGTTTGCCTTTGATACAACTGAGATATCTAATCTTGATTGGACGATAACCGGTGATGTACTTTCGCAAGAACAGGTGGCGACCGGCTCTAATTCTACGCACACAATTATTCTTGTTTTGAGCGGTGCGCCACCGATGATTACCGGTATTGAGATGTACGGTGGTGACATTAGTCAATTTTCGTTATCGGTCACTCTTGGCGCCGACGCAGCGATTACTCTCAAAGGTGAGTTGCGTCGACAACCAATCCAATTCATTCCTGAGGCGAATTCATGGCAAGCAGATGACATTAGAACATGGTCTGGGTGGGTGCCTGAAGGAATCTCGGAAGTTCATCCGAGCGAGTTGTCCTTGAATGCGAGGATTGGAGACGAAGACATGATTTCTTTGGCTTCGATGATTTTTGAAGATCGTCAAACGAATATGACACTGACAGATGGAACTTGGTGGAATTTTTCTTGGGTGGATTATCGAAATGATGAACTTGTTTCCAGTGGTGATTATTGGGAAGTTCGAACAAATTCAACCGCCGAAGTAACGATTGCAGTCTACGATTTATGGGCTGATTCGTGGACTGATGATTATCTTTGAAAATTTTCATGAGAAAGTTATCGATGGTCATATTCAAGCACTAGGCGAAGAAAGGCATGGTATGAGCGAGACCCGTCATCCACTACCAAGATTGTTATCTCATCTCAAACATCATCGTGGAAGAGTGATTATAGCATCAATTTGCTCGATTTTGAACAAATTTTGGGATTTGGCTCCACCGATTCTGATAGGCATGGCAATCGATGTCGTCACTTACAAAGAAGAGTCATTCCTCGGCGAGATGGGGTATCCCGACCCCAAGGAGCAATTTTTAATTCTCGTTGGATTAACGGTTATTATTTGGGTGCTCGAATCACTTTTCGAATATCTCTACGGAATTCTTTGGCGAAATCTTGCTCAAACCGCACAACACGAATTGCGGATGGATGCTTATTCGCATATCCAAGATCTTGAGATGCAGTGGTATTCCGAGCAATCGACTGGCGGATTGATGTCGATAATGAATGATGATGTCAATCAACTGGAAAGATTTCTTGATCAGGGAGCAACCGATTTATTGCATGTTGCGACGACGATAATCGTCGTCGGTGGAGTGATGTTCATGATAGCTCCAGAGGTTGCTATTTACGCAATTTTGCCGATTCCAATAATCGTCTTCGGTTCATTTGCTTTCCAGAGTCGAATCGGCACTCATTATGCTCGTGTTCGTCGCGAAGTTGGGGATTTGAACGCATTATTGAATAATAATTTACAAGGGATTACGACAATTAAATCGTTTACAGCAGAATCTCGTGAAGTAGACCGAGTACGTTTGGCATCGGAGTCATATCGTGATGCAAATCGTGATGCAATTCGCCTTTCTGCCTCATTCGTACCACTGATTCGGATGGCGATTCTATTCGCTTTCACAGCTAATATGCTGGTCGGTGGTTGGTTGGCTTTGGAAGGTGAACTTTCCGTTGGCGCATATTCGATTATTGTCTTTATCACTCAAAGATTACTATGGCCACTGACTAGGCTTGGCCAAACATTCGATCTTTATCAGCGGGCGATGGCTTCGACCACTCGTGTGCTCGACCTGCTCGATACGAATATTGGCATTGTCGAGGGAGAACGAGAATTGACAGATATTCGCGGTGATATTCAATTCTCGAATGTTGAATTTACTTATCCTAACCGGGAGCCTGTCTTACAAGGGATAGATTTTGCAGTCAAGGCTGGCTCAACTGTTGGTCTAGTAGGTCCAACCGGTTCAGGAAAAACAACGCTAATCCGCCTGTTAATGCGCTTCCATGACCCGAATACTGGTCAAGTTTCAATCGATGGTGAGGCGGTAACTGAACTGCGACTGAAATCTCTACGATCAGCGATTGGCCTAGTTTCACAAACAACAACTCTCTTTCCAGGTACAGTTCGTGAAAATATTGCTTATGGAAATCCCGATGCAAGTGACTCTGAGGTAGAAAAATCCGCAAGAATTGCTGAAGCCTTAGGTTTTATCGATGAACTACCAGATGGTTGGAACACAAATATCGGTGAGGATGGTCACAAATTATCGGGAGGGCAACGGCAACGATTAGCAATCGCTAGGGCGGTTCTCAAGGATGCGCCAATTCTTATCCTCGACGAAGCGACCAGTAATGTCGACAACGAAACAGAAGCGGCGCTGCAGCGCTCGATTGAGCGTATTTCAGCAGATCGAACTACGCTTATCATCGCTCACCGTCTATCGACGGTGCGCAATGCCGACAATATCGCTGTGATGGAAAGTGGTATGATAACTGAAATAGGCACTCATGATGAATTGTTAGAAGTGGGTGGTGCCTATGCGCGTCTTTGGGCGGTACAAACCGGTGAATCGGTTAGCGTTTAGAACCGAGTCAATGAATAACCAATAGCATTAGCACAGTTCATGTCCGAATTATCCAGTCGTCCAGAACTTTCAGGGATATGTGGAACCTTGGGTATCCAGCTCGGTGAATTTGGAAACGGAAAATGTACTGTAATGGCTACAGTCGATGCCGAGCATCTTAACGCTGGAGGTGTAGCACATGGTGGCCTCGCTACGACTATGTTAGATACCGCACTTGGTGCAGCTCTAGTCAGTACTCTCCTGAAACAAGAATGGTGTGCAACTGCCCAACTCGATGTTTCATTTATGAATGCGGCACAAATTGGTATGAATTTGATTGCCAATGGTGAAATTATTCGCCGTGGAAAAAATCTAGCTCACCTCAGCGGCGAATTAGTTGACGGGGATGGAAAATTGATTGCAACAGCAAAAGGAACTTGGGCTGTTTGGGAATCCAAACCTAGTAGTTTGAAGTGAAATACAGCAAATGCCGGCAAAGCATTGATTTCATAGGTGCTCTTGTGAGGGATTGATGGCACGTGTCGATTCGCTGATTTGGTTGCTGATGGGCTTCGCACAATTACTTCTTGGACAACAGCTTCTAACTGATCCAACTATGGCTATTGTTGGTGCATTATTGCAAGGTACCGGAGGAGGTTCGGTGATGCTGGGAATTTATTTCTTGATATTTATATCTCGGCATCAGAAGGATTTCAATCAACAATATTTAAAATCTGAAAATGCCACATTAGTGCGTAATGATGAAACAGGGATATTAGAAATTGTTGATACAAGCCCTAAAATAAAGAAGAACCTATGGTATTTAGTGCCGATTATTTTTACCGCCTTCGGTGCAATAAGCTGGCTTGTTAAATGAGTGAGATTATGCCCAGTAAGAGAGATTTTGGCGATACTGTTGACGATATAATCAATAATCCTGCATATGAAATGCTAGGTGGCTACCATATTTTTTTGCGCAGAATGTTAATTCCTTTCTTTTTATTTATTATTGCAATGCTCCTTTGGGTATGGACTCAAAACCAGATAATAACCGCAGTATTAACCGGCTTGATGTTTGGCCCTGTTTTTGGATTGGAACGCTTAATCGCTGAGCGGCAAATCCGAAAACAATCGAAGTAACTCATTTTTTGACTAATGCCGGCGAAGCCCTGAAATGGTCGAGGCTCGGTGGCGAATCATGGTATCATTCTCTGACTTTGATGTGTTCGAACTATTGGGCTTTGGCGAAGCCACTGGAATGGAGTTAATATTCGCTGTATCTGCTCTCGTCGGGGGATCACTTTTCCTTGTCTGGTTTGCTCTGATGATGATTGGTGGAGTTGCAGCAGATATTTTTGATGGAGCCTTCGGTACCGATATTGAAGCACTTGGCGCAGATGCTTCGTTTAAGGCTCTAACATTTCAAGGAATTATGGCTTTTTTGATGTTCTTCGGCCTTGCGGGTCTTTACACTCTGAAATCTGATGGAACAACTTCGTTAGCGATAATTGCTGGAGCGGTCGCAGGTAGTGCATCCATGTATGGTACAGGTAAGTTATTTCATCTATTCATTGGACTTCAAGCCTCAGGTAATGTCGAAATTTCAGAAGCGATCGGTTCGCAAGGAACCACCTATCTTCGTATCCCCGAGGGTGATGTAGGGCAAGTTCAGGTAGAAGCAGGTGGAGCATTGAAAATTTACAATGCGAAATCAGAAGATGGGGCAGGAATAGCGACTGGAGACTTCGTCGAAGTGGTCGATGTCATCAGTTCAACCTTAATTGTAAAACGAGTTTGAATTACTCATTTAAATCGATTTTCAGCCGATGCCGGCAATGCATTGATTAGGTTTGGCGCACTGTTGAGGGTCAGAGTGATTGATGATGGCTGAAAGTGGTGCGATTCTAACAACGATGATATTTGCGACAATACTAGTATTGTTTGCTGCTGTGATATTCTTTGCACAGAGATACAAAAGGTGTCCTCCAGACAAGGTAATGGTTGTCTATGGTCGCACAGACAAGGGTAAGGCTAGCCGTACGATTCACGGTGGTGCTGCACTCGTGTGGCCACTGATTCAGGACTATGCCTTCCTTTCGTTGACACCAATTACGATTAACATCGATTTGAAAAATGCTCTTTCGATGCAAAATATCCGAATTAACGTGCCTTCTACTTTCACCATTGGTGTATCAACTGAGAGTCACATTATGACCAATGCAGCAGAGCGTTTACTAGGGCTGCAACAGGATCAAATTGAGGAAATGGCGAAAGAGATTATTTTCGGTCAACTACGTTTAACCGTCGCCTCGCTTACTATCGAGCAAATCAATCAAGATCGAGATTCATTCCTTGATTTGACTCGAAAGAATGTTGACACAGAATTGCAGAAGATTGGATTGTATCTGATCAACGTTAACCTGGTTGACATTACTGATGAGTCCGACTATATCGAGTCCATCGGTAAGAAAGCAGCAGCAACTGCGGTTGAGAACGCCCGAGTCGATGTTGCTAATGCAGAGAGAGATGGTGCAGTTGGTTCAGCTAAGGCGGACCGAACAAAAGAAATCGAGGTTGCAATCAATCACGCTGAGGCAGAAAAGGGCCGCAAGGCGGCTGAAGCTGACGAGCGTGTTTATGTTGGTCAGCAGGAAGCGCTGGCGATTTCTGGTGAGAATGCAGCCAAAGCTGAAGTTGCTCAAGCAGATGCAGATTTGGCAGAGGCCGAAGCAACTGCAAAACAGCGAGCAGATGTTGCAACAGCTACTTCTGAAGCAGCAATTCAACGTGCAAAATACATTGAAGAAGAAGAAAAGTTGCGTGCTAGTGACATTGTTCGTGAAAATATTCAGAAACAGCAAATTGAAATTGCTGCAGAGGCAGAGGCTGAACGTCAACGCCGAATTGCTCGTGGAGAAGCAGACGCAATTCTGTCAATTTACGAAGCCGAGGCCGCTGGTGTTCAGAAGGTTCTCGAGGCGAAGGCAGCAGGTTATGCTGGTCTAGTTGCAAGTTCTGGTGGAGATCCGAAAGCAGCAGCAACATTGCTAATGGTTGAGAAGATTGAGAGTATGGTCGCAGCTCAAGTCGAAGCAATTCGCAACATGAAGATCGATAAGGTCACTGTATGGGATGGTGGCAATAATGCCGATGGTTCTTCTGCAACTAGTAATTTTGTCAGTTCACTAGTTCAGAGTTTACCACCAATTCATGACGTGGCAAAGATGGCTGGGGTTGAACTTCCTGATTATCTTGGCACTATGAATGATGAAGACGGCGAATGAATCAGATTTACAAAACCAATCGTTAGCCTCATGAACGTCAGTCTAATCGGCCGCTCATGAGCAACGAAGACGTAGTCATAATCGGTGGTGCAAGAACTCCATTTTGTGAGTGGCTTGGAGGCAAACGCGGAGATGGCGAAGTCGGTGGTAGATTAGCTTCTGTCAGTGCTGAACAACTAGGTACTATTGCAATAAAGGGCGCATTAGAAAAAACGGGAACCTCTCCCGAATCTGTCGATCATGTCGTAATGGGTCATGCACTACAGACGAGCAATCAAGCGATTTTTGGTGCTCGTCATGCGGGTTTGAATGCAGGAATTCCACAAAAAGTTCCGATGTTGACGCTTAATCGGCTATGTGGAAGTGGCGTTCAGTCAATCATATCTGGTGCTCAAATGATTATGCTCGGTGAAGCCGAAGTCGTCGTTTCGGGAGGCATGGAAAATCTCAGTCAAGCACCTCATGTATTACGTGGAATGCGAGATACATACAAACTTGGTCGCCCTCCACGGGAAGGGGATGTATTATCAAAAAATATGGAAGATTACCTATTCACAAATCTTCTAGATGAAACCTGTAACTCCTTTATGGCTCAAACCAGTGACAAACTTTGTGCTCAGGTGGGAGTTTCTAGAGAAGAGACCGACGCTTTCGCAGTCTTGTCCCACTCTCGAACAGAGAAGAGCGTTGATAATGGCGTATGGGCAGAAGAAATTGTCAATGTCGAAACAGCAGATGGACTTGTTACTGCAACTGAAGAAGATCACTTTGTTCGCGGAACAACAGAAGAATCATTGGGTGGATTAAGAACTCATTTCGGCCCTGATTCGCTTGTTACAGCCGGAAACGCATCTGGGGTTGTGGATGGGGCAGCTGCGGTTGTCATCAAATCAGCTAGCAGAGCAGAAGCGGATGGAGATGAGCCATTAGCTCGCATCATTTCCTGGGGTATAGTTGGCCTCGACCCCTCTATTATGGCATATGGACCTGTTCCAAGCAGCCTAAAGGCTCTTGAAAATGCAGGAATGTCTGTTGAAGAAATCGATCGTTGGGAAATCAATGAGGCATTCGCCGGACAAGCGGTCGCGTGTATGAAAGAATTAGGAATTTCTTCAGGGATTGTCAATGTTAACGGCGGAGCGGTAGGTCTTGGACACCCATTAGCTGCTACCGGTAGCCGCCTTGTTCTTACCCTTGCTCTCGAGCTAAAACGCAGCGGAGGACGCTATGGTATCGCAACTGCCTGCATTGGTGGCGGGCAGGGAATTGCTATGATTATTGAAGCATTTTAACTAGTATAAGCAATAATCGACGAAAAGAGGATATGTAATGCCCTGTTCGTCTTATTCATGAGCATATACACTAGAAGTAGAGTTTTTGCAAAAACTTTGGTTTGGCGAATAATTGCAACACTTACCGGAGCTGGAGTAACTTGGATTCTTACTGGCGAAGTCGAAACAGCTGGAAAATTCATTCTTATTGAATTTCCTTTGAAGATGTTATTTTACTATATACACGAAATCGTTTGGGATGAGGTGTCTTGGGGGACAAATATCCCTGAGTATTATTCTAAATAATTAGTAACCTAGCATCTCTTTGATATTCATCAGATAATTAATCAAACTCGCAGCTACTGCTATGATGAATGGATAGGTCAACACTCTTTGTGGAAGCATTTTGATTGCAACTTGAGCACCGAGCCAAGATGTTGCTGCAACTATTCCGCAAATAGGTAAGATGTAGATCCCAAATATCTGCAAAATTTCCGGTCCTGTACCATCGATTATGAGGTGAGTTATGATTCCTGTAGGTACTATCCAACTCTCGATGAGGAATGAAGTTCCAGCTGCTTGGTGTTGCTTTAATCCAAGAATTGAGCTGTGAATTGTAACGAAAATTGCACCACCACCGATTCCTAAAAATCCTGAAGCTGCGCCTCCTCCAAAGCAACCCGCCCGATAGGCGTTCAAAATTTCTCCTTCAACGACTGGAGTTTCTGTATCACCATTGCCGTTGCCGTTCAATTCTTTAGTCAATTTTTTAATTGTTGAGTATAATACCCATACTAGAAGAATCGATGCGAGAATTTTAATTGGAACATCGCCCAATTCACCGATAATGAAAGCAGCTAATATCGTCCCAACAACCACTCCAATCAGTGCTGCGACGGTTCCTTTGTCACCCACTTCCTTTACTGCATAACCTCCTTTGCTATGGGCTGCTTTACTTCCCAGTGAAACCATCCAAACGAGTAGGAGGGACGAGACGAGTGCAAGGTGGATTTCCCAATCGAGTAAGAATAGGAATATTGGCACATAGAGAACTCCACCACCTAGTCCGAGCGGTGCAAACATAAATGCAGTCATCAAGATCAAAACGATCGCGATTATCAATTCAAATTCCATAATTTATTCCTCTTTGATATACCAGTGTTCTTTCTTTGGCGGTAATGGTCTTTTCATCCATAGTGGACGTCGCTCACCTCTCGGATGAGTTTCTCTATCCTTTGCCCAGTTATTCCACCGTTTATAATAATCAAACGACTTTTGTTGATCTACCTCGATGTCTCCGTATTCTTCGCCTTCTCCCGGGAGGGATAATTTGACCTTCTGGAGCCAGCAATGGGCTCCAGAGATTGGATCTGGTTGTACGGCGTGAGTTATGTTCTGGTGAACCCCGCCGTCCCTCCACCAAATTCTGTTGGTATCGGGGTCATCCGACTTCCACGGTTCGATGCCGCTGACAGTCCTCATTCGCATCTTGCCGTCACCGTTATCTTCGATGTTGACAGTATTTGTTAGGAAGCGATTACCAGCATCTTGATTTCGCCGCCACCGGCCTATGTGGTGGCTGCAACCAACTACGCCAGGTTTGATACCTTCAGTGACCCATACCTTGTCGACGAACCAACCGATTTCAGTTTCGATTTTTAGTAAATCCCCTTCGGCAACGCCCAGTTTTCTTGCATCTTTCGGATGAATCCAAATTGGATTTCTATGAGCGATTTCGACTAACCATTTTGCATTGGCTGAGCGGGAGTGGATATGTTGTGGAAGTCGGAAGTTAGGCAGTAGACAATATTCGTTTTCGCCTACAAGATTTTCTGGGTGAACATGAGATTTTTGTCGGTAATGAGGTATTGAGTGTTCAGGATAGCCGAATTCAATCATTGTTTCTGAATAGAATTCTTGCTTACCTGAAGGGGTAGGCCATCCTTCTTCCTCATACTTTTTGTATGTCGATTCTTCAATGAGGAATGCTCCATGTTTCCTCATGTATCCTAGGGCGTCAGTACCTTCTTTTTCTGCGGCTTCAGGAAGACCCGGGACACGCTCGAAAAGATACTGATAATATTCATCGATAGTGATTTTTTCTCCTTCACGGTATGGGCTCATGAAGTGCTCACGTATCCCCATCGTGCCATCATCGATTCGCCACGATAACTCGTTCCAGAATTCATCTTCTTCCCAAACTTCCCCTGGATTTACTTCGTGAGTAAATTCGACTTCCCGTCCCTCTCTGCGTGCATATTCACGCAGAACAGGTTGGCGGAATGCTACCCACTTACCCGAGGACGTCGCGTAAGAATTGACGTCATGTCGCTCGGCTGAATGCCCCATAGGTAGAACATAATCAGCAAAGAATGCAGTTTCATTCCAGGTTGGAGTCATTGCGACATGGCAGCCAACCGATTCCTTATTCTGCAACATTTCCATCCATGAAAATCCATCAGGAAATGTCCAAACCGGATTGAATACACGTGTGAAGTAAACATCCATTGAGCCTCTTCCATCCTTGATTAGATGAGGTAGAATGTGACTCATTTCGAAGTGAGACATAGTGTATTCAGGTGGGAAATGGAGTTCGTTCCAGCCATCTGGGTCAGGTGGATTATCGAAGAGATCTGGTTTGAATTTAGACCATGAATTAGGTGAGGTTCCCCCTTCTGTTCCTACCGATCCTGTCAGGACATTGAGGAAATGAAGTGTACGGCTTACTTGCCATCCCCCTAAGTTTCCGATAGAAGCACTGCGCCAAACGTGGGTACACAATTGTGTTCCTGCACTTGCAACCACCTCTCCAGCTTCGATAACTTGTTCGACCGGGATCTTGCATTCTTCTGCAGCAAATTCCGGTGTATATTCAGCGTATTCTTCAGTTAGTAATTCGATATATCGATCGAAATTGCAAGGCTCATCGGGGTGGACAGCTTTCATCCAAGCATCCCAATTAACCTGAGTTTCCATGAATTCGCGGTCAAATAGGCCGCGCTCAATAATCATTTTTGCCCACGCGAGGAATAATGCTGGCTCACTTCCCGGCCAGGTTGGTAGCCAATAATCTGCCATCGCCGCCGTATTCGAGAGTCTAGGGTCGATGACGATGAGTTTTGCTCCATCCATCATTCCTTCTAGAATTCGTTGAGCATGAGGATTGAAATAATGGCCGGTTTCAAGGTGAGAAGATGTTAGAAGTATGACCTTTGCATTTGTATGATCGGGACTTGGTCTATCGTGTTTATGCCAAAGCGCATATCCAGTTCGCGCCCCAGCTGAACAGATATTTGTGTGTGAATTATGGCCATCTACACCCCAGGCTTTGAGGACGCGATTCATGTATCCTTCATGCCCTGGTCTACCTACGTGATAAACGACTTTGTCGACTGCGCCAGTCTTTAGTGATGCGCGGATTTTTGTTGAAATTTCATCCAACGCCTCATCCCAAGATATTCTCTCCCAACCACCTTCACCACGCCCTCCGACTCTTCGCATTGGGTACAAAATACGCTCAGTATCCTGAATTTGATTAATTGTAGCCGGTCCTTTAGCGCAATTTCTCCCGCGACTACCAGGGTGGTGTGGGTTTCCTTCGAATTTGGATACTTGCCTGGTTCCTTTGTCTACATATGCGAGCAGGCCACATGCGGATTCGCAATTGAAACAAGTTGTTGGCACTAAGGAATATTTCCTCTCAATTCGTACCGGCCAAGAATTTGCATCTAATTCGATATGATTGTGCCATTCATTAGATGAGGGGAATTTTCGGAGAGGTTCTAAATTTCCTTCAGTGACATTTCGGTCGAGGTTTGGTATGATTCGCAATTTTTGTGCGATACCTTCGATAATTGTTTTTGCCATATCATTCACCTCAATGTAGTGTCTCCACTTGAGCACTACGCAAATCGTGTAGCACGTGCTTGTATCCGAAGGTGAAAATTAGTACGGCTCCGGATAGAGCAAGATATTGCAGAATTCCTGAGAAGAGCAATAGAAGCGCGGCAGCTCCACCGAAAACCAACATTTCGATTGAACCTGTGATAATGATTTCTTGATTGGTACGGTTCGCCCATTTTTCACGTCCCTTTGCTTGCTTGAATAACCAACCAGTGTAATTTCCAGTCAACCAAGCTAGAGGGATTCCAAGAATTGCTAACCACATATGCCAAATTTCAGGCATATCGAGGAAAAATATCCCTAAATGCACGACCATGATGTTGGCGAATGCACCGAGTGTGTATCCTCCCTTTACGAGCCAGGAAGAAAAATTAGGTCGCAAGAGAACATAGACGAACCGCATTGGTTTGTCTAAATCATTAATGAGGAGTAATCCGGTTAATCCTAGTAATCCTATGCTAGCTACCAACGCGATGAGGATTTCGCTGCCGAAATTGATTTTCCCAGTAATCATCGCGAGCATCATCAGAATGTACAAACCAGCAGCTGTAGATTTGGTGACGAGATATCCTGCAACGTCCCAGTCCCAAAGGATGCCTTTCGCTGGTTGGTCATAGGAGCGTTTCGGCTTCCCTGCTTGCTCGTCCAAGCGCTCCATGACATCTCGAATGATTGCTCGGTCTCTTCCAGCCGCAGCTCGTGCCTTTTTCTCGAGAGCTAATTGTACAATCATTGAATTTGTATCTGCTGCACCGAGACGTTGATCTGCATATTTTGCATAATGGCCAACTCCTGCTGCCTGGTCGGTCCACAGGTATTCGCCGGAGCGTTCAGTTGCTTTAGGGTCTAACATTTCTTCACTTGTCTCAACATAGTATACATTGGGATTTGCACCCGATTCAGGTTTACGAACCGTTGTTACATGATCACGCAGATATCCTGAGATTGAAGAATTTTCATCATCAAGATCTCCAGAAACAATCGCTTCGGTCGGACAGACAATGACACAAGCTGGCTCGTATGAATGTTCGATGCGATGAGCACAATAATTGCACTTAGCCGCCGTGCCTTTGTTAGGGTCGATATAGAGAGCATCGTAAGGACAGGCTTGCATACAAGATTTGCATCCGATACAACGGTCATCATCGAAGTCAACGATGCCATCATCTCTTGTGAATAGTGCACTAGTTGGACAAATTGTAGTACATGGTGAATCTTCGCAATGATTACAGCGATGGACACTAAATTCACGAGTGACATCTGGATAAGTTCCAGTTTCGATGTACTTTACGTGAGTGCGGTTTACTCCGATAGGGACATCGTGTTCAGACTTACATGCGACAGTACATGCATGGCATCCAATACACTTGCGATTGTCGATGACGAAACCGTAATTGACCATTATATCGGCATCCTCAACTCATTCAAGTTAGAACCCCATCCACGTTGGATGGCAGCATTTTCTCAACTTGCATATTCATAGCCGAGTAAACTAGGTCAATAATGTCCTCGACGATTATTTCGCCTTCGTGGCCGCTTGTCTTGACTGCATCAGAATACATAGTCATATCTTTAGGACAAGCGACTAGGAAACGAGAAACACCAACGGATAGTGCCTCTTCGATACGCATTTCAGAAGGGCGCTGGGTCATATCATCGTGATCATTCATCCAAATTTGTCCGCCACCTGCGCCACAACATAATGAATTATCTCGATTACGGGGCATTTCCACAATCGATAATCCACATCTCTCTATTACTCCTCGAGGAGCCTCATAAATTCCATTATAACGGCCGAGATAACACGGATCGTGATATGTTGCATTACCAGAAAGTGTTTCATCGAGATTAATAATTCCTGACTCCATCATTTCGAGTAAAAGAGTAGAGTAATGAACTACTTCATATTCTCCACCCAATGCTGGATATTCATTCTTCAATGCATTGAATGTATGCGGATCTGTAGTCATAATTCTGTTGAATTCACAGCCAGCTAATTTCTCGATATTTTGTTCTGCCAACGATTCAAATAACCCTTCTTCACCGACTCTACGGACATCATTTCCAGCACTTTTCTCACCTTTCTTAATGATACCAAAATCAACACCAGCCGCAGTTAATACTTCTGCAACCTTGCGGGTGGTATCGGTACAAGATTGATTGAATGATGCGAAATCACCAACAAACCAAAGGATGTCTACTGCTTCTTTACTCGCATCTTTGATATCGATATTAAGTGGTTTTGTCCAACGACTACGTTTTCGGTTTGATTCACCAAATGAGTTTCCTTGTTCATCAAGGGAACGAAGAGTATCAGCTAGTTCGTCGGGCATATTTGAGTCGAACACCATGCTCCGTCGCATCTGAATGATATCTTGCATCGGCTCATTGCCTACCGGGCAAATTGAAACACAGGCATTGCAGGTTGTACAAGACCAGACCGCATCGCTACTAATCGCTGAATCTAGTAATTGAATATCTTCGCCTGCAGCGAGTGAACTTCCACTTTCATTCATCAAATATCGTTTATTGATTTCGAGCGCGGATGGACTCAGTGAGGTTCCACTCTCATGTGCGGGACACACTTCATGACAGCGAGTGCACATTATGCAAGCGTAAGGATCGAGCAATTGAGGCCAGGGGAGTTCGAGGATTCCACTCGCTCCGGGAGATGAATAGTCTATGACAGGGTCTAGAGCACCTACTGGCGTATTTCTGCCGAGTGCTAGATTTATGGGAGCGATCATCAAGTGAATGTGTTTTGAGCGCGGGAAATATGGGATGAACATCACAATCAAACCCATCGCTATCCACCAAGTAATGTGGAAAGCCTGTTCAAGCGATTCAGGGCTCATATCTGAGAATAATGGGACGAGTAGGCTAGCGGTTGGTAGCCAAGCATTCGTATGCCCCTCCTCTGCCATTCTAATTGCAGTTCCAACCCATCTTGAGCCGACGTGCAAGAGTATGAATATTCCAACGAAAAGAGAATCTTTTTTGATTGAACCTTTCGCAACTTTCGGATGGAGTAATACATTGTCATTGAACTCGAATGCTTTTGGCTTCACTACAAATCTTCTATAGAGCATCGAAATCATACCGACCAAAACTAATACACTGAATAGGTCAGCAAGTAAATTGAAAGTTCCAAATATTGGACCACGGTCGATAGTTGTCCATCCTTCGACAAATGCCTCGAGTAAATCACTAACATTTACAAGTAAATAAAATGAAAACCCAAAGAAAATGAATGCGTGCAAAATACTTACAAAAGGTCTAGTTTTGAAAATCGGTTTTTGTAATAGTACATCGATAGTAGCAGTGAGGAAGCGTTTGATAATATTATCAAAACGATTGACTTCCCCTCCCTTTCGAATGATTTTGAACATATTGTAAAATCCAGGCCAAGCTAGTGCTCCACAAATCACAACCAATCCAATAAATACCATTCTTTCTTGTTCGCTAAACATTATTCTCACCACTAGATACGATAAAAAATCATCACTCTAATTCATCAATTAATTCTTCAACAACGTCGAAAAGATCTTCTGCCATTCCGTAATGAGCCACATCGAAAATTGGAGCATTTTCATCGCTATTGATTGCGATAATCGTCGTTGAATCTTTCATGCCTTCGATATGTTCCGGAGCGCCAGAAATTCCTAGAGCAATGTATAATTTCGGTTTAACTTTCATTCCAGATTTCCCAACTTGTCGAGATTTAGGTAACCAGCCAGCATCAACTAAAGGTCGTGAGCATGCAATGTCTGCATCTATCACTTCGGCGAGTTCTTCGGCGATTTCGATGTCATCTTTTCCACCAATTCCTCGTCCTATCGCAATAATTATCTCTGATTGAGTAATATCAACATCCCCAGCATCAGGCTCTATTAGTTGCTTAAATCGAACTCTGTCTAAACTTTCTCCACTTACCTGACTCAAAGAAGGAGAACCACTCACTCTACCAGCATCAGCATCACCTGCTCCGGCGAGCATGAGAGCAATCGCTGGTCCGGCGGCGGTTGAAGTAACACTCATTTTGCCGCCGTATAGTGAACTAGTAAACTCATGATTCGTGCCGTCAGAAGAAACTCCTGTGCAATATGATGCCAATGGAATTCCTAAATTTACAGCGAGAGGGTTACCTATGTCATATCCCATCGATGTTGAAGCGACAAGAATAATGCTAGGTGAATTTGATTCAACAGCCGCTTTCGCTCCAGATGCATACGATTCCGGGTTATACTCAGTATCTCCTCCGGCATCAATTACGTTGTTAGCAATACCTAATTCTCCGGATTTCTCCTTCATCGACCCAAAAGTAACAGCAGTAATGTCGCCTCCAATTTTGTTTGCAACATCGAGCATTTCGAATGTGATATCGCTAAATTCTCCTGCGAGATGCTCACAAATAACCATAATTCCAGCCATTCAAGAAACCCCCAGTCCTTTGAGAATTTCAATTAAATCTTCAACATCATCCAGCATTTTCGCCCCACCGCCAGTCTCTGGTTCTGACATTGCTGTGATAATTGTTCCAGAGGTTGATGATCCTGAGACTGATTTCTCAGCCAAATCAGTTGATTGTTGCACCTGACGTATTTTACTGACCGGAGCATAACGTGGAGTTTCACGAGCAGCCTGAATCCCGAGAACAGCGGGGAGATCTACTTCAAATTCAGCGACGATTCCACCTGAATATTCTTTAGTGACTGTAGCTACACCGCCGGAAACATTCAACGAACTAACTACAGATACACAAGGAAGTCCCATATTTGCTGCAAGAATTGGGCCTAATTGCCCATCTAAATCATCGACTGATTGGACCCCTGTAAGAATCAAGTCGTAATTTCCACCATCTAATGCTGTAGCGAAACCAGCAGCTAAGTTTGCAGTGTTTGAGTTCGAGCCACCTGTAAGTCGAATTCCTGAACTCGCTCCTTTTGCAATCGCGGTGTAAAGCATCTTCTCCGTTCCATCTCCATCAATTGCAATAGCGACGACTTCATCTCCATCATTTGCGATTTGTAAGGCTTCTTCGAGAGCGTGGTCATCGAATTCATTCAGTTTGAATTTCAGGTCATCGGTGTCTATTCCGATACCATCATCATCGACTTCAAGTTCTTCTACTAAATCTGGTACCCATTTGAGTAATACTGCTATTTTCATGTTATTCCCTTCTCCTTTATGCGATACATTTGTCGATAATTTCGATAATATCGAGAACTTCTAACACTCCTTCATTACCGGTAGATTTCACAGCATCTTCAAACCGTGAAACTTCGTAAGGACAGCAAACTACCAGAACTTCTGCTCCAACTTCTACTGCTTCTTTCACTCTATTCTCAGATAGGCGTTCAGAGGTATGGTCGGCCATCAAACCATCTAACCACATGCCACCGCCACCGCCTCCACAACAGTAGCCCTGCTGCTTACAGCGGTACATTTCGACGAAATCGATCCCCGGAATTGCCTCGATAAGAGTTCTCGGTGCCTCGTATTCGTTATTATGACGGCCGAGATAACAAGGATCATGAAAAGTGACTTTTTTGGTAAATTCATTTGTAAACATGGATTTGAGTTCATCAATTCTTCCAGCCAGATATTGAGTATAATGTTCGACTGGGTATTCGACTCCTGTCAATTTTGGATATTCATTTTTGAAAGCATTGTAAGCGTGTGGATCGCTGACAACGAGTTTGTTATGTGGGTTAGATTCGAATAATGCGTGGTTATATTCTGCTAATTCTTCAAACAGACCAACTTCTCCACAAAGTCGTTGTGAATCCCCATCACTTCTCTCTTTTCGACCAAGTATCCCGAAATCCATACCAAGTTGGTTGAATACTCTCGTCATCGCTTTTGCAGCATCATTCCCACGTGGATGATAACTGAAATAATCGCTTACATACCAAAGTACATCCACTTCTCCGGGTTCTTTTGATAAATCGCGAAGAGGCTCTTCAAATTTCTTAGCCCATTTTGTTCGCTTTCGAGCCGATTCACCCATTGGGTTTCCATATTCAGCTACATTTTGCAGCATTTCTTGAAGTTCAGCCGGGACATTACCATCTAGGATTGCTACCTCTCGAATCGCTGGCATAATTTGCATCATGTCAACTTCTTTTGGACATACTCTCAAACAATTGCTACAAGTTGTGCAGAGCCATAAATCAGGAGAATTAAATAAATCGTGACCATTTTGGAGTTTTTGGTATAGTTTTCGTGGTCCGTATGAGCCCACATTATCTACTGGACAAACACCAATGCATTGTGCGCATTGATAGCATGCCCCCATGGACACACCGCCAGGTAACTCGACAACCTTGTCTAAAAATTGAAAATCAAAATTTGTTGTTTCTCGAGGCTCCCACATCCTGTTCCAAGCTCCAGATACATCGATTCCATCGATAATTGCCACTTCTTTTTCTACGTAATTCTGGTACTTGTGCTCAGACATATTGGTCAACCTCCATTTTTCGAACTCCCAGTAAACGTTCTACCATTTCTGGAAGTTCGGGTAGAATCCGATTGAATTCATTTGACATTTTCATACGGAAAACCGTGTACATGTAAACCGCATGTACGCAAGCTAGGTATAGGCTACACCCCAACATTCCTGATGCGTTTCCTGAAATTGATTTTGAATAACCCGCGTGTTCAATTATTTTTAATGCAGAAGAAATGCTATCATATCTATCTGATATCGTATCTCCTTGAATCCACATTTCTTCTTGGAGAACCATTTGAAGAGCCCCGGAGCCGGTTATTGGATCCCAAATCCAATTCGTCCAAAGTGCATACTTCTCTGGATCAGAATAATGTAGCAATTCACTCGCTAGATTAATAGCACGACGCTCATCTAATACATTTGAAACTGATTTTGTAAAGATAGTAATTCTTTTTCCCGATTCTAATTCTCCATACTCTCCGTACAACAATTCATTAATCGAATTACACAGATTCTCAAAACCGATCATGCGGATAATTTTTGGAGATTTTCGACTGATAGAAAACACACGTCTAAGTAGGTGTTCTAGTTCTCTTTCATCGATTGTGTTTAGATTATTTTGCCCAAGAGTTTTTTTGAAATACTGTTGTTTTGTTGACAATTTTTTAGCAATATCTTCCAATTCTTTTGAGCTTGCTAATTTAGTAGCTTCTTTCAAAAACTCAGCTGCAGATTCAGAATCAACCACTTCTTGAATCGTTAATGAATCGTACAACATTGGTATCACTCCTTCAAACGGTTGGTAATGATATTCGTCTTACGAATGCACAGGCTTTCATCGCAGCAGCTCCGCCCATTGAGATTGAATCTTCAAGATCCGCAGGACCGGCAGCAGCACCCGCTACGAAAACACCGTTAACAGGAGTTTGAACAGTATTCAATGCACCTCCAATAGTCTCAATCCAACCATGACATTCTAATGGTAAATTGAAAGCCTCTGCCATAGCTATTGTTCCATCGGATGGCTCCATTCCAACCGATAGGATAACCATGTCCATTTCTACTTCCATTGGTCTTCCCATCGTAGTATCTTCACCTTTGACAACGACTGTGTCGCCTCTTTTTGTAACTTCACTAACAATTCCTCGGATGTAATTAACTTTGTATTCTTCTTGGGCTTTCCAGTATAATTCGTCTTCCCAAAATCCATACATACGCATATCGATATAGAAAACAATCACAGTGCAATCTGGAACCAAATGTTTGATTTCAATCGCTTCTTTTGTTGCAATTCCGCAACAAACCTTTGAGCACCATTGATTGCCGATTTGCCTATCTCGACTACCAACACATTGGATGAAACAAATTCTCTTTGGTTTTTCTCCAGTTGATGGTCGAACAAATTCTCCAGATTTCAGCATTTTTTCAGCATCAACCAAAGTTATGACATCATCATATTCATAATATCCATATTTTTGTGTTTCTCGACCAGGGTCAAAGTGTTTGAATCCGGTTGCTACAATTACTGAGCCTACATTAACGATTTCGACACCAGATGGCGATTCTAGAGTTACCAAGAAGTCTGGGGCAGAGCCTTCAACGCTTACTACCGATGTTCCAAGCCTGATGTCGGCATTTTCTTTACCAACGACTGAATTAACCATTCTAGCCATTGCTACTTCGGTGTCTTCCATATCTGGAGTCAATGCAGCATATGATGCTGAAATTGGAGTTCCTCCTAGTGATTCACGTTTTTCGACTAAAATTAGGTTATAACCTAAATCCAAAATACCTGCTGCTGATTCTAAACCTGCGGGACCTCCGCCAATTACCATTATATTTTTTCCATTCATTCAAACATCCTCCCAAGTAAGGAATGCTTCCGGGTCTTGTTGTAATTTATCTGCGACCTCTTCAAATTCTTTCCATGCTTTTTCATGGTCAATGCCCATTAGTTCGAGCAATGGTACATTGTCCACTCCATGCCAATGTAATTGGCAAACTAGGTATGGATGAGCACCCATCGCAAGAGCTGCGAACTGAGCATCCGAAATTACAGGAATGCCTACCTTTCGATTATGGGCTTGAGTTGAAAATTGACTTTTGTCGAGCGTGGTGACACAACCAGTGTCATGCGTTATCGTCACATCTGGATCAGCTTCTATTTTCATTCTTTCAATTTTACGAATTGTTGCGAATGATCGTGAGAAATCACGACTGACAAGGATGTGCCTAAATCCGAATCCACAACAATCGTGGAATGTTGAATAATCTGCGACCTTCGCTCCCAATGCTTCGACTACTCCTGTAACTATCGCTGTTCGTTGACCATCGTATAGGTCTCGGTCATAAATTGCATCTTCTGAAATTAATTTATGGTAATGGCAAGCGGGGTGAACGGTAGCGGTAACTTTGGAGAAGTCTCGGGTTTGTTTTTCTGCAATTCGATGACGCATTACGTGTACCCATTCAGAGTAATGGACTATTTCCTCAGGAAAAACAAACGGAAGCCCTAGCCTATCGAGAATTTTTCGAACCTGTTCGCGTAATTCTGGGAAGTGTAATAATTGAGCCCTGACCTCTTTGTAGTGCCCATAACTTGTCCCACAATGGATGAGAGGAAAATAGCCATCAATTTTAGCTTGTGCGAAATTTCTACACGCAATTGCAGCCTGAGCTGCTGGATTTGATGCAGCAGATGCATAATAATTCCATGCTGTGCATGATGTTTGATCTCGTGGGTCGTAATAATCTAATCCAAATTCTCGATTGAGCCAATATATCGATGTAGAGTATCCTGGGATATGGCCACATTGACCACATGATTTGTGATGCCAAGTGTGTTCAATTGGAATTTTCTTTTTTCTACCATATTTTGTATCGACTTCAACAAATGGCTCGGGAACCCTGATGATTTCGATTTCACCCGCAGCTTCTAGCGCGAATAATTCTTTCCGGTAATCTTTGGTAGGAGGATTTTTTGGTAACTGAAATTCTCTATCTACTGCCTTCTTGACTTTCAAATTTTGATTGACAACATTTAGTTGAATTGGATTTTTGCTCTGCATATTTTTATCTCCATAATTAATCTTCTAATATATTTTCAAAGTCATCAATATCATAGCCATGTTCGTCTAGTAATTCTTCCATGACTTCTTCAAGAATCATGTACAGGCCTTCATCAACATTTTCAATCATTTCAAGATTGCCAGTCAATTTCCAAATCATGTAAAGTTCAAGCTGAGTTTTTTCACTAACATCCCAAGCTAATTCTACCGTGTGTAATGTTTCGGGTGGAATTGCACGTCGCCAAACATCAAGGTTGAGCGAAACATCACGAACATCTGGTCCCCAATCGGGAAAGAAATCTGGTTGAAGCATATCAGGGGAGACTTGTGTCCCCGTAGTCATAACTTTGTAGATTATTCTCGAGTACGCCCGTAGAGCATCTTTTGCAGATTGCAAACCATTGTTTACAGCGACTTCCCTCATTATCGTAATGATTCCACCAGGGTTATTCTGTCTTGGGCAACAAGTACAGGAGAAACATTGTGAACAATCCCAGACATTATCATTCAGTAATTCATAAAATGAATTAACATCTTCTCTAGCCATTGTTTGGGCAAAAACTCTCGGACTGAAATCATAGAATCGTGCAGATGGACAAGCGGCAACGCAGATCCCACATTCATAGCATCCATACAATTCAGTCGAGTATCTCATGTCGCCCTTTACTTCATTAAATAAGCTTAATTTTTCTTCATATGGGACTTCAGTATATTTTGCATCCTTGTAAATTGACTGCAATTATTTCACCTCATATTTTCTGTAACAGTCATTACAACGCTTTCTAATTCACCTGGTTTAGGTGTACCAACAAGTCGATGTACTTCATCATCATCAATCTTGACAATAATCGACGGAATTGTCCTTATTCCTAATGACTGTGCTGTGGCGAGGCCTTGTTTATCCTCTAGTCTCACAGTTTGAATTTTTATATGTTCATTATTTTCAGTTATTTCCCATGCTGATTCGACGACCGGTCCGCAACTCGAGCAAGCAGGATGTGTGAATACTTGCAAAATCATCATCCTCATCATTCGCCCTTTGTGGTCTCAAGCTTCAAACCCTTCACAATGAATACATTCAGCCAAATCTTTCTCCGACATGTATTCAGCATAACCTGCTGTGGCAGCATCACCTTCAACGAGTGAACCACATTCGCCCTCGAAATTATTCGGTTGTATTCTAACAATCCAACCCTCATTGTAAGGTGAGCGATTAATTATTGTAGCATCTCCTTCAGCCACATCATTTCTTTCGAGGATGATTCCTGTTAATGGTGATTTTACTGGGCCAACCCATTTACCTGATTCGACGGTAGCGACACTTTTTCCTGCCTTAATTTTCTTCCCCGCTTTCTTTGGTCTACAATGAATAATTGAACCAGCCATTGTTTGAGCGATATCTGTCATACCCATCTCTACAATTCCATCTTCCTTGAGTCTTAACCAAACATTGTAATCTACATGGTAGAGTAAATCATCTGGTAAACTACAATTATTAACTTCCATTTTTTCCACCTCAATACATTAGGACCATATTAGCATCTAAGCCTACATCAGTCATCCAAGCTGCTCCTACAACTCCATCACATTCTTCGATTAAATCGTCTTCAGTTAAATTGTGGAGTTGTAATGCTGCCGAACAGACATACATCTCTACATCAGCCTCTTTTGCATCTCGAATGAAATCGATAACAAGTTTGCCACCTTCTGTGGCGTATAATTCGTCTGCTACCCCTTTTTTCATCAGCATAACTCCATCGATTTGGAAAACGATACTTACTTCATTATCCATTGCTGCAGCAATGCTTGCCATATAGAATGGTGTAGCACATCGCTGAGGTGTAGCGGGTCCTGACGTCATATAAATTGCAACACTTCCATCATCATCATCATCATTCATTTTTCTTCTCTCCTTTAGTTGATATTTGTTCCATTATTATCACAATTCAAACAAAGAGTGTAATGTCAGCATCAGCTGCAAATTCTAGGAAAGTTGCCGCACCACCGATATTCACTCCATCGATAAAATCTTCTTTTTCAAATCCGAAGACATCCATGGTCATCTGACAGCCGATGAGTTCGACATCAAACTCAACGCACATGTCTCGTAATTCTTCAATAGTTGCAACACCCTTCTTCTTGAAGGTCTGCTTCATTAATCCAGTAGCAACTGATTCAAAGCCTGGAACGTTACTTGTTACAAGATTAGGTATAGGCCAACTGATGTTTTGGAAGAACTTAGGTCCAAATGGCATTTTCATCGGCATTGCGGGATTGCCAAGAGGAGACACAGCGGTCTTCAGATTCTTCTTCAGCAGAGGTAGTCCAAAAAAAGTGAAGAAAATTTTCACTTCCATATCCATTGCGGCTGCGGTCGATGCTAAGATAAAGGGTGGGTAGGCCCAATCTAGCGTTCCTTTTGAGGCGATTAACGCCATTTTCTTTGGTACATTTTCACTCATTTTCTCAACTCATTTCTTTTCAATATAGAAGACATACTTGTCTCCTTCTTTTCCTGATTCTAATAATTGGTTTTTTGTTCGGTTTGACCAAGCTTCTACATCATTACATGATCCAGGATCTGTGGATACCATTTTGAGAATCTGTCCACTTTCTAATTTGTCAACCGCTTTTTTTGTTTTGAGGATAGGTAGTGGGCAATTCAGTCCACTGCAATCCAATTCTTCGTTATAATCGGTCATATCTTCATCTCCTTAGTTTTCATTAATTCTTCTTGGACCTCTTCGAGGCAAGCTAGCATCTTTCCAATCAATGGACTGGCGATAGAGTAGAACACTCGATTTCCATCACGACGAGACGTTACTATTCCTTCACGGTACATTCTTCGAAGATGTTGAGAGGTGGTTGATTGGCCAATTTCAAGTGATTCTTGAATTTCGGACACAGTACATTCTTCGCCATTTAACTTCTCTACAATTCTGATTCGATCTGGGTGTCCGAGAGTTTTGATAACGCTAGATACATTATGTAAAAAATCGGAATCAAGAATATGATTACTTGAGTCTGATTGCTTCAATGCCATAGGCCCCGGGGCATGTGTCAGACTATAATCTTTAATATCTGAATATTGTGATATTGAAGGACGCCTATTTGTTTTTTGTATGATGCGCGTTTCCGGCGCCTTATGTGGAGCATCTTCAAACGCGCCGGCGATATCAAATCGAATGTAGTGATGAAAAAGATTACAGAAGGTTGGAGTCCGTTCATTATTGATGTACGGAGCCTTGGTGAAGTTCAGAAGACCGGAGCCATTCCAGGCACTAATTTAGTCAAATCCCACGATAAAATTCGTTCGGCTTTGAAGAGTATCCCAAAGAAGGGTGATGTGCTTTTGCTTTGTAGGAGCGGAAAACGCTCGAGAATTGCTTATCGTACACTCACTGCGTCGGGAATCAACGCTGCTCGCTTGTACAATCTAAAGGGTGGGATTGCTGCTTGGACTCGTAATAGCGGCCGCCTTGAAAAGTACTGAAATAATATTTTCAGATGAGCAGCCTATTTCGAAATTTAGAGAAGAATCGAAATGATTGCTCCGCCCGCTAACCACGCTCCGAGGGCTGATCCGAGATTTCCTAATGCGGTTACGAGGAGTACACGTCCGACTCGATTGTTCCAGAAAACTCCGTAATCACGCAAGGCGAGAAATTCTGCAGCGTCACCACCAGTTGGTGCAGCGACCTTGAGTTGAGTATAACCTGCGAACCAACCTGCTGCGAGAGTCGGATTGAGACTAGTAATTGGCGAGGCCGCTGCTCCAATGATTATCGAAAGCGGATGTCCACGGGCGAGAGCTACACCTAGCCCAGCGAGCACAGCATTAGCTGCGAGCCAATACCAAAGAGTCTCTTTCAAAGCGTCAATTTCACCATTGTAAATCAACCATCCAATCACTGAACCCAAAAAAAGTGGAATTGCCCACATGATGAGTTTTGGCCAAATGGGTTTGGGTGGTTCTGTTCTTAGTTCTACTAAGCGTGAAGTAGTATCTATCACTGGCAGTTCAAGTTGTTCGATGATTCCGTTGATATGGCCTGCTCCAACGACAGCGAGAACCTTGCCACGACCTCGAATTTGTTGAATGCGCCCAGATAGGTAAGTGTCGCGTTCATCGATTAGAACCTCACCTGCACGAGGTGCAACTTGTTTCGCTTCTAGCATCAATTCACTGAGTAGGTCTGAATCTTCGACTAGTTCATCGATGTCGACTACCTCTTCATCCTCTTCATCCCAGAGCAATGCATTCAGAACTCGCCATTTCTCGCGTAATCCCATTTTTCTCCATGCGCGTCTCAAAGTGATAATTACGTCGCGATCGATTAATTCGTAGGCAATATCTGATTCATCCGCAGCCTCTATCGCTGCGAGTAATTCCGCTCCTGGTTTTTCTCCAGTGTTCATCCCCATCCTGCGTTGCTGAGCTGCTAGTGCAGATTGGAGAAGAATCATCGATGAGCGTCCTTCATTGATGATATTGAGTAAGTCTTCGTTATCCAAATCATCGGGTTGTTTCAAAGATTTTAATCTAGACTCGCATAATTCAACAGCGACGAGGTCGGGTTTGTAATTCGATATTTGCTCACGGACAAGGGCAACAGAGGAGCTGCTTACGTGAGCAGTCCCAATCAATCGAAGGTTCTCATCGATGTCGATGATATTTCGGTTATTATCATCATTCTTCATCAAATCACTCCATAGCCGCCATGGTTGCGAAAAGGTCAGCATGTTCTCGCACATCATGGACTCTGATGATATCTACGCCCAGAGATTTCGCCATAGCTGCGACACCTAATGTACCTGCCAACCTATTTTCACTGTCATTTCTTCCTAGTAAGTCTTCAAACATTCGTTTTCGACTAACTCCCCAAAGAAGCAACATTTCTTGATTTGGTACAATGTTTCTTCCAGCTGATAATAGTGATAGGTTATGCTCGAGTAATTTACCAAATCCGATTCCGGGGTCAACAATAATCAAATTTGGCGAAACCCCTTCCTCAGACAACTTCCTTGCCACCGCAGCTAAGCTAGTCCTTACCTCGTCCACAACATCACAATACGTTGGTTCAATTTGCATACTATCGGGTAATCCTTGCATATGCATAATGCAAATAGGGCAACCGAATTCAACGACAACCTCTAACATTCGTGGATCTGCTAAGGATGAAACGTCGTTGATCATATCCGCGCCTGATAACAAGGCTTGTCGAGCAACATTCGCTCGACGTGTATCCACAGATATCCCTACCTCGGGAAATCGTTCCCGAATTGCGGAAATAATTGGTACAACGCGAGCCATTTCCTCGACTTCATCAACAGCAGTCGCACCTGGACGCGTCGATTCTCCGCCGATATCTAACCAATCTGCTCCGTCTTCAATCATCAAGCCCGCAAGATTGAGCGCATCGTCCAGTCCATTTACTCTGGAATCTGGGTGAAATGAGTCTGGAGTTATGTTCAGAACACCCATGATTCGGGGAAAACCATCAACTCGGCGAATGAGAAGAGGTCTCCTGTCCGCCATATTGGCCCACCGATTCAACCAATGCTTTATGATGTGATGGAGCGGCAATCCGACAATGGTTTTGGGAGAGGATATCCGAAACGAGGGTCATTCTAGTTTATCTTCGGCCTCAGTTGCCGCTCCAATGGATGATACTACTAACCAAGTTTCTTTGGAAATGATGGAATCTGTAATACAAAGATTACAACCAAAAGATCGTCATGAATTAAGAGAAATGATAACCCAACGCGGAGTTATTTCAGGTGGAATGATTTCTTGTGCCGTATTATTTTGGTTAGTTGCTGTTCAGAAGGGTGGTGATGCTTTGGGAGATAATGGCTTGCCAGGATCGATGATTGGTAATTTTGGATTTAATGAATTGAGCTTAATCGTTCCAGGTATCGCTCTACTTTCTACTTTGATTATGTCGATTGGCCGCGAACGTGGCCATGGTATTCTCTCAAACGTCGCGGGAATTTTGGTAATATTAGGTGTATTTTTCATCATAGAGCCATTTGGCCACCTTATTTTGACTGGTAATGTCGATATTCAAACTGCATTATTTGCTAGTGGGCGACTTATCATTTTAGCCGCATTACTTCATCTCGCTTCTCGTTTCTTCTTCGACGCAATGCTTCTACAATGGGTTAGGGAATTGATTTTGTCAAATAATATCGACCTTTTTCCAGTTCAAACCGATATCGATTACGAGGGTCAGGCTGATGAACAGCCGCCTCTCGCATGAGCCTCGTGGGTCCTATCCAACTACCTCATTTGAGCGTTCTTCGTCTTGGTCATCGACGCGAGCGGGATAAGCGAATTACGAGCCATCTTGGTCTAACTGCTCGAGCTTTTGGCGCGGATGAGGTTCTATTAGCAGGTGAAGTTGATTCATCTGCCCTTGAAACTTGGAATTCCGTGTCAGCAAGGTTTGGAGGAAAATTCACTTCTCGTCATGAAGACAAGCCCCTATCTTGGCTACGTCAGTTTGCTAAAGATGCAGGTGATGGTGAACCAGGAGTTATTGTTCATCTAACTATGTATGGTGAGCCTTGGAGAGAGGCGATACCGAAAATTTCTACCGATAGGCCAACTGTTGTTATTGTCGGTGGAACAAAAGTGCCCGGAGAGGTATATAGATTGGCAAATCACAATATTTCCGTCGGTAATCAACCACATTCAGAAGTTGCAGCCTTAGCAATTTTTCTCGAATCTTGGGTTGGACCAATTGATGACGAAAATAGATTTTCGGGTGGAGAGATAAAAGTCATTCCGAATGCAGAGGGGAAACGTGTTATCAACCTCGAAGAGGAATGATTTCTTTCTCAATGATTAAGAGGCGTTCTCAGGCAGGATTGCTGATGTCGGATACGGCACCGGCTCGGGGATTTATTCCGGGGGCTGTCGTTTCGGGTGTTGAAAACCCACCCTCATTCGCCGATGCGGCAGATATTCTACTTGATTCAAATGCAAATCAACCTGCTAGTTTTGCTCCTGGATTGCTTCTTTTAGCCGATGGGACTAGATTTTCGGGTAAATTATTCGGCGCTGAGACGATTGCACAAGGCGAGTTAGTCTTCACTACAGGAATGTGTGGATATCAAGAAAGTTTGACCGATCCTTCCTTCGCAGGTCAAATTCTAACCTTCACTTGGCCTCTTATTGGTAACTACGGCGTTCACGCGGGGATTTCTGAATCAGCTGGTGTTTGGCCACGTGGTGTAGTCTGTCGACAACTAATGCGTATTCCTGACCATCGCGATTCAATTGGAAGCGTTCATGATCTTCTAGCAGCCCATGGAGTCCCTGGAATCGAAGGCGTCGATACCCGCGCCTTAACTCGACGAGTTCGTGAACACGGCACGGTTCTTTCGGTATTTGGACCGGCAGAAAAAGAATCGGAGATGTTAGAAATCTTATCGAAAATGGCTCCACCCGATGCAGAAGATTTAGTTGCAGAAGTGACTTGTGAAGAAGCGGTTCTAATCAATGAGGGAGCGAAGGATGAGGATGGTAAGCCTCTGCCTCGTCTAGCCACTATTGATTGCGGCATCAAATACAATATTTTGCGAGAATTATGCCGCCGATTTGAGGTTGTTTGGTGCCCGGCAACCATTACTTTCGATGAGATACTCGAATGGAATCCAGATGCATTTTTCGCTTCGAATGGACCAGGTGATCCAGCTCATGGTGGCGCAGCGACAAATGCGAGAAATAATCTCGCTGCTGCTGTTCGAGCTGATTTACCTGTGATGGGGATTTGTCTTGGCCATCAATTGATGGGGCTAGCAGCTGGTTTGAGAACCTACAAATTGCGCTATGGTCATCGTGGAGCGAACCAACCAGTTGTTGATTTAGTGGATGGCAGAGTCCACATCACTAGTCAAAATCATGGTTTTGCAGTTGAAGACCCAAATCAAGGAATGCTCGCCCCTCACCCATCCGGGGCTTGTTCAGAACAAGTTGAAAATGTTCTAGGATCAGATTTCACCGTCCGCTATGTCAATGCAAACGACAAAACGGTAGAAGGGTTGGATTTAATCGGAAAACCAGCCTTTACCGTCCAATTTCATCCAGAGGCTTGCCCTGGTCCACATGATGCAGCCCCTCTCTTTGATAGGTTTTCTACAATGGTTGGTGCACATCTTTCAGGTCTGAGCCTTGAGGCTTATTTACGAGGTGAGAATTAATGCCACGCAGAGATGATTTAGAACGAATAGTCATCCTTGGTAGTGGACCGATTAGAATCGGCCAAGCTGCTGAATTCGATTTCTCAGGAAGCCAAGCTTGCCGAGCTCTCAGAGCCGATGGTTACGAAATAATCCTAATCAATTCTAATCCTGCTACGATTCAAAATGATCCTGAAATGGCTGATCGAATTTACATCGAACCATTATTGCCAGAGGTTGTTAAACGCATCTTAGAAATCGAGAAACCTGATGCGATACTTGCTGGAATGGGCGGTCAAACCGCCCTCAATATCGCTATGGCACTGGCACATGATGGCTCACTCGATGAGCTCGGTGTCGAACTCATTGGTTGTGATCTAGCAGCCATAGATGAGGCTGAAGACCGCGATTTGTTCAAACGAGTTTGTGAAGAAATCGATCTACCCGTTTGCCAAGCAATCGCCTGTGATTCGATAGAGGAGGTTATCACCTCTGCAGAAATTTTGGGCGGCTTCCCTTTGTTGATCCGACCAGCCTTTACTTTGGGTGGTTTGGGGGGAGGAACCGCGTTCAATATGGGTGAATTGGTCGAGATTGCAAGTCAAGGAATTCTACATTCTGCTATAGGGCAAGTTTTGATTGAAGAGAGTATATTGGGCTGGCAGGAGCATGAATACGAAGTAATGCGCGATAATGCGGACAATGCGATAATCGTTTGTACAATGGAAAATTTAGATCCAATGGGCGTTCACACGGGTGAGTCGGTCGTTGTGGCTCCACAACAAACACTCTCCGACCGTGACCATCAGGGTTTGCGAAATGCAGCGTTGAAGTTAATTCGACGACTGAATATCAAAGGAGGATGTAATGTACAATTTGCTGTAGACCAAAATTCCGGTGATTTCCGAGTTATCGAAGTTAATCCTCGCGTTTCTCGCTCTTCTGCATTGGCGAGTAAAGCGACTGGATATCCTATCGCGAGAATGGCAGCCCTCATTGCGGTTGGATACACTCTCGATGAATTGCCGAATCCAATTACTGGTGAAGGAACTACTGCCGCTTTTGAACCAACACTCGATTATTGTGTCGTTAAAATTCCGCGTTGGCCATTCGATAAGTTCCGCACTGCTGATCGCACAATCGGAACTTCGATGAAATCAACAGGTGAAGTGATGGCAATTGGTCGATGCTTCGAGGAAGCATTCCTGAAAGCATGGGCTTCTCTCGAATATGGAGCTCCACATCCTCGTCCGCTAACTATGGCGGATGCCTCTGGTGGCGAAACAATGGATGCTCGAGCATCTGAAGCATTACCTGAAGCTCTGCTTGAAGATTGGTTGAGGATTCCAACCGATCGAAGAATGGGCGCGCTCTTCGAAGCCTTCCGCCGCGGTTATTCAATCGACGATGTTCGAGATTTAACCGGTGGAGTGACGCGATGGTTCCTTCACCGATTTGAGAAAATGGCTGCAATTGAAACAGAAATACGCGCAGCTGGTGAAATTGGTCTAGTCGCTTCGAAAATTCCCGAGGGAGAAATGCGAAAGTGGAAAGGGTTCGGATTTAATGACCTACATATCGCTGATGCACTTTCAGGATTCCCTTCGAGTGGTTATAGCACATTACAAGAGGGGGCTGATCAATTCGCAGTCACTCAACGGCGTCACGAATTAAGCATTCATCCACGATTCCGAATGGTAGATTCATGCGCTGCAGAATTCGCTGCGATTACTCCATATTATTATGCGACTTACGAAGGGGGTTCTATTTCGGTAGGAATTGATTATGTTCCTGAGTTAGCAACAAAATCCAAGCAACGAATCGTCGTAATCGGAAGTGGGCCAATTCGTATCGGCCAAGGAATTGAATTTGATTATGGCTGTGTTCATGCAGTAGGTGCAATCCAAGATCTTGGCCAAGAAGCAATTATCATCAATAATAATCCTGAAACGGTATCAACCGATTTCGATACCAGTGACCGACTCTATTTCGATCCACTCACATTAGAGTCGGTCAGTGAAATTTTATTGAGAGAAGATGCACATGGAATACTGCTTCAATTCGGCGGTCAAACTGCAATAAATTTGGCATTACCATTATCGGCAAACCTGCCTCATCTCTCAACTTTGGGTCTCGATTTAGTTATGGAAGGAACGACGCCAGAGGCTGTTGATGAAGCTAGTGATAGAGAAAGATTTGAGGCATTCGCAAAACGAAACGGATTGCGCATGCCAAATGGAACCACAGCGACTACACCCGAAGGAGTAAGGGATGCAGTACGTGAAATCGGTTATCCAGTCTTGATTCGTCCATCATATGTATTAGGTGGTAGAGGGATGGAAATCCTCTCTTCGAATCGTCAATTAGATGCATATATGCAAGAAGCGTTTTTATCTCCAGAAAGGCCACTGCTCGTCGATGAATATCTCGGAAATGCTATTGAATTAGATGTCGATGCAGTTTGTGATGGTAATGAGGTTTTGATCGGTGCTATTATGGAACACCTTGAGGAAGCCGGCATTCATTCTGGGGATTCTACCTGCTTTATTCCACCCCAGACAATTTCTCAAAAAATAATATCTGAAGTTGAAGAATGGACGAGAATAATTGGACTTGAATTGGGTATAGTCGGTTGTTATAACATTCAATTCGCAATCAGAGATGAGACTGTATATGTCCTTGAGGTTAATCCTAGAGGGTCACGCACCTTTCCATTCGTTGCTAAATCCACAGGAATTCCTCTGGCAAGAATTGCAGCCCGGCTCGCATTAGGCGAAAAATTGGTTGATTTATCGGTGCCAGAACCGCAAACCGAAGCCGTTTGTGTCAAAGCTCCGGTATTCCCTTTCATCAAATTGAGGGGACTTGACCCAGCTCCTGGGCCTGAAATGAAATCTACTGGAGAAGTCATGGGAAGTCATGAGCGAGCCTCGGCTGCTTATCTGAAGGCGAGGCTCGCGACCGAATCTCCAGTTCCAACTGAAGGTGGAGTTTACATTACTGTAAAAGATGCAGATAAGCATGCAATTATCGAGCAAGCACGTGATTTAGTTGAATTAGGATTTCAACTCTATGCAACACGGGGAACCGCTCATGTATTGCGCGATGAAGGGGGGTTAGATGTACAGACCTGTTATCGAATTACTGAAAGAAAAACACCTGATGCACTAGATCTAATGAGGCAAGGCAAGATCCATTTGATTATTAATACGCCAAGGAATACTGGTGGTGCTGTTCTTGATGGCAATATGATGCGTCGACTTGCAGTGGAATTGAATATCCCATTCGTAACTACGATGGCAGGAGCTCGTATGGAAGTTCTTGCAATAGGTGAAATGAGGCTTGGAATGCCTGAGCCGAGATTGTTAACAATCGGTTCAATTTGAGAATATTGCAATCGCTTCATCTTTGTCAATTTCTGCCATTAATGCTGCAATTCTGGGGCCAAAATTCTTTCCTAAAATAACCCAATAGAGTGCCATATATGCTTGGCGCATACCAATTTCAATCGATGCCGATGATTCTCTAATGCACTCATTTATCGAATCTTCATTCCATTCGTAATCGTTAATTCGTTTCTGAAATTCACTCAAGAAAGAATTTTGTTCATTACTGAGATTATTTTGAGCTTCTTCAGTTATTGTAGATTGAATAACTATTCGTGCATCTAAAGGGAAGTGTGGTCCTTCAATCCAATTTCTCATACGGATGAGCCGGCTAATGAGAGTTTGATTCGGCTTACCATCTATGTGCGAACTTTGCCTGAGGGAATCCCAAATTGCTTCATCATTAGATTTTATTTGAGCTAACATTGAAAGATGTCGAAACGAAACGCCAGCAACTGAATCTGCTGGGTCAGCACCATGTAAGATTTGACTCATCCTCAAAGCGCCAAGTTTGGTATCACGAGCAATCGATTGGCGTTTCGATAATTTTTCATCATCTCCTGATGGAGGATTAGCGACAAGGCGTTCATATTCATCCGCCATCGTAAATAGGGCTCCACCAGTATCAAAATCGATATGCTTGTTAACTTTCGAACCGGCGATTAGGTATCGAATAATTTCTGGTGGGACGAGGCCTAAAGCCTCGATTGGACCGATGGTATTTCCTGATGAGGAAGACATCGGTCCCATACCCTTCAGTTGAATCCATTCGTAAACCATTTTTCCTGGCGGTTCGGATCCGAGCAATCGACATATTGGGATGCCTGTATCAAAAGAACCACCTGCAGAGCCGTGATCTTTCCCAGCAGGCTCACAGGTAATACCGTGAAAGCCCCAACGAGCCGCCCAATCAATTCTCCAAGGTAATTTCCCTTCACCTTTGCGAATATCTGAACGGCCAGAAATTCCGTGTCGGTCAGTCCATGAAACGTAAGGATACTCATAGCCTGTAACTATGACGCCATCCATGCTGCCGTCAGATCCAATAGGATTGTATGGAAACCAATTGTCTGATAATTCACGACCTGAAATTGTTTCAATAATTTCACGAATTTCTTCCATATGTTTGATTGCCCCATCGATTTTTTCAGCAAATTCACCGTTTTCATAGGATTGATGATTCATGATTATTTCAGGTTCAACACCAATTTGTTGAAGAGCATCGAGGAATGGTGAAAGGAAATGTTCTGAATAACTACCTAATGATGAATCTGGCTGTCCATTTTTATCAGGAGCAGGAATATAGGCGAGAGGGCAGCCGATATATTTTTGATATTCATCAGAGAGAAATGGATAGATTCGACGGAGTGGGTCCATTGAATCGACGATGAAAATATATCGGGAATTTAGTTCGAGGTCAAGACAAGCTCTATGAATCATTTCTGCTGTAAGAATTTCACGTAAATTACCGAGATGTATCTCGCCTGATGGAGTGATGCCTGAGCATAAAATTTGATTGTTTCCACGTTCTTTATGTAGGCGCTGTGCGGTAAAATCCGCCCAATGCATATGTTTCCCTCAAACAGTCACTACTCGAACCAGGCCACGTAGTGGCACACCTTCGAGTGCATTTGCCTCAGATTTATTTGCTAAAACCAGGCAGAGCTTAACATCGGCGCCAGCTTTTCTAAGGTTTTGAATGGTTTTTTTCAGAGTAGTTCCGGATGAGACGACGTCATCGACGACAACCACGCGTTTTCCTGAAACATTTGCAAAAATTTCGGAAACATGTGCACCCTCCTCCTCATTGATACTTCGGCTTATCGACAAATCTAGATCCATTTGACCCGCAATAGCTTGGGCGAATGGAATTCCATTGATGCTAATGCCGACAATAGCATCGATTTCAGCGTCGAGTTCTTCATAGATAATGTCAACGAAAATATATGAAATTGCTTCGATTCGGCTGGCGCGAACTGCAATCGATCTCCATCCTACTTGAACATCGGTTGGATGGTCATCAGTAGTGATGCTGCTAGAGGACAACCATTGAATCGTAGTTTGGGAAAGAGAGAGTTCATCGGCGATTTGTTGAGTGTTCAAGCCATTACTTCTGTAAGCCTCAACTTTGGCCCGTAGTTCATCAACGCTCAGTGGCATTATTTAATCCCCATTATTCAACATCTATCAAGCCATCGGGAATCAATTATCACAGAGAGCCATTCTTTGAATGATTTTATAGAGGCAGTTCAAAATCGGCCAGTTGAGCCAAAACCACCTTCACCTCGCTCAGTTTCCCCTAAATCATCAAAATTAACTTCAATAAATTCCGAGCGAGGAATTGGTGTAATCAATATTTGTGCGATTCTTTCGCCTGCTGTAATAACATATGAATCGCCCTTTCCAATCCATGTCATCATAACAAATAATTCTCCTCTGTAATCGGCATCAATAGTGCCTATTCCATGTGGTGGAATCAGTCCTTTTTTGCCGAGTGAGGAACGTGCTCGTACCTGGCCTTCGAAACCGATTGGAATTGCGACATGTAAGCCAGTACGAACCAATGTGGCTGTACGATAGAGCACTTCGGTGTCTTCCAATGCGTAAATATCCCAACCGGCTGCGAATTCACTACCTTTTGTTGGAAGCCGTGCATCTTCATGAGTTCGGGCAATTTTCACCTCCACTGCTTCATCCATATCGAGTGCTGGTCGAAATCAGCATTTGACGATTGGTATTGAGCACTTTAGTTCCGGTGAGGTGAAAAAGGGAACTCGGCTCGGCGGGATGATGGTTGACTTCGAATACGAGTCGTTATTGGAGCGCGCTCGCGAGCGAATCCCAAAAAATATTAGTGAGCGTTCACGCTGGACTATGCCTGAACCAGAGATTTTGATTGAAGGAAATCAGACGATTTTAAGGAATTTTTCAGCCATCGTTGATGCGATGGATCGTGATGCAAATCATGTTTACCAATTTTTGATAAACGAACTGGGAACATCGGGTAATCGAGAGCAAGTTCGTGTATTATTCAAAGGGCGTGTGCCACCTAAGAGAATCAAAGAAAAGATTGTATTATACGTGAAAACTTACATTCTTTGTAATCAATGTAGAGCTCCTGATACAAGATTTATCAAAGAGGATAGAACTACTTTACTGAAGTGCCAAGCTTGTGGTGCAACACGTCCCGTTCGATTGTGATTGAAATCAACAGAAGTAATAAATTTATCAAGTGAATCACAATTATCATTAGTATTATTCTGCGAAATTGTTATACTCATTAATGTCACAGAACAAATATGCCAATAGCTAGGTATTGGGTTGTTAAGACCAACGGAAATGAAGTAACAGAAGAAATGGCGAATGTTTGGAAGGAAAACTTCCTTGGATTTGCGTTAGAGAATGGATGTTTGAGAGGGGCATTAGCCGCAGATGGTGAAAGGGTTATCGCAGTCAGTGTATGGCCGAATATAGAGACGATGAATTCAGTGATTGAAAGTGACCATTACCAGGTGATCGGAGAGGCGGTTAGCGCTTCATGGGGCGCTGGTGGAATCTACCTTCCAGATGATATCGAATTTGCCTGCAATGCTGAAATCCTAGCGATGTTAGTTCCTGAGGGGCTTTAATCACGAGAAGTCTAAGAGCACCTTTCCTCGATTCTTGCGGTCATGCATGTGCTGTTGAGCATCTGCAACCTTCTCGAATCTCCAGACACTATCAATGATAGGATCTATTTTCCCCTGTTGGAGCATCTTCGCTAAATCCATCATATGGGATTCAAAGACAGTTGATTCATCCATTCTACCCATATGTACTCCAAAAATAGCTTTGTTTGAATTCATCATAATTAATGGATTGAATTTCGGCGTACTACGCCACATTTTGAATGCAGAAAAGTAATTCCTTTTCGGACCCGTAACTGCTGCTGAAGCGCCAAAACAGTAGAGTTTCCCTCCGTTTCTCAGAGCCTTATATGACCTCATCAGATGTTTACCTCCAACAGGATCTATAGCATGGTGAACCCCTTTGCCATTTGTCATATCTTTGCATACCATAACGAAGTCTTCAGCATCTCTATCTACGAAACGCATTCCAAGACTTTCTACAAATTCTCTCTTAGATGAACTAGCGGTTCCGATGATATTCGTTACTCCGAGTGCTTGACAAATTTGGACCGCTGCTGTCCCCACGCCTCCTGCGGCATGATGGATGAGGACAGATTCCCCCTTCCTCATGTTACCAAGGTGGACGAGCATGTGATACGCTGTTCCGTAAGTGACACCAAGAGTGGCCGCAGCATCGTAACTTATTGAATCAGGAATTGGTATCACTCGATTTGTAGATGCCACCACTTGTTCTGAATATCCACCAAAACCTGTCATTACTATGACTCTCTGTCCTACTTCTAATCTTTCTACTCCTTCTCCGAGTTCTATGATTTCACCACTAACCTCATATCCTGGGGTAAATGGAAAATCAGGATTGGAACCGTAGAGTCCTTGACGCATCATCAAATCAGCAAAATTTATTCCAGCCCGAAAAATTCTGACTCTTACTTCATCGTGTTTTAATTCAACAGGTTCAAAATCATGAATTTCAATAGAATTGGGACCACCGATTTTTGTGTATACAACTTTTTTCATTTATTCACCCATCAAATATTTTTCAGCAATTATACCACCTGCTAAGTGTTCTACAATTTCAGAAACTGCTCTTTCATCCTTGGGGATGGTGTACCAAACCCCTTGCGGATAAACTACACAAGCCACTCCCTTTTCACACTGATTCAAACATCCAGATTTGTTTACTCTCACATCTTTTATTCCAGATGAACGAGCGGCTCTTTTGATTTGAGTCATGATTTCAAGTGAATTTTTATCTGCACAGCATTCCTTTGTTTTCGACGGATCTCGCTGATTTGTGCAAACGAATACGTGAAGTCGTAAATTTTCTGACATGTCAATCCCAGAGGTGGCTATCGTCATGTCCATCAGCTTGCCGCTCTGCTTCTTCGTGTAGGTTTGAGCGGCGGCGCATATCTTCTTTTTCAAAAGTAAGTAATTCACGGTCTTCGATATAAGGTGCTCTCAGATGAGTGACCAATCGTAATTCTACTATGACATCACGAGCGATAGAGCGAAATTGGCCGTTTTGGTCTAGAATTTCGACAACATTTCGAGAAGTTCCGATTAACATTCCCCGAGCCCAAGGGTCACTATCTTCTGGAAGGGCTCGCACATCCAGTAAAATTTCAATCAAATCATCCTTCCTTAATCCGGATTTTCGACCGATGAGAGGACCGAGGTAAATATCTTCTAGTTTTGATAATTCCGGAGATCCATAAATTTCGTGAATATCCCTCGCCCAATCGGGCAAGTCCCCAACTCTCCTGCCTCGACGCTCGCCAACCATAGGGGGTCGGTTAACGAAGTCATAGAAAAGGAAACGGGTCGAAGTGTATCGTTTCATAATATTCCCTCATACTGTTGATTTGAAGTGGGATGGTCGTGGCGACAGGGTGAGGGGAAACGATGGGAGTTGTTGAGTGGAGGCGGATTCCAACAGTTCTTTACCCTCAAGAAATTATTGACAAAGCCTTTCGTAAGGCTTCAAAACAAGCCGACCTCGTAGATGATCCTGACAAATATCATCGGGTTAGAAAGCAGATGACTCGTATGGTTCAAGCCGCTGCTGATGTAATTGACACTACTCTATTGAATTGGGTGGATAAGTGGCCAAGCCTCAATTCTCTTTCTAAATTTGATCAAGCGTTGATTGATGCAGCGGTTGGCAACGATGAATATCGTCAAAGCCTCGGGACTATACATTGGGCTGCTGAGCGGGTTCGGAAAATATCTGGAGAAGCACAGCAGAATATTCTCCGTCTGCGTGATATAGATGGATTTCATCAGGCTCGCAGGCATGCCTATGGAAGAATGGTGTCGATTTTAGATCAGGTTTCTAACCAAATCATTTGGTTAGGCGAAGCGAGAGATATTCTTCGTAAATTACCTGCAGTCGATTCCGCAGAACCAATTATTGTCGTTGCAGGTTCGCCAAATGTTGGAAAGTCCGCATTGATTTCAGCATTATCGACAGGTGAACCTGAAATTGCATCGTATCCCTTCACAACCAAACAATTGCATCTAGGTCATTTTGAACACCGTCGACGAGCTTACCAAATTGTCGATACTCCCGGGCTGCTCGACCGACCGATGGGTGAGCGTAATGCTATCGAAATGCAAGCGATTGCAGCTTTGGAACACATCGGAGATGTGCTAATATTCCTTATCGATGCATCTGAATCCGGAGGGACATCAATCAAAGAACAATCATCTCTACTTGTCGAAGTTAGAGATTTAGTCACAGAACGGCCAATTATTATTGTACATTCGAAGTCGGATCTTTTAGAGGAAACACCAGATGATGCAGAGAGGTTGGTAAGCATCATCAACGGCCAGGGTATCGAAGAACTCCGCGCTGAATTAATCGAAATTATTGGAGCCGATAAAATCGAAGACCCACTGAAATTACCTGCGAATTGGCATGTTCAAGAACCCGAACTAGAGCCATTAGGAACTCCTGGTGAAATTCGCAAACGTAGCGAATTCGATTGAATTAATCGACGTGGAATGTGTGGCCACATTTTGTACAGTAAACATCGTATCCACCATATGATTTTGTCAATCCACCAATATCGACAGGTGAACCACAATTCGTACAGGCACTACTCATGAATTGGCGAGTGCTCTAGTGTTTTTCAATCAAGCGATAGAAACTTCACTCAAGCGTCTCTAAACTTCTTCCAGAGTTTCTTCAAAGGAAATGCCATTTCTCCGGCTCCAGCTAAGAGCAATAATGAAACAACGAAGAGCATAATTTCGATGATAGGATTGAAACTCACTTCGGTTGAGATATAGGTCAGTTGGTCGTCAAGATCAGTTCCTTCTCGCCCCCCACTAACAAATCTGTAATCTTCGTTGCCCATATCCCAGGTGAATTTTCCATTCGTTATGCTATCTCCGCCGGCGACGAAAGTGAAATCCTCTGCGGTACAATCGGTCAATCCATTATCATGAGGTGGACAATTTTCTGCAGAGGATGACGGGACGACTCCAATCCAAGATTCCTCGAATTTCTCCCATTCAAACGTTAACTGTATATCTAATAATATGAAAATCATTGGCGGTGAAATTTCAGGAGTCATACCTACTAAGCAACCGTCTAGGTCATCATCTAGGCAAGGTACCATCGGGACGGTTGAGCGCTCCTCACCCAATCCTACCCCAAACAAACTACCGAGTAGGAGAAGAGCGCAAATAACTCCAACAATTCCTGGCAGAACCGATAGTAGTCTGACCATCATCCAATTCACATCCTGAGGCTGATACGGTTCAACCTGACGCTCCTGCGAGTTGAATCATCAACAGAAGAATAGCGATTCCAGGGAATAAATACATCATTATTGTCAGACGTTTTCTTGACGATTCTTTTTTCGTTTGGCTCTCAACACAATCGTTATTTGCACAAACTGCGGGCTCACTCTTGATTGGAATAGGTGCCCAACAGATTACACAATGTCTGTGAGATTCTATATTCATGCCTTGAATTGTTCGTTGATATTTCTGACGGTCTTTAGCACTCGCAGCAGCTTCTCTCGCTTGATTGGCAGTTCTGGTTGCCATCTTTGAGTATCTGTCAGCCTTACTCATCAATTTTCCTCCGTAATAATTGTCGTGCCTTTGAAATCATTTCCTTCGAGTGCTGCTTTGATTAAATTTGTTTCTCGGCCATCGAGAATATTCAGGGTCATATTTGCTCGATTAGCCTCTCCAACGCCTACTGGATCTACTACTGAAGACCCCCCTGCTCTGGTATGTTTGTCCGGGCCGACGATTTCTTGCAATTCATCATGAGTTAATTTATCAAAAGCATCTGCATTTGAGTTGTTTCTTGGATCGGCTGAGTAAACCTTTCCGACATTTGTCGCGATAATGCATCGATTCGCACTAGTAGCGATTGCGAATCTAATCGCTACTGTATCGGTAGTATGACCCGGAGTAGTTCCCCCCATCACGACAACTGGACGGGATTCAAGAAGTTGAACAGCTTCATCGACTCTGTGGGGGATTGTACCTGATACGGAAATTCCGGCATCAGAGAGTGCTTCACGGACAATTGTTGCATTCAATCGTGTTGCTGCAATACCAATTTTGTCGAGGTGATGTACATCATCAATCAATGGTTGGGCTAGGCCGATTCCTTCTCTAGCGGGAGCACCGCCACCAATCACTAAACCAATTCTATCGCCAGCAGAAACCCTATCGCGAACAATGATGATTAATTCCTCTAACCAAGCGTGTCGGTCATCGACTTCTGGACGAAGTAAACTGCCACCAAGGGCGATGACTATGCAGACCATCGAACAATGGGCGTGCCTACTACCTATCAATGCCTACGCTGTGTCTGGGATGAAGGGTTGAAATGCCATATTCAATGGCAATTAGCAGGAGGGTACAGTATGTCTGATGACTTGGAGGTTCAGCAGCGTAAATTACGTATGCGGAAGATACTCGAAGAGGTTCGGAATATGCGTGGAATGGGTACCGAATTAGTATCTGTAATTATTCCTCCTGAGAGAATGATACATGATGTGCGCCAGCAATTATCTCAAGAGGCTGGTCAGGCCGCTAATATCAAATCAAAATCAACTAAAAAACATGTGACTGATGCAATTGAATCTGCAATTTCAACACTAAATAGATACAAAACTCCAGGTGATCGAGGCATTGCACTTTTCGTAGGTCATGTGATTGTTGGAAATAACAAAACCCGCTTGGTTAGTATCGTTGTCGATGATCCACCTGAGCCGTTCACATCATTCCGATACCGATGTGATTCTACCTTTGAAGCCAGCCAGCTTGAAGATATGCTAATCGATAGAACAGCATATGGTCTATTCGTAATCGACCGTTCCGAGTCTGCATATGGGCTGGCTTCTGGCAAACGTATGCATTGCCAAGAACACATTACCTCCCAGGTCCCTTCAAAGCACGGCAGAGGTGGTCAATCAGCTCAAAGATTTGAGCGGCTAATTGAAGAAGCCGCTCATAATTTCTTCAAAAAATCTGCAGAGCGTGCCTGTGCATATTGGTTGCCTATGATTGAGGATCTGAAAGGAATCATCATTGGCGGTCCAGGCGCGACAAAGGATTTCGTTGTAAAAAATGATTATTTCCACCACGAAATTCGCAAACTAATTCGTGAACCCCATTTCGATGTCGGTTATTCAAATGATTCTGGGTTGCGAGAATTAGTTCAACGCGCGGGTGGATTAATGGATCAGATAGAGCTTGATGCCGAGCGCAACTTGGTCGATAGTTTCCTCAAAGAAGTAATGCAAGCGCATCCTAAAGCAACCTATGGTGAGATGATGGTACGAGCCGCGCTCGACCAAGGTGCGGTTGCAATGCTACTTCTTTCTGAAGGACTCAATAAGCGGCGTGTGACGTGGTTTTGTCGACGCTGTTCCCATGAATGGGAAACCACACAAAACAAGCGTACAGATATTCCGAATTGTCCTGAATGTGAAACAGATGATATCCGAGAGGTTCCCGATAAAACTCTAGATTTAATTGATGAATTGAGTATTTTAGCTGGTCATACCTCTGCGAAAGTAACACTTATTTCTCTCGATACTGAAGAAGGAGATACACTTTATGGCTCCTTCGGCGGAATCGCTGCTATGTTGAGATATGCATGGACCTGAGGTGGTGAAATGAGGGATATTGTCACCTTAATTAGTAATAATTTAGCCGAAGTTATGGATGATTTGGGCATCGACAAGTCAGATTGGACTCCTCTTCTTACCCAAGCTACGGACACCGCTCACGGAGATGTAGCCATGCCTTGTCATGCACTCGCAAGAGTTATGAGAAAATCCCCAGTCGTCATTGCCAAAGAAATTTCAGTTGCCTGTCAAGACAAGATGTCATCAATTGCTGAAGTTGACTCAATAAACGGATTCCTCAATTTTACCGCCACTCCAAATTGGCTAGAAAATGCTGTAGCCGATGTTGCATCTGATGATAGATTCGGAGTCAATATCGAAAAACAACGAATCATCGTCATAGATTATTCTTCACCTAACGTTGCTAAAACAATGCATGTTGGCCACCTCCGATCAACTGTCATCGGTGATGCTCTTAATCGAATGTTGACTTACAAAGGCCATCATGTAGTCCCCGAAAACCATATCGGAGATTGGGGCACACCGTTCGGAATGCTAATCGAGCATTATCTCGAATTGGAATCGGTTGCTGTCGTAGATATTGATTTCGAGTCATTTTACAAGAAGGCACGTTCAAAATTTGACGAAAATGAAGAATTTGCCAATAAATCTAGAAATCGTGTTGTAAAATTACAATCTGGCGATGAATCTACCCTAGAATTATGGCAACAACTTGTAGATATTTCGCTTGTTCATTTCAATGATGTTTATCAAAAATTAGGCGTATTGCTGACCAATGAGGATTTGGCTGGAGAATCGAAGTATGAAGTACTTCTTCCTGAAGTTGTCACTCGTCTCGAGCAAGCCAATTTACTATCGTTCAGTCAAGGTGCAGAAGTTGTTTTCCTTGAGGGTTGGGTGAATCGTGAAGGTGAGCCTTTACCTCTGATAATTCGTAAAGGAGATGGTGGCTTCAATTATGCAACAACAGATTTGGCTTGTATCATCGACCGTGTAGAAAATATTGGCAGCACAGAGTTCCTATATGTTGTTGGCCAGGAGCAAACACAGCATTTTGCTATGGTTTTTGAAGTGGCTAGAAATGCTGGATTCATGGACGAATCGATTCGGGCAGTACACATTCCATTTGGTATGGTACTTGGCACCGATGGGAAAAAATTAGCTAGCCGAGGCGGTCTTGCAATCAGTTTGAAAGATTTACTAGATGAGGCTGTTTTGCGAGCTGATGCTGCAATTGCTGAGAAAAATCAAGAATTATCTGAATCGGAGCGTGCAGAAATTGCTAGAATAATTGGAATTGGCGCGGTCAAGTATTCAGATTTATCTTCAGATAGAACCAAAGATTACACCTTTGATTGGGAAAAAATGCTATCTTTTGAAGGGAATACTTCACCATATTTGCAATATGCTCACGCAAGAATTTGTTCAATCTTCAATAAATCTGGAATAAAAAGAGAATCAGCTCGAGAATCTGTAATCAGTTTAGTTGAACCCAGTGAACTAGCACTCGCTCGAAGCATCATTGGATTTGCAGAAGCGCTTGATGATTCATGTGAGAAATACCTTCCACATCGATTGGCGACATACCTTCATTCACTTGCTCAATCATTCGCAGCATTTTACGAGAATTGCCCTGTGTTAATCGCTGAAGAAGAATCTGTAAAACTCAGTCGATTGGCCCTTTGCGATTTGACAGCTAGAATTCTCAATACGGGCCTTGACCTATTGGGAATAGAATCGCCCGAACGAATGTAAATCTAATCGATTTATTTCTCGCCCCAAGCGAGATATCTTACAAGACTACCATAAATAATTCCGGAAACAGCTAAGCTTTCTTCATTGAATCGATCCATACCATCGAGATAAGTGTGGTACTCTGAAGAACCAGATCCATAGCACACAATAGCTCTACCGTAGTCCTTGCCATCGGCTTCCTGCGGATCGATTTCATATACGAAAGGTGCATGATCAGAATTGTATGGCATATCATCACTGGCCAATTTATTAATTCTAATTTCATAAGAATTCGCCAGTTCTTGATTTTCTCGTTTGAAAACTTTAGTTATCCCTGATATTAACTCAACATCTGCTTTTGAATTTCCAAATAAAGTGACCCCACCATTCCTTTCTGAATCGACATGATTCATATCTAAATTAACATATAATCGTAAATTTTCCTGTAACCTGCTCTGATGTTTTGAAACCCACTCAGACGAGCCGAATAGCCCTTCTTCTTCTCCACCCCAGGTGCATAAGTAAATTGTATGAGCGGGCTTACCCAGTTCTCTTTCCATTAGCCCGAATTGTCTTGCAATTTCCATTACGGTAGATGTTCCTGATGTATCATCAACTGCCCCAGGTCCATTGTATACGGTATCATGATGTGCACCGATAATTATCAGTGATTCTGACTTTCCTTCGATAATCCCACATGGAACATTTATTGTCGCTTCACCTGTATTGACAACATCAGTGAAAAATGATATTCTCGCATCACCATTAACCAATTCATCGATAAGAGTTTGACCAACTGATTTTGAAACCATGATAAATCCGAGATTTTCTGGAATTTGAGAGAGAGATGAAATCGAAACGGATTTGAAATATGGTACACAATCATCAGATACAAGTTCATCACAGTTTTGACGTTCATTGATGAGTATCAATCCATCGAGTCCAGCCATACCTGCTCGTTCAAATAGCACCGTATTTGATTCAGTCTCCTGTACCATATGAACTAGGGCAACAGCGCCGTTAGCAGATTCCCAATCAGCATCTTCACTACCATTACCCAGATCAATCACGTCCTTATCTTCTTGGTATTGGATATTTGATGAGCCGGAATAACCTTGCAGAACAAAATCTTCACGGTGTGTAAATTCGGTTTCATCACGGTTGAAATCTGCGCTAGAGCAAGGTGCCCCACCTGGAATGAAGCCAATTGTACCAGGTGTGCAGATCGATAATCTTGGCGTATCACCGATAACAAACATCGGTACATCAAATTCTTCTAAGGTTGTATCTAATCCCATTTTTGAAAAATTTTCTCGAATGAATTCTGCAGTTGCAACTTCTTGAGATGTTCCTGACATTCGACCTGTCCACTCAGGGTGTCCGAGATCGACTAAAGATTGGGCAAACCCTCTCGCTTCTCCTGAATCAAACTCGATTAATTTGTAATCTGGCTCTCCTTTAATCCATCCAGTGATTTCATCCGCGTATAGTACGGTTCCTGCCGTACTCGCGAGGAGTAATAATGCGGATACTGCGAGTACGGGAATAGGCAATGAAATAATCTGAGAAATAATCGTTTGAAATTTTGATTTTTCAATGGTTTCCTCTGTATTAATTCCATCAATAGGTTCCGTATTGACTATTTCTTCATTTTCGGTCATTAGACCTCATCCCCTGACCATCTTTTTCCAACTGTGTGTTCAACACCCATTTGATCAAGAATTCTCGCGACTACGAAATCGATAATCTCTTCAATAGTAGTTGGATTATGATAAAATCCTGGACTTGCTGGCAAAATCACAACTCCCCATGCAGACATTTTTGCCATCGCTTCAAGATGTGGAGTTGCATAGGGTGCTTCGCGTGGAACTAGAATTAGTTTTCTTCTTTCTTTCATTGCTACTAATGCACTTCGGGTGGCGAGGTTGTCCGAAATTCCAGCTGCAATTTTCCCTATTGTAGTACCGGATGCGGGGCAGACGACATAAGCATCAATTTTTGCTGAACCTGAGGCGGAGCGTGCCGCTAGATTGTCATTTTCTTCGAGTGTAACCCCGTCTAATTTACCTAAATCTTCGGGTGTTAATTGGCATTCTAAGTCTAAATTTATTGCACCGGCTCCAGTGATAATGAGTCGTATTTGCCAACCTGCATCAATCAATGCCTCGACTAGGCGGACGCCATATCTGGCTCCGGATGCGCCGGTAATCGCAACGACAACTTCTGGCATGATGGTTCCTCTAACAGGTGGACTTCAATGAGTGTTATTGTTCAAAGGCTCTCTTCGAGTGCCTTAGCAAGATACTGATATTCCTCTTCTCCGTTATATAATGCGGCGGATAATCGAATGTAACGTGTGTTATGATGAGGCCAATGCCAAACTGGAATTTGTATTCCATAATCTTCAAACAATGATGTATGCAGAGGGTCGAATTGGAGATTTTCATCTTTAGTTTTTATCTTTGAACTAATTTCAGCTGCCGCCAAAGAAGTCACCATTGATTCAGGGATTGATGGCTCGCTTCCAAGTGCCTCACACATTAATTTTCTACCATAGATTGCGAGTTTTCGGTTTCTATCAAGAATCCCTGGCCATCCTCCAGCGACTTTTGATTCAAGGAAATCGATTGCTTTTGGAATGCACAACCAAGGCGTGGGGTCTTGGGTTCCAGTCCAATCAAATTCGAACCTGAATTTTTCTTGAGTATTTAGGTCAGCCGAATAACCGTGACTAATGTTTAGTGGTTTTATCAGTGATTTTCGGTCTTCTCTGATGTGTAAGAATGCTGAACCTTTCGGTGTACAGAGCCATTTGTGGCAATTTCCTGTCATATATGCTACATCGAGTTTTTTGAGATTTAAGGGGACTATTCCTGGGCCGTGGGCTGCATCGAGGAGCACATCGATACCACGACTTTGAATTTCAGTAATCAGTCGCTCAAATGGCATTCTCATCCCTGTCGGGCTGGTGACAGTATCGATCAATGCTAATTTTGTTCGTTCGGTAATCGCTGTCAAAATCAATTCGATAATTTGGTCCTCTTCTTCGATGATGAATGGAATATCGACAACGATAACTTTTGCACCCCAGCGTTTCGCGACGAATTCTATAGCATTCCAACAGGCTTGGTAGGAGTGATTTGGAACGATTATTTCGTCTCCTTGTTCGAATTTCAAACTTCGAAGAACTGAATTTACACCCGCAGTTGCATTGTTTTGAAATGTCATACCCTCTGGATTTGCGTTTATGAATCTCGATAGAGATTCGATGGCATTGTGCCATAATGGCAGACATTCATACTCAAAAAACCGAACCGGATCAGTTTCTAATTGCAATCGCATTTTTGATTGATAATCTAAAATTTCAGTTGGGCAAGCACCAAATGAACCATGGTTCAAAAATGTAATTTCGGGGTCAAGTCCCCAATATTTCGCAAATTCACTTCTTTGTGGCCGGTTGTTCAACCAGTCACATCCCTTGAACATTCAACTCTGCATTCCAATCTATAGGGATCATTGGGGTACGACTAATGTACTGCTCACAGGTAACTAGTAAGGCCTCTTCGAGTCGAGTTCGGTCAATAATTCGACCTTCAAGGTCATGTGGGTGACCGAGACGAGAAAGAGATGTTGTCATCCCAGTATTTAGTCCGCAACATGGTAATGATTCGATTCGATTTTCTGGGATGTCGTAATTGATGGCAAAGCCGTGTCTGCTAACCCAGTGTTTGAACGCGAGTCCAATCGAGGCTACTTTGTATCCACCAAGCCAAACCCCCATCATTCTCTCATCACGATAACCGTCTATCCCACAATCTTCGAATGCGGCCATCATCCAATCTTCGATTTTATTGATAATACCTCGAACTGATTGCTCATCATTTTGCCATTTGATAATCGGGTAACCAACCAATTGTCCTTTGCCATGGTATGTGATTCCCCCTCCCCGGTCGACAACTGAAGTGGGGTATCCATCTACATTTACACCATCTCGAATCGCTTTTGGACCGATAGTAACTATCTCAGGATGTTCGACGAGAATTAGTGTATCTGGAATCTCGTCGTCGATGCGTTGCTGTTGCATTCTGCGCATTGTTTCAGAAATGATTTCATGTTCCTCAACCCCCGCTCTGAGTATTCTGAGTGGTCGCATAATATTCTGCCTCAAGATATGTGAATCGCATGTCCGAGCGTTTTCAGAACCCCTTCGTGGAAGGATTCAGTCATTGTTGGATGAGCATGAACTGTGTCTGCAATATCTTCGAGCAGTGCACCCATTTCAAGAGCGAGAATGAATTCTCCATGGAGCTCTGCAATGTGGCTACCAACAGCTTGAATGCCGAGAATAACGTGATCGGACTTTCTCGCTGTTACACGAATGAATCCCATAGTTTTCTCGGCTTCAAGCGTTAAAGCTCGGCCGTTTGCAGCGAGTGGGAATTTCCCAGTAATTATTTCTTCACCCGCCTCTTTGGCTTCATTTGGAGAAAGACCAACCGATACGATTTCTGGCTCTGTGAAAACAATTGCTGGAATCGCTACTTTATCGAAGATACGTTTCTCACCAGAAATAACTTCGGCGACCATCTCACCCTGAGCGCTCGCCTTGTGAGCGAGCATTGGGTCGCCGGCTACATCGCCAATTGCATAGATTCCTGGAACTGAGGTTTGACATTTATCATCGATTCTTATGAAACGGCCAGATGAATCCATTCTGACTCCCATATTTTCCAAACCCCAACCTTTGGTATTAGGGCGACGACCCACGGTAACGAGTACCTTGTCGACAACTATCGTCTGTTCCTCATCGTTTTTCTCAAAAGTCATGTGTACTTTTCGAGATTTACCTTTACCTTTCACAACAGCTCCTTTTGCCATCGCTTGCGTGTGAACAACAACCTTGTGCTTCTTTAGCCAAATTTCCACAGGTCGACGAATTTCTTTGTCCATTATTGCTAGAACTGAATCCATACCTTCGATTATTGTGACTTCAGCCCCTAATCTTGAGAGGGCACAACCTAATTCTAATCCTATATATCCGCCACCAATTACGGCAACTTTCTTCGGTAATTTTTGTAGGTCGAGAGCCCCGGTTGATGAAATGATAAATTCTTCATCGCAAGGCATGAATGGTAAGTCTATATGACTCGAACCAGTTGCGATAATGATGTTATCTGCATCGATTGTGACAGAGCCTTCTTCGGTTTCGACAATGCATTGTTTTGAACTGGTAAAAGTCGCCCAGCCCTTGATTAATTCAGCTCCAGCTGCTTTCAGAAGTGATTCGACACCTTTGTTCAAACGGTTGACAATAGAATCTTTCCAATCGACTATTGCCGCCATGTCGATATTTGTATCTCCTGTGATTGAAATTCCCATGTGACCATCTTCTGCTGAATGCTTTCGTAGATTCTCAAAACGCTCTGCTGCATGGATGATAGCTTTACTCGGTATACATCCTCGAATTAGGCAAGTTCCGCCGGTTTTATCCGCTTCAACAATTATTGTATCCATGCCTAATTGTGCTGCCCTAATTGCAGCGACATAGCCACCTGGGCCTGCCCCCACAACCAATACTCGACATTTTTTATTTGCTGACATTTTATCTCCTCACATGAAAATTAGAGCGGGGTGCTCGAGTAATTTTTTCATCGATTGGATTAATGCAGCACCATTCGCACCATCGACAATTCGATGATCAAAAGAGCTAGAAATATTCATGATTAGGCGAATTTCAATTTTGCCATTTCGAACAACTGGCATTTCACGAGCTTTATGGACGCCGAGTATTGAAACTTCGGGGTGATTGATGATTGGTGTCGCGCCTAGTCCGCCATCTCTGCCGAGGCTCGTAATAGTAAAGGTTGAACCACTGAGATCATCGAGATTAGCGGTTCCATTTCTTGCAGCACTAGATACCCGCTGCATCTCAGTTGCAGCACTCCAGACATCCATTGCTTCAACGTGTTTTACGACTGGAACAAATAAGCCTCTATTGGTTTGTGTAGCAATGCCCAAGTGAACCGCTTCGAATTGAGTGACAGTATTTGCGGCTTCATCATAAGTTGCATTACATTCCTGATGATTTGGCATTATTTTGGCTAATGTCAACATCATGAATGGCAAATATGTCAATTTTGGTTGACCTTCTGAACGAGTTGAATTAAGGAACTGGCGTAATGCTTCCAATTCTGTAATATCTATTTCTTCAAAGTAGGAATAATGAGGGATAGAGAATTTTGAGACAACCATTTGTTCAGCAATTTTTCGGCGTAAGCCGACAACTTTGATTTCGGAGGTTCCAGTTCTTCTGGATGAGTAATTTGTAGGCGCGGCTCCAGAAACCGATCCTCCGGTAGCAAGGTAAGCATCTAGATCAGCATGGCGGATTCTGCCAGCGGGACCACTTCCCGTGACTAATGAAAGGTCGACATTGGATTCTTGAGCACGTCGACGAATCGCTGGACTGGTAAGTACTCGACTAGGCGTATTTCTGCTTACAGTCGCCGTTGATTGGCTCGGTGCGGATGCCGGTTTTGCAATCGGAGTTAGTTTAGGCGTAGGGACTGGTGCCGTTGGCGCCGAAGTCACAGTCGATGCTTGTGGGGCCGGACTAGAATCTGGATCAGGTGTTGCCTCGGCTGCTGATGGAGCGGGCACGATAACATCCGTACCATCTGTAGAGAATTCAATTAGAGTAGCGCCTACCGCAATCATATCACCAATTTCACCATTGAGTATAGCTACTACACCATCGGTTGGAGATGGAATTGTCACCGTCGCTTTATCTGTCATGATATCGACGATTGCAGCGTCTTCTTTTACAGAATCTCCAACCGAAACATGCCATGAAACAACTTCACCTTCGACTACTCCTTCTCCTATATCTGGTAATTTAAAAACGTAATTTGACATTCTTAAGCCTCCTGAGTTTTGTGTATTGCCTCGGCTATCCGAGCAGGACTCGGCATGTAATCCCATTCCATTGTATGAGGGAAGGGTGTATCCCAACCGGCCACGCGCTCTATTGGACACTCTAGGTGATAAAAGCATCTTTCTTGAATTGAAGCGACCATTTCTGCTCCAAATCCGCTGGTTTTTGGGGCTTCGTGAACGATTACACAGCGGCCGGTTTTCTTTATTGATTCAGTTACTGTTTCTCGATCCCATGGAACAAGGGTTTGCAAGTCTAATAATTCACAATTTACACCTGAATTTCGAATCGCTTGTTCTGCAACGTGAACCATCGCTCCCCACGCAATAACGGTACAAGCATCGCCTCTCATTGCTATTCTCGCCTGCTCCAATGGAATTTTGTAATATGATTCTGGGACTTCTGCTTCCGGGTGATCTTTCCATGTAGGGACATTGTGCGGATCACCGTAGAAGGGACCTCTGTAGCAGCGTTTTGGTTCGAAGAATACGATAGGATCGTTTGATTCGATCGCGCTAATTAACAATCCTTTTGCATTGTATGGAGTTGAGCAATAAACTACTTTTAATCCAGGAGTATGAGTAAATTGAGCCTCCGGAGATTGGGAATGGTGGTGACCTCCTTTGATTCCTCCTCCGGCAGGTGTACGAATGGTGACTGGACAGGTAAATTCACCACCTGATCGGTGGCGAATTTTCGCTATTTCATTGACGATTTGATCATATGCTGGGAAGATATAGTCAGCAAATTGAATTTCAAAAACTGGGCGAAGCCCATTGATGCCCATACCGAAAGCCATCGCTGCGATGCCGCCTTCAGCGAGTGGCGCATCGAAGACTCGATGTTTACCGTGTTTTTCTTGTAAGCCATCGCAAGTACGGAAAACACCGCCGAAATAACCGATGTCTTCGCCGAAAACAACCATGTCATTATCTCGCTCGAGCATGGTGTCTAGAGCAGAATTGACGGACTGAACCATGTTCATGTTAACCATTAAGCATCCCTCCAACGTTTCATTTCCTTACGCTGTTCCTCAAGATGCCAAGGTACGGTTTCGTAAACTTCAGTGAAAATGTGGTCTGAAGATGGATATGGCCCATTAGCCAAATCCCCGAACTTGACTGCCTCCTTGTAGGCGTTCATGACTTCTGAATCAATTTTTTCTTCCAGTGAATCATGCTGTTCGTCGCTCCACTCGCCGATCTCGATAAGGTGTGATTTCAATCTCTCTATCGGGTCGCCGCCAGGCCAACATTGCGCTTCATCCTGTGGCCGATATCTTGTTGGATCATCGCTGGAGCTATGTGCTCCAGCGCGATATGTCAACACCTCGATGTGGGTTGCACCAAATCCGGCTGCTGCTCTATCTCTAGCCCATTTTGTAACCGAATAGAGAGCAAGGAAATCATTGCCATCAACTCGTAAACTTGGGAGGTCGTAGGGGATTCCACGAATTGCGAAGTTTTTGCCAGCGGTAGCTATGTTAACGTGTGAAGAAATTGCCCATTGATTATTTACGGTGTTTAATATTACAGGGGCTTTGAAAACTCCTGCAAAATTCAAAGCATAATGGTAGTCTCCTTGAGAACTTGAGCCATCACCTATCCATGAAATTGTTACTTCATCTAATCCTTTGTACTGCGAGGCTAATCCTACACCAACAGCTTGGCTAAATTGTGTTCCAACTGGGCTTGAGATTGATATGAATCTGCCCTCTTTCCAGGTATAATGTACAGGCATTTGTCTACCCTTGACGTTATCTTCTTCATTGCCAATACAGTGACATATCATACTCACCATATCTCTTCCGCGGACGAATTGTGCACCAGGTTGTCGGTAAGATGGAAAAATCCAATCTTGGTTTTCGAGCGCCATCGTTTGAGCGATGGCAACTGCCTCTTCACCAAGGGAACGCATGTAGAAGGATAGTTTTCCAGTTCGTTGCATTTTCATCATACGGTCATCAAAAATTCGTAATCTGACCATATGTTCTAGACCAAGGCGTAAATCTTCAGCAGAAATATCTCGATTCCAATCACCGCTGGCGATATTATCGTCGGATAAAACTCGTATTAGCCCAGCTGCGTGTTCCGCCGTTTCTTCGGCAGAACAATTTATTGCTGGCATTGAATGGTCTGTCGGCTTTGCCGTCCATTGCTCAAATGTCGAGGTGTCGCCTGGTCGAAATGGTGCGGATGGAATGTGAATTGGTGAATTCGTCGCATCCTTTCCCGCCATATTCATAACACCTGCTTCTCACTCATATTGTTTGGCCTGTTTAGACCACACTTCCAATCTGATTTCTCAAGTTGCTGACAGCGGAACCTGTCGAATCTATTGTTACCACAGGCTCGCCTCCTTCCGCTTCTTCCCATAGTAATCCTGCCCTGTATGACGAGCGGACTAATGGTCCACTTGCAACAGCTTTGAATCCCATTTTCCGAGCCGCAGCATCCCATTTTGCGAATTGTACTGGCTCGGGAAATCTATCGATTGGCAGATGTCTATGGCTTGGTTGTAAATATTGTCCGAGGGTAATCATATCGACGCCAGCATCGCGTAGAAGTTGCAAGGTGTCGATAATTTCTTCGTCGTTTTCTCCGAGACCGACCATCAGACTTGATTTGATGTGTAAATCCGGGCGAAGACGATGTGCCTCGGCGAGAATTTTCAGAGATTGAGAAAAAGATGCCCGTTTATCACGAACAACGCTATCTAAACGTGGAACACATTCAACATTGTGAGCAAAAACTCGGATTGGTAAATCATTGAGCAGATTGGCTAGGGCACCTAGGTTGCCATCGAGGTCGGAGCAAAGAAGTTCGAGGCCGACATTAGGTGTTCGCGAGTTGACTTTGAGTAAACATTCTCGGTAATGACTGGCTCCACCATCTTGTAAATCATCACGGTTGACGACGGTGATTACCGCGTGAGAAATCCCCATCAATTCGATTGCTTCTGCCAACTCCCGTGGCTCATTTTGATTTAGTGGCGCTGGCGATTTTACTGTATTGACTGCACAGAATCTACATCCTCTTGTACAATCTTCGCCAGCGATCATGAACGTAGCAGTACCTCGACCCCAGCAATCGTGAATGTTCGGGCATCTCGCTTCTTCGCAAACCGTTGCTAATCCGTGCTCGTGAACATTTGATTTGATTTCGTTAAAATTCACCTGGGCAATTCCGGTAGGTAGAGCGGTTTTGAACCAAGGCGGAAGGCGTTTTCTCAATGTTTTTCGACGTTCAGAAGCACTTGGTTTAGGTGACTTATCAGAATGATTGGAGACTGAATTTTGGTCGCTTGTTAGCGGGAGGTGACCCGTCATTGATTCAAAGGGACAGCCATTGGATGAAAACTATTCTCCTTAGAGAATATATGGTAGGATTTGAATCCAAGAGGTGAAAGCACAAGGATATCTCGGCGAGTTATGTCGCGAGGTGCAGTTTTGGTCACCGGTGGGGCGAAGCGTATCGGTCGGAGGATTTCCCTCTCGCTGGCTCGGTCGGGATATGATGTAATTATCCATCATCGTAACTCTCCCGACGAGGCTGAGAAAACCGTAGCAGAAATTCATGCAATTGGTTCGTCAGCAATATGCATTCAAGCAGATCTTTCTAATTCATCTTCAGCTCAAACCCTAATCACTGCATCAATCAAAAAATACGGATCACTGCAAGGCATTGTAAACAATGCTTCGATGTTTGTTCACGACGATATTGATTCAATCGATACCGACAAATGGGATTCTCATATGGATGTGAATGCGAAGGCTCCCATGTTGCTTATTCGAGCATTAAAATTGAGCCTATCTGAGAGAGGAAATGCAAGCGTTGTCAACGTGCTAGATCAGAAAATTTTCGAACCGAATCCAGACTATCTGTCCTATACTGCCTCGCGCTATGCACTCCTCGGACTTACCGATGCTCTCGCACGTGGTTTAGCCCCGCAAATCCGTGTCAATGCTGTGGCTCCCGGCCACACGCTGGCGAGTTCTGAACAAAGTGAAGCGGGCTTTGCCCGAGCAAGTGCCGAAACCCCACTAGGTTTCGGCCCTTCTCCAGATGATATTGCAGATGCTGTAAACTATCTTTTGAGTGCTCGTGCAGTTACTGGGCAAGTTCTTTTTGTTGATTCTGGAGAGAGGTTCTTAGCAAGAGCCCGAGATGTTCTTTTTGAGACCGAGTGATACCATGACTAACCATAACGAAGCGATCATGCAATTATTGCTTGCAAACCAAGGTGCAACCTCTTTATTTTTAGAAGATATTATTCGTGAAATTGATATAGGTATTCACGATTATGAAATCGGGGCACTGCAGCGTGTTCGCTTCGATATTTATGTGATGATTGGTGGTGCGGAACCGTCTAAATCAGATGAGATTGACGACGTACTCAATTATGAGTATTTAATCGATGTTTTAGATCGGGTTTTAGCAGCAAATCGAGTAGCACTTTTGGAGACTTTGGCAGATAGAATTTTGGATTTAATAATGGAGCCAGCAGCAGTCGATGCAGCGAGCATTGTGATCACCAAATTGGATGTGCTCGATGGTGATGGTCGATTGGGTTGTTCTATGACTCGGATGAAGTAATTTTTTTTGGGCAGAATCCGAATTCTTCACGATAAATTTTGTCTTTGGTGCAGGGGGTGGGATTCGAACCCACGAAGGCCTTGCCACCGGAGCTTAAGTCCGGCCCCTTTGACCACTCGGGTACCCCTGCATGTTCTCGCCGTCGGCTCGTATTCTTGAATCGCGCGGCTCGAATGAGTAGGATAACCGATGCAAGGCATGGACTTTTTACGCGAACGCTTTAACACCCCGAGAACGGCGGATTGAGCATGAAAGTGCGCAGCATAGAAGATTCGAGTGGTAATTCTGCTCAAATTGCCGTGCTTTTGGCTTTCTTGATGCTATTGCCAATTTTTCTGAGTACAGTGGAAACATCGGAGTTGAATGATGAGATTTCTTACCATGCTGGTGAAAGCCCAGATTTGAAACTCTACACACTTTATTTCGCTGCGGGTGAATCAACATCTGATGGTGAAGGTATTCTTACGACGAAGGTTCCTGAATCGGGCGGGCAAGAGACCGCAAGTGCATTGGATGAAAAAGTCGAATTCAGTACGGAAGATCTTCTTTCCACTTTGGATATTTACGGTCGTCCCCAGCACGGTTCGAGTTCTGGAAAATACTTTCTCCCGATCAATCTATTTTTGAAGGCTGTAGGACCCAGCAATTCAAATGTCGAGTGGACGATAAACATTGAAGCAGCTGGAAGCCAAATCGGTTCGACAGCTTGGAGTACAGCAGCTTGTAATACCGGTATCGGAAATTCCTGCAATTTTGACCACGAATCATTTGATGTCGATTTGGGCGCCACAGAATTTTTCACAATTCCTGAAGATGCGGTATTAGAAATTTCGGTTTCTGCTGAAATGTCTGGCTGTGATGGTGGTGGCGGACCTTTCGGTTCGAGTTGCTCAGCTGAAGTTGCATGGAATGAAATCGATGATGAAACCAGTCGTTATTCACAGATTGAAGTAGAGGCAAATGCTCTCTCAAATAGCTTGGTATTATTGCAACGGGAAGGAGCTGAATTAGCAGAGGGTAGTGAATTGGAATGGTTCCCTAATGATATACTAGAACAGCGCTCAATGCAATTCACCTTCGATGTGAAGAGTTCTTTCGGCCGATATGATATCGATACTATCCGATTAATTTTGAGAGACCCACAAGGTGTTTATCGAATCGATCACATAATTACTACTGATGATCAAGAAATCGAAGATACCAATGAAGGTATTTTTGGGGATTATCTTTGGACATACCCAAGCGGTCTACCAGCTGGAGAATATACAGTTGAGTTGGAGATTACTGATATTCAAGGTAACCACGTACTTATCGACCATGATCCGGTCGAAATGCATCAGTTTGGCGTATCTATTAACCACCGATTAAATCGCCAAACCGAATATATCGCACCAAACGAAATCACTCCAATTCCACTCCAATTAGTTCACCGTGGTGATTCTACAAAATCAATGACGGTCGAATTAGAAGTGATGACAAATTTAGGTGGCTCGTGGTTAGTCGAATTCGATTCTGATTCAAATAATTACCAACTCGATGCTGGTGGAGATATTCTCAATCCAATTCTTACCCTTCAAGCACCAGATGACCTCACAGGGACTCCAGAGAGTATCGAAATCAGAGCCGTAGCTGAGGCCGAAGTTGACGGTATCCTCACTGTCGTTCATCAGGATACTTTGCTAATAGATATTGAGAAAATTGATGTATTTCAACCTCCTGATGTTTCTGTTTGGTCGGAGGATCACGACATTCCAATTTCTAACTCCAGTCATCCCGATTCAGTTGATTACACAATCCCTCGATATGTTGAGTACAATCAATTTAACCCATTTTTACTTGAAATATTCAACACTGGTTTTGATTCAGATACATTCAGAATAGATATTTTACAGCGCTCAAAGTCAATTATTCAAGTTTATGATAATGATACAGGTGAGCGAATTCTCGAAAATGAGGGTGACGGAACATTCCACTCTGCTATGCTAGACCGTCACTCTACTCAAATTTTGATGTTGAACATTAAACCATCTTCTGACAGAGAAGATCCCGATACTGGATTGATTGAAATTGAGATAGTATCTACTGGTAATGCATCTCTACGGACAACTGTAATGTTTACAATTCAGCGTACTTTTGGTATTCGAGCGGAGGTAGCACATGATTGTGATGGTTCTCCACTCGGACATATTTTAGTGTCTCTTTGTTCGCCAGGCCCTGGCAATGCAGAGGTTAGTATGAGGGTGAGGATCATCAACAGCATGACTACTGGAGATTCCTCAACATACTGGCGAATTCCAAATCCGGCTACTCTCGATGAGAACGTTGATCGTGATTCAGCATATGGGCAATGGCAGTTTAACATTGCAGATGAAAATGGTGAAAGTGTGCCAAGGGTGTCTCTAGGTCCAGGGGATTTCATTGAAGTTTTTGTCACTGTCACTCTAACTAGTCAAGTCGAGCAAGGGAATCATACAGTTTATCTTCGAATAATTGAAGATACAGAGGATGAAGATGCGCGATACTTCGATCTTCCAATGGAATTTGAAATCGATGCCGATGAACCTAACATCCAAATCGTTCAGGTTTCACCTGATAGAAAATTAAAACCTGGTGAAGATTATTCAATTCAAATGAAGGTTAAAAATCTCGGTAATTCACAGATGACATTACTTCTCGATGCAGATGTTGAAGCTAGTGGCTGGGAGGTCGAAGTCGACGGCCCATCCGGTTCTAATTTAATTGTCCTCGACGCTTTTGATGAATTGACGTTCAATCTCAAAGTAAGGGTGCCAACAGGTGCAAATAATGGCGACGTAGTTCAGGTTTTTGTTACTGCAACTCCACTTGATACTACCCAGAGTTGGTCCGATGATTATACCGCAAAAAAAACAGTTGACATGACGGTTGGACTAAGTTCAATTATTTCGATAATTATCAATGAAGTGACTCATCCAAGGCCATTGACTCTAGTCAGTTCTATCGTAGGTATTTTGCTAATTTTCGCTGGAATCCAGAGTGGATTAAACCGACGAAGATGGGCATCTCACATGGCTCTCATCGAGGCTTTGAATAATGATGAAGAAGAGGATGAAGATGCTGTTGAAGAGGACGATATACCTGCTCCAGTAACTTCGGAAATCGATGACGGTGTCGAGCGTTACGAGGATGATGAAATCGAACTCGTTTAATTTCAGAAGAATTGCTGTCCGAACGACGCTCCATTCCTCTTAAGACCCTAATGAATCGCCATAGGCAACATAGGGTGAGTGCTTTGCAGTTCAATACCATCAGCATTATCGATAATTCGATGATGCGAAAGCGTCGTTCAGCAGTCGTCTTTACGATGTTAATGCTGATTTCATCCTACTCTGCAATCGAATTTGGGAGCTGGGAAGCATTGGCTTCAACTGATGATGATGGTGACGGATTGACATATGGTCTGGAATTCTATATCAACACACAACCTCAAGATTGGGATAGTGATAATGACGGACTTCCTGATGGTTGGGAATGGCAATATGGATTAAATCCACTCTCGACGAGTGGAGACAACGGATCTGTTGGTGACCCTGATGGGGATGCCTTCACAAATCTGAATGAGTATCTGTATTCGATACCGGCGGGTTGGGATAATCCTCTAACACTGAACGTACTTGATAATGGAGTTTGGTGGAATGGTACGGTTCCTGTCCGAGAATGGGATGAAGAGAGCGCTATGCAATTATTGCAAGGTTCAGGAACTGATGGTTATGATGAAGATCCAGTTGGGAATATTTGTTTTAACGGATTTGATGATGATAAAGATGGGCTCGTCGATAATTTCGATGATGATGGTGATGGAGACGCTGATTGTTCCAGTGATGATGATGATGGTGATGGCCTCATAGATGAGGATCCTGATGGCTGGGATACCGATGGCGACGGAATGCCGGATGGTTGGGAGGTTGCAAACAATCTCGACCCAACCTCTGCTTCAAATTTAGACGGCGGCAACGGAGATCCTGATGGCGACGGATTAGTTAATTTGAAAGAATATGTAAATCCTGCTTGGGGGACAAGAAATGGAACAACTACTCCACCTACTCAATATTTCCGTCCTGGTCCATATGCAATGACTGCCACAGAATCTCCTTGTAACCCAGTTCTATTGTTAGGTCCTGGTGGATGTTTGATTTTCACTGCTGAAGTCGATGGAATTACCCAAACCGATCCAAATAACAACGATACTGATGGAGACGGTTTGAACGATTCATATGAAGCTCTTATACTTCTCACCGACCCTACTGCTGTCGATACAGATGGTGATGGAATTCACGACGGTGTCGAAGTAAATGGTTTATACGGCGATCCTCCTCAAGCTACTGACCCAAGAAACAACAATACCGATGGTGATCAATTCGATGACGGAGAAGAGGACGTTAATGGAAATGGGGTGGTCGATGGAAATGAAACCGACCCTACGAGAATTGAAGATATCGGTGACGTTGATGGTGATGGGATAGAAAATTGGGAAGAAAACATGACTTGTACCAAGTGGAACGTTACCGATACCGATGGTGGTGGAGTCAGTGATGGTGACGAACATTCCCTTTCTCATCACACGGATCCGTGCTTATCCGAAATTGAGATACTCAAAACAATAGTTTCTTGGGATTCAGCTCAGCAAATGCTTGAGTTGAATGATACCTCTGACCTCGATCCTACTCCAATGGATTGGCGGCAACAAGGGTCGATGATGGCATATTATGTCTTGGCGAATGCATCGAGGGTAGGATTTAGGTATGAATTTATTTCTAATCAATTTTTGAGAAATGTCGATACAGATATGCCAAGTAGTGCGGTATCTGTGGTCTTTACGAATAATTCTTGGTGCTGGAACGCTACTGCTGGTGCGATTAACTCACCACATTGTGATGACGATTATCTTGATACAGATGGTGATGGATTAGCTGATTGGGAAGAATGGCTCGGCACATGGGGTTCTTTCTCCATGGCTAATCTATCCGATTCCGATGGTGATGGAGTTGATGATTTAACTGAACTTCAAAATCAAACTGATCCGATGGAACCTTGTCATAATCTGCTCGATAGCGATGGTGATGGCTTGAATAATTACTTTGAGAACACGACTGGATGTGACTTAGTATTTGGTGCCGGTGGCGAAAATGGGACGATTGACACATATTTCACTCTCTGGAATGAAACCGATACCGACAATGGTGGTATTGCCGATGGTCAAGAATATATTGATGGCACAAATCCTCAAAATAATCCAGAGGATGACTTGAATCCTCTAGATACTGATGGAGATGGAATACCTGATACAATTGAGCAAGCAATCGGTACTGATTGGTTGAATCCAGATACTGACGGCGGCGGAGTTCCAGATGGAATTGAATGCCCAGAAGAATTTTGGGATGTAAATTGCTTGAATTCGCCAACCAATCCCTGGGATGCGGTTGATGACTTTGATGACAACATGCTCTATTTCCTCGCAACGAATACAACCTCCGGCATCGATACAAATATCAAGCAATATTGGAGGTGGCACACATATGATTCCTATACTGGAGTCTCCTTTGGAGTCAATTCAAGCCTAGTAGGCAATACGATTATTGTTCCATCTTTCTCTTCAACACAGGGGGTGGCTGCTGCCACTTATTGGGATGATTCTGAACTCAAGGCTTGGACAATAGAGTATCAAATCGGTGCTGAAATCCAACCCGGTGATGAATTAATTCTACCATATAATGCTGTAAATTGGACTAGTTGGATTGATCAAAATGCAGGACTAAATTTTTCTAATTACACTCGTGATGTAATCGTAGACCAATCCTCTATTGACACAATCTTCATCACCGCGCCTCAGGTTTCCTTTATGGCTGAAATTCAAGAAAACACTACGGGATTTTTAGGCAGTAATTATGCAATGGATTTACCGGCTCCTTATTTAGATCGACAGAGCGAAGTGCCAGCTTCGATAACTCAGACTGTGCTGAATGATTCGGGTGCATTTTCGGCGTGGGAAAAGGTGGTTGCGATTCAAAACTTCCTGATTAATGGGAATACTACTACTACGTTCACTAGAAATTACGATGGTGTTCAACCAAATCTATCTCATGATTATGAGAGTGACCTAACTTTTTATATTCTTAATAATACACAAGAAGGATCATGTGACCAATTTGCAACTGTATTCGCAGTAATGCTAAGGCACGCTGGCTTATCTTCAAGAAAAGTAACTGGTTTTTCGGGAGGGACGTGGAATGGCAAAGCTTTCGAAGTCTATGGTAGTGATTTCACAACTTGGGTTGAAGTTCACTTGCAGACTAATGCCAATCAAGGGAATGAGACGATAGGATGGGTTCCATTTGAGGCCTGTCCTCCACAAGCACTCGTTGAAGTCGTAAATGAAGAATGGGGCCCTACAATTTTCGATCGCGATTTGAATGGTAGCGAAATTTGGTTGAATGGTACTCTTCAATTTGCGGAGAATGGCACTTTTGCTGAGAATGTTACAATCGATCTTTACCTTGTCAAGGGTAATGAAACCGCTCTTGTACCTGGTCCTGCTGCAACTGAAAATCACTTAATTGCTAGCGGCATGACCGACCTGAATGGTTCATTCAATCTTAATGGCACTCCACTCGAGCCTGTAAATCCTGGATATGGGGCACTCGTTTTACATGTTTATCAGAAAGCATACGTTGGCGTACAAGGAATTTCATTCGTTTGGCGAATGAATATCACCGATGATTCAGTTATGTCAATTAGTTCACCACCACCTATTACAGAACCGATGTTGGGTGTTGGTGTCAATACCACCTTTACAGGAGAGATGAATTGGGAAAATTCACCATTTTCAGACCCTTCTGTCGTTGATAATATGCAGGTTCTCTTGAATTATACAACCTCTGTAGATGGTCCACAAAATTTGATTGCTGATATAGGACCTTCTGGTTATTATGAATTTTCAGTTCCTATCGATGATGCTGAACCTCTTGGTTTGATCAACGCATCATTGGCTTTCCTTGGCTGGCATGAAGATGATTTGAACAATGCTTCAACACCTGAATACCATGTTCGACCATCTACTTTCTCCTTCATGTTCAATATTACTCCCTCGCCGAATCTATCGGTTGTTCTCGAAGCTCAAGGGATAAACAATACATTTCTCGACATCGACTCGCCAGTCTACATCAACGGTTCAGCTATGAGTCGGGGCCTCTCTCCTGAATCACTTAATGGAACTCTATATTTCCAAATGCGTCGCGCGAATACTAATGGTCCATATGTGACACTTGCGACATGGTATCTGAACGATTCTAACTGGACAACAACCCCTGGTGATTTTGAATTGTCATGGGCTTTCTTGGGTAGTGATGTGCCAATTCCTGCTGGGTTTGTAGAAGTAAAATTCCAATTCGATGCAGAGGGATTGTTCGCTAATGATGAGGTGACATACCTTACTGAACATGGTATTCGTAGTAATGTGAATTTCAATTATACTCTCGGTTTACAATCTCGTGGCAATATGGCCGAAGTGGAAGTAATTCTAACCGATCACACGGATACCTCTGTGGCTAATTTCCTTGGGACATATCTCTTGGATTTCGATGGTGAGAATGTTTGGAATGAAACTGACCCCTCCGTTCCCCGAATAGCTACGGAATGGATGATTCCAACCGATATTGAAGCTGGCGATTATTCTTGGATTCTGAATTATTCGGGTTCGACTTGGTTCAACCCAGCAAGTGTTGTTGATCTTGTAAGAATTCAAGGCAGAGCCAATGCAACTGTAAATCTTGGTTCGGATTGGACTCCCCGTGGCACTACAAATTGGGTGTCTGGGCATGCTAATGATAAAGCTTTGAATACGGTAATTACTGGTAATAACTCCTCAGTTACAGTTCAATTAGAAGTCCCTTCAGATTTACCTCCATTGCCTGATGGTAGTCCTGCTCCACCCGTAATTCATAGGCTTGGCTCAACTTGGATTAACAATGCCACAGGTGAATACAATCTGACATTCTCGATGCCTATAGGCGTTGGCTCAAGTGTTTACGTACTACGAGTTTTCCTCGATTTTACTGTAAATGCACCTGCTGGTGGTCATTATTACTCAGTTTCCGATGCAGATAAAGTCGATGCTGGAATACAAACAGAATATATCGTCGAATCTGCACCGACTTCATTGATTGTAGTAGCTGGTCAAGTAATGATAATAAATGCAACAATTACTGATGTCGAAGATGAATCTCCTATACCAGATGCATCTGCAAATCTATACTTTGACTTTGGCGGTCCATTACAACAATTGTTAGAATCAGATCTTTCTGGTGCTGATGGTGTCGTTCGATTTAGTCCAACAATCCCTGCTGATACTCCTCCAGGATACTACACGGTTCGCGTTCACGCACCAGACGATATTACTGACAATCTAACTGTTCCAAATGCTGGTAGATGGTTAGGGAACGAGAGTTCATCAAATTTGACCGTTCAAGTTGCGAGCTATATCGATCTCGATCCACTCGCACCTGAGGTGACCGCCGGTTCAACATTCATCGTTAGTGGTCAAGTGATGGATGCAATTGATGCAAATCGAACCGTCGACGGCCCGATGGCCGTCGAAGTATTCTTCTTAGACGACCCCAGTGAGACATTAATTTCTACTCATACAACTTCGAATAATGGTACGTTCAATATTACTGTCCCCACCGACCCATTTGGTGATGGGGTTACGAGTGGTATCAAAACCGTGGTTGTGAGTGTCCTCAACGGCAGTACACCATTTTACCTAACCGGTACGGGTAACGATACAATTCTTGTCCGAGGTGTTACTGCATTCCGCGACAAAACACCATTCCTCAACATGGTTGTAGATAGAGGCGATACAATTGTTTTCAGTGCTAAATTGGTTGAATCGAGTGATAGCGATCGAAACTTAGCGGGCATGAATATCTCGGCAATTTTCCACGATACATGGATGAGTGAATCGGTTACGAACGGTGTAGGAGATGTCAATTTCTCATTCAATATACCTCACGATCATCCATTGGGATTAGTAAGTGTAATTCTTTACTATAATGGTTCGAATACACTTCATAATACACTGACTCTGATTTCAACGATTACAATTAGATCTCAAACATTCATTACCGTTGACCCGATTTTAGATAATCCGGCAGCAGGCGACTCGTTCAATGTAAGTGGTACTCTGACCTCTAGTAATGGCAGCGCTATTATCGACAGAGCCGGAAATACTCTTGCCCCAAGTTTGACATTTATGATTAACGGGGAAAGCAACACATTCCAAATTATTTCAAGTTCAGTTGATTTGAATGGTTCTTGGTTAGCGAATATTCGCCTAGATCTCACCTTCCCTCGTGGTTCTCACAATATCGAAGCGACCTTCACCCCTACTGTCAATTACTATGGTTTGAGCGTCGAAAATGGAACATTCGATAGCCGCGGTTATTCACTCATTACTATCATCAATCCACTTGATTTAGATCCTGATGAGCGTACTGTCCGCGGTGATAATCTCAGCATGAACTTCTCACTGATAGACAATGCAGGCGGTGTTGTACCCGCCGCACAAATCGATATTTATGTTGATGAATTATTCACGACGAGTGTATTCTCTGATTCACTCGGACTAGCCAATACAACTATTCTCATCGATGAAAATCGTGAGGCTGGCTCAATGGAAATTCGTGCTGTTTTCGCTGGTTTCAATGGCACGACCGGATTGGTCGGTGATGAAGCTATTACAAGAGTTGTTATTCTGGCACCTTCGGTTCTAGAACTAACAGCATTTAGTGGTTCTGCAATCGCTGGAGAATCCATCACTTTCCATGGAACATTACTCGACGAACATGGAAATGCTTTGTTGGAAAATGGTCAAGTACATGGCGGAATCATTCACCTTTCTATTGACGGAGTGGATGTTGGACCGATTTATTCGACTCAGAGCAACTCTACAACTGGAGAATGGTCGATTACTTACAGTTTGCCACTAGATTCGGATTATGGAGCTCACCAGGTCAGGGTTGACTTCCTAGGTGGTTTCACTTGGGTTGACCCTATGGGTCAAGGAGATTCATTAAATCCAGAATTCTATCTTTCTTCTACGTTTAATATGGAATTCAACGTAACACAAACCTCACAAGTCGTTCTGACGACACCACCGGGTGAAGTTGACCGAAACCAATTATTGCTCATCGAGGGATTGTTAACGGATGGTTCAGGTCGAGTCTTGCCAAACCGATACGTCAATGTCTACATGAACGATCAATTACTGACCGGCCTGAATATTGATGAAAATGGCTCATTCAGTCTATACATTCCAGTTCCACCAGATATGGAATTAGGTCCAAGGATTGTCAAAATCGAGTACGAAGGCGAGGAATTTATTCTCGCTTCGAACTCATCGACGATTTTCATCGTCTTCGCCCCTACTGTAGTCTCTGTATTCTCTCCAGAACCATCGGCTGTCGGTGATACTCTAAGATTGAGCGGTACCGTCCGCGATAATATGCCGAATGGTATGATTGTCAATCATTCACTAGAGATTTTCATCGATGGAACTTTGATCGGAATTACCACTAGCGATGAGAATGGCTATTGGGTTCTAAATTGGGTTGTTTCAGAGTTTATCGATGTCGGTGTTCACACGGTTACAGTAAAAGCCCCACAACAAGGTTACTATCGTGAAGGGCAAATAGAAACCAATCTAACGATTGCTTATCATTCTGGAATTACTCTACAAGTCGACTCATCGGTCGTTACGCGTGGCGGTGTTTGGAATTTTTCGGGGCGACTCTTCGATGATGATTCATCCGGCCACCCCGGTCTTGAAGATCGTGAGTTTTCTGTTCTTTTGGATGGAGAAATAATCGAAACTATTACGACTAGCATCGATGGAACGTTCTCATTCAATCATGAATTAGGATATACGATTGCACGAGGAGGACACGAAATTTCAGTTGTTTTCGACGGTGAGACCTTTTATCTCCCTATTGCTTACAATATGACCGTATTTGTCAAAGCCGATATTACATTGGAGATTTTATGGGTTGCAGATACGATAATTCGCAGTGATGTCGAGCACCCAATTAAGATCGAAGGAAGAATTCTCGAAGTTGGTGGTGAGGGTAATATTCTCGAGGACTTGGTTGTCACTCTCCACTGGTCCTCGACTAGTGCTGAACCTGCAACGATAACTTGGGATGAAGCAACTGGCCATTTCCGAATCATTTCACCAGCACATTATCCAATGCCTCCAGGCGATATTGATATGTGGGTTGAGGTTGAAGCAGATTCTGCTAGATATCTGAACTTTGGTCAAGTTGATTTCTCAGTAGGAATGATGGTGCCTGTGAATTTCCGATTCAATCCGGATTCACAATATGTAGGTAAGGATACTAGAATCATTCGTGGAACGATAAACGTAACTGCTACAGACACATTGATGCCTGTTGCAAACATCTCAATTTCGGCATTATTAATCAATTCAACATCGGGATTGAGCCTATTGCCAAAAATTACAATGATGACAGACGAGAACGGTATATTTGCCTATGAATTCAAGGCGGTCGAACCATTACCACCTCTATGGGATCAATCATTCTGGGGCCCATTGAAGATTATGTTTAGCACCGATTCGACATTTGTCGATCCATCGAATCGAACATGGCTCGCTACCCAACACGGTGGATTAGAAATCGAATATGAGCCTGCGGAGAAAGCATCTTTGATGACGCCAATATTATTCGGGCTACTAATTGTATTCATACTCGTTGGATTAATTGGTGGTGGAATGATGTATCGTCGTCGTCAACAAGCGACCCTCGATGATTTGGCCGGGGTATTCAGCTATACTGCAGAGTTACTCGCCGCTGGCGATGCTTTCCGTGAAGCGATATTCAATTGTTATGAAAGTCTCTGCCAGATTTTGATGCGTCGTGGATTCCTTCGTCGCGACTTTGAGACAGTTCGAGAATTTGAGATGGCGATTCGCGCTGCATTACCGATTAGCGAACAATCCCTAATCGCACTAGACCGAATCTTCGAAGAAGCGCGATATTCAAGTCATATCCTCGGTGAAGGTCACCGACAGAATGCCCAAATTTCTCTCAATGCGGTTCTGCAAGAAATTGATCAATTACAAGAAGTTCCAGTTCGAGACGATTTCATTCAAATCGACCCTGAACAGTGAAGTTCAGAATCGGTAGATGACACAGCGCACTCACAATTTTTCTGCTCAATCCATCATGAGTGAGAGGATTCCATCTTCCCACGAAATTGTCGAAATTTCTTTGTCAATTGGCATTCTAAATGTCCGCAATAATCCACCAAATCGTTCTGGAACCAATACCCGCACGATTTGTTGATTTTCATCGATCATGGTTTTGATGATGATTTCGGTTGGGCTAGCCGATGGTAATTCCAACCTAATTCCAACTTCGTCTTTGTCGCCATTGAACTCACGAAGCATTTCATCCAATGGCATAATTTCACGAATGTTCATTTTTGCTGATTCGATAGGCGTCAACACATCTGAAATTACATTTTGATGATTTACAATTATTTCCGAATGTGGTAGGTCTGTAAGAAATTGGTCGTGCATTTCGGCTGCGGTTACATCGAAACCAAGACTTGACTTTACCAGAGAAGGAATGCTCAATTCCTGCGAAGGAAGCGCGATATCTTGTGTGACCCAATCCATCTTACAACCCTTCGAAATATCTGACCCGCATGAACCCGTCGTTCATTCTTTCTCGATGGCGGGTTTAGGTAAACGCTTGAAGAAGCTGCGAGTATGACGTTTTGTCCGATTATTATCTGGTGATTCCATCAAAGCCATATCATTAGGTAGGCAATTTCGATATTGACGTTGAAACAACCTTTTCTCAAGTAAAACAACAATGGCTCTATCTTCGGCTTTGCGTATTGGTCGACCCAATGCCTGCATCAAGCTATTCACTGCAGGTTGGAAACTTGTGTAACGCCAAGCGCGATTACTATCGTAGCGCTGAGTGTAGTAATTCTTCAGCGCGTCTTGTCGAGCGCTTGGTGGTGGAAGTGGTAAACCAACGCAGATGACTGCGTCGAGAATATTGTTCGGATAATCAACTCCTTCAGCGAGTTTTCCACTGAGTACACCGGCGAGGAGAACCCTAGATCCTGCTCGTCGTCGAATTTCCAATTTATCGACAACACCATTCACTCGTCGTTTCGACATTCGTTGAGTTTCTTCAATGACCTGAATGCCGAAGCCGGGTAACCAACTCCAATCTTCACCAGCTATTTCACGAAGCATAGCATAACTTGGAGCGAATAGAGCCACGTGACCTGGGGTTTCGGTTACCACGGCTTCTATATGATCTCTGATTCGATTTGTATTTACTAATCCTCGGTCAGTATATTTTGTCGTAACGTCTTTTGCAACTAAGACCGGACGGCGGTCTCCAAGAAATGGAGAACTATACTCTTTTGTAATGCTAGGCCGGTCGTTTGGAATTTGCAAAAGATCAGCGTACATTGCAGGAGGAAAGAGAGTTCCAGACATCAGAATAGAACCTTTTGTCTCTTCGAAAATTTCTGAGCTTACCACGCCCGGGTCGAGTAAGAAACTGCGAACACGCCCATCTTCCCCTAGTATATCGAAGACTAAAACTAGAGCTGGATTGTCGATAAATTGAAGGCAAATGTTTAGCATTGAAGCCAAGCGATTTGAAGCAATTTCCTTTTCATTATCAGCAATCGAATCATCCTGTTCGACACGAACTCTGAATAATTGTTGAATTAATGATTTCAGCATCTTGAAGTTATTTGAGCGGTCGGCTTCTATCGATTCCATCAATATATGATTGATTTCATCGATAAATTCTCTAGTTGAAATTCGCAAATCGTCTTTTTTGGATAATTCTAATTCGCGTTGTTTGGCAGCATACCATTTCCGCATTTCTCGCATTAATCGGTCCATTTGTCGTTTAGCGATGCGTATTCCCTCAATATTCAAAGAACCTTGATCCGTGTCTAAATCCAATTGTTTAGCTTCTTTTTCTTTTTCACCGAGAAATTCTTCTAACTCAATTTTCGAATCTCGAAAAATACTCATAGTCGCCCGACGTTCAAGACCATTGCGAATTCGGTCGGGTAAATTATGAGCCTCGTCAATGATTAAAATTACATTTTCTAAATCGATTCCCATCGGTGCAAGAGAATTGGTTCTAACATTTTCAACGAAGACGTGATTGTAGTCACAAACAATCAAATCACAGGATTTTACAGCAGAACGTGCCGAAGCCCAAGCACACATTTTACGTTGTCGACTCCTACTGATGACATCATCGACATGAGTAGGATATGTCAGTATCATTTCGCGCAATTCTTCACGTCTCTCAACACGAGATCCTTCAATGACATCCTCCTCACAATTGCATTTGCCAGTTACCCGGTCGACATACTCGCACATTGATTCTCTGCCGATAATGTCGACTACTTTGACGTGAGAAACACCTTCTGATAATCGTGAATTAATTAATCGAATAGTCTCAATAACGATTCGATGTTGAGATTGCCGACCGGTCAAAAACATGATTTGAAGTCGCTCGGAAGAATTTCTTGAAATCTCGAGTACCGAAGCGAGGGCTGCTGCTGTTTTCCCGATACCAGTCGGAGCTGCCGCGAGCAAGAAACCATCATCAGAAAGTACTTGGATTCCGTCAAGAATCATCTCTTTTTGCGAATCACGGAGATGTTCGTGAGCAACGAATCCACCTGTGCGCTCACTGAGGGGCCCTGTCATGGATGAGTACCTCAAATAGAACGACCAAGAAGATTGGCCTCAACGAAGTACGAGAGCTTCTGAATCTCGACTGTCTAAAATTACCTTCAATGGCTTTTCGATTCGTACATGTCGAAGCGGTCCAAATTTAGTTTCAGGTTCGTATGAATCCAGCCAATCCCAATCGACTAAATCGTCATGTCCAATCGTTAGATAACCGATATTGAAACTAACAATGTTTTGGAAAAAATGAGTTCCTTGGCTTGGCTCGACATGAATATCTGACATCGGCACCTCGACAATTGCTTTAGCCCCCATAATCTGATTCCACTCAACTGGAATTCCTAACGATGGGTCTGATGACCCCCATCGCCCTGGCCCGATAAGCAGATAGGGTCGTTTTTGTTTTCGCAGAATTGCATCAATAGCTTCGATTTCATCAGTTAAATTCGTTGTTCTCATCCTATCGAGTTTGCTTGGATTGACGTATACTACATCACGAATATCATCGATTACTCCATTGCCCAACGATTTGCTGCTGATTACCACCGCAGATTCTCGGTCGACTTCAGTAAGATCGATGTCGATGTCCACAGAATCATCCATCATTGTTCTCACTTGTAAAAGAGCAAATTTGCGTTTGTTAGTTTCATTGTCAATATTTACAGCAAATTCAATTTCAACCGGTGAGCCGAGATAGCTCTCACAGGTTGAAAGGACATGATGAAGAATCTCAGACAGAGGGAATCTGCCATGTTTGAGAATAGGTGCAAAAGTTACGAGACGAGGACCTCCTGCTACCATTATCGAATCGACAATTCTATCGTCTGAGACCACATAAGTTGAGCCAACTAAGGATAGAACCCCGTCAAGTTCTGCAATTTCAAGATCAAATAGTTCAAGATTTTTCTCTTCATCAGAATATACTTCCCCATCTTCTTCAATCATCGGTATTGCATAGAACTTTCTTTGTGAACTCTCCAAAATAGCTTCAGTACTATGGAATTGATGAATCCGCTTCGGTTGACCTGGACTATATCGCAGACATTTACCACCCATTGCGACTTGCCTGCCGAGGCCGATACAAATTGCAGCCATTCCATCCTCGGATTGTAATGGTGCTACCGGGTAGTGATTATGGCTCCGAGCGGCACCTGAAATCTGTGGATAAAATCTACCATTGACTTCATTTCCGACTAATTCTTGAACGACGACAGCCATCTGTTCATCTTCGATTGAATTTGGTGTAGCACTGACATAGGATTTTGCACTACGGTGATAGGTCGAAGCGTAAACCAATTTTATCGCTTCTAGTAATCGCCGTAATCTCACTGAAATATCTGGGTGGTCATTTGCCAACATATGTGTTGCATATACTCCGGCGAATGGTTGGTGGCTCGCATCTTCTAGAAGAGAAGAGGATCTGACTGCGAGTGGCCAGGATGAGTTCTCCAGCATAACTGATAAATCTTCGATTAAATCGTCTGGAAATGAACTTGCTTTGAATGCAGCATCAACATCATCATCATGTTCATTTTCGTGAATGAATTTTTCCAAACCATTATTCTCAATAAATTCATTGAATACTTCTGTTCCAATCACAACTGATTTTGGAACAATAAAATCGACATCGGGAAAAGCAGAATCTAGGCCTAAATCGGGCATTTTTGTAAAGAAAAATGCCAATCCCCTACCTTTCCCTCCTAAACTACCTTTTCCGATTCGAAGGAAATCTGAGTCATTTCCTGTTTTATCGTGGTCTCGAATTGTTCGTCTGTGAATCGTATTCAAGTGTAATTCGACTAGATTGGCTATATGTTGTCGAGCTTCTTCTAGTGTGTCAAAATCATCGAGTGTTAAGGGTCGCATTTGTGCTGCTAAAGAAAACTCCGTCCTAGTTCTTAACCAGTGAGAAAAATGGTTTCGGCTCGCATGATATGTGACCGATTCGATTGGTGCTACACGCAGACAACCGATAAATTCAGTCAACGTTGAAGCACGAGCAACTTCTTCGCCTTCTTTTGAGCGAAATATGAAATCGCCGAATCCCATTTTATCAACCATAAATTCTGCAATTCTTTTGTACAGTGCAGTGTCCTCTTTGTGAAGAAATCTAACACCAAGTGATTCTGCTTCTTCTTTCAATTCAAGATTTTTTGATTGAAATAATATTGGAGTATTACTGTGTCTAGATTGAATAAATTTAACTAATTCTAGACCTGCAGTGTCTCGACTACTGCCTAGATTGGGGAATTTCCCATCGGTGAAAACACCGATGATATTGTTGTGATAACGATCAATAATTGAGCGAGCCGATTGCATATCGGTTGCGAGTAGTATTTTCGCACGAGCCCGAAGCCGTAGGAGTTTTTCGTCAAGGTTACCCCCTTCGCCCATTAGTCGAACGGTTTGTTTTACGAGTTGTGTGTAAAGCAGTGGTAAATATGCTGAATAGAAACGCCGACTATCTTCGACCAACAATATCACTTGCACATCAGCATCGTTCACGTCATATGCAACATTTTTTTCATCCTCAATCAGTTTGCAAATCGACAATAGTATTCGACTATCTCCGGTCCAAACAAAGATTCGGTCTATTCCATCACCTGCATGAAGCGTGGCTAATTCACGGGTGTTGTGGCTCAACAATATCACTGGCATGTCGGCAACGATTGACTTCACTTCACGTCCAAAGGCATTGACATCCATCGAGCCAACTCGAGCCATTGTGATAACGAGGTCGAATTGCCTGTTGCGAATGAGCCGGAGTGCATCTCTGGCCTCTCGGCTGTGTATGATTCGTGGAGATTGTGAAAGGTTCAATTCTGCGTATTCTTGTCGCATTATCTCCACGAGGTAGCCCGATTCTTCAAGCAGATAATGATCAAAAGGACTGGCGACGAGTAGCACATCTCGAACTCGAAAAGGAGTCAGCCTTTCGAAGCGAGACCAATCGGACATGTCCTTGGCCATGGCGACCGATTCGGGTCATTAGCCATGAAAGTTCAGACTGAAGCATTAGGGGGTGTCCCGCGCGAAATGCGCGGGACGGTGTGTGTGTGTTTGAAATTCAAAGTAATTTTTCTCGGTCAGTTTGACGTGTTTTTCCACGATTTCCTTGAGGTGTGTCTTTAGCATCATAACCGATTGCATTGGTCAATTTTGCTCGGCCACGTAGGCCGGACAGACCAATCAAAATTCTGGCTTGGCCAGAGTGATTGTGGGTGAGGGGACGTCGTTGACGCCCCCCCACGTTTTTGTGCATCCCATCCTCGCTCAATCTCTCACCTCTGAGCGTTCGAATTATCATCATCAAATCGCGCCTGGAGCTCATCCATGCGCTTACGGAGCAAACGGTTGACCGTTTCACCATCAATCGCTTCACGTTGAATATAATCTCGAGCAGCATGACGTAATACAACTTCAGGTGTTTCCGCTCGAATTTTACAGAAATCATACATCATTACGGTCAAATCCGGCCCTAAATTCACTTCGACCCGATCGCCCAATGAAGGCAATGGTTCGTTGAGGAAATGGCGTATTGCAGAACGGATAACATCCGAACGATTCCGCATTCCGTCTAATCCGACACGCTGATCTAATGCCAGAAGATGATCTTCGGGAATTCGCAGCGAGACCATTGGACTTGGACCACTCATGATGCTTCCTCGTGTTCAGCAGATGGCGGCCAGCATATGAACGTATTGCAATTGAAATGCAATTGAAATACAAATTACCCCATTTGAACTGTGAAATTTGAGAAAATTCCTACGTTTGCATTTTATTGCAATTATTCTAATTTCGATATTAGTCCGACTATTATCAATAGAGCGATTCAAGACGGTTGAGCAAGTCGGACTCACGCGGGTATTGGGATGAAGGTCATCAACGACGCAATTCATGGTCAGTTTAGGCTGAACGGTGTTCGCGAAGAATTGTTAAAAACGCCTGAAATAAATAAACTTAGTCACATCAAGCAACTCGGCTTAGCGCACCTAGTTTTCCCAGGTGCGCATCACACTCGCTTCGAACATTCACTAGGTGTTTCTCATCTTGGTGGATTGATGTCTGATTCGATTGGTTTGAATGATCATGAGAAGACTACGGTTCAAGTTGCCGGAATGCTACACGATGTTGGACATGGGCCGTATTCTCACACGCTCGAGCATATTCTGCATGAACGTGGTGGGATGGATCACATGTCGATTACAGAGGGTATTATTCTCGGCGATTACGATGTTTTGCGCGACGGTGAAGAAAGCTCAATCATCAATAGACGAAGAATTCCTGATATTTTGGAGTCACATGGGCTAGATCCAGAAGAGGTTGCAGGATTGATTCGCGGACCGGGTGCTGGCGGAACTGAGCGCTCACTTTTACAATGGACTGAAGGAAAGCAAGATTTCGTTGAACAAGATCACACACTCGCTCATTTGGTACATGGCCCCATCGATTGCGATCAGCTTGATTATTTACTTCGCGATTCGCATTTTACTGGCGTAAAACACGGAGTTGTCGATCATTTACGTCTGATAGAATGCCTTGAGCGCCACAGTGGCGATATAGCGGTGGAAGAAGGGGGGCTTCCAGCCCTTGAAGGAATGTTGGTTGCCCGAGGGCTGATGTATTCTGCAGTTTATTTCCATCGTGTGACTCGCGTGACCGAAGTGATGCTTTCACGTGCGGTTGAGCGCAGTGAGGATAATCTTCCTGATGCAGTCGACCTTCAACGTCGAGTCGACGCTGAGATATGGGGTGCCTTATACAATGCAGGGGATTATGCAAAGGATATGATGCGTCGACTAAAATACCGTCAAATGTTCAAAGTTGCTGCTAGTAGACGCCGCTCGGATTTATCTGAAAATGTAATCAAGCGACTTATCGAACTCGCGAAGAGTGCTGCAAAACGCCGCGAGTTCGAAGACGAAATTGCAATCCGTGCAGGTTTGCCAGAAGGATATGTTGCTGTCGATGTTCCATCGGTGAAATTATTGTTATCTGAGCCGAGAATGTCTGCAGTCGATATTCGAATTATCGGTGATGATGGCAAGACGCGTTGGTTCAGAGAACACACACCTTTAGCCGAAGCATTGCGTACACGCCAAGTTTCCCAAGATGTTGCTTATGTCATGACTTTACCGAGCCATACCGATATTGTTGCACACCTCGCAGAAGAGCATCTATTCAATTGATTATTCAGCCCCTTAGGGGCTGCTGTCATTGAATAGACAGGGATACTAATTCAAAAGGGGGTTATCGGTGGCCAGCACACCCGAAATCTATGTGATATTCGGTAAACCTTGGTGATTCCCATGGACAACGCAATGAAAGAAGTATACGACAGCGTCATCGCTCGAGACCCTAATCAGCCAGAATTTCACCAAGCAGTCGAAGAAGTTCTCGACAGTTTAGGACCTGTGATTCAAGCGCATCCGGAATTTCTTCCAGTCGTGCGCTCGATTGTAGAAGCGGAGAGAATCATCCAATTCCGTGTCCCATGGTGGGATGATGATGGAAATTTGCGTGTCAACCGTGGATTCCGAATTCAGATGAATTCAGCGATTGGCCCTTACAAGGGTGGACTTCGATTCCATCCATCCGTTAACCAATCGATTCTCAAGTTCCTCGCCTTTGAGCAGGTATTCAAGAATAGCCTAACCGGATTGCCGATGGGCGGCGGAAAGGGTGGTTCTGATTTCGATCCAAAGGGCAAGTCTGATTCTGAAGTAATGCGGTTTTGTCAATCATTCATGATGGAACTTTGGCGTCACATCGGTGCCGACCTCGATGTTCCGGCAGGAGACATTGGTGTGGGTGGACGAGAAATCGGTTACCTCTTCGGTATGTACAAGAAATTAGCAAACGAGTTTGTTGGAATATTAACCGGCAAGGGTCGCTCCTATGGTGGTTCTTTAATTCGCCCAGAAGCGACTGGGTACGGTTTGGTATACTTCGCTCGTGAGATGCTTGCGACAACTGGAAAATCCATTGAAGGTGCAGTTTGCTCGGTCAGTGGTAGCGGAAACGTTGCTCAATTCGCGTCAGAGAAGGTTCTCGATCTTGGCGGCAAGGTCGTAACAATGTCCGATTCATCCGGATGGATTCACGATCCAGCCGGCATTGATCGCGAAAAGTTAGATTGGATAATGGATTTGAAGAATAATCGTCGTGGTCGAATCAGCGAATATGCAGATCACTTTGACGGAGTAACATACACTAAATCTCAACCTGAACCTGCTTCAAACGGGCTTTGGGGAGTGGATGTTGATGTTGCACTTCCTTGTGCAACACAGAATGAAATCAATGAGGAAGAGGCAAAGATGCTCGTCGCGAACACGGTAATCGCCGTTGCAGAAGGCGCAAACATGCCTTGCACACCTGAAGCTGTAGAGGTTTTCCAATCAAATGGCGTTTTGTTCGCTCCTGGAAAGGCATCGAATGCTGGTGGAGTTGCGACTTCTGGATTAGAGATGTCACAAAATAGCCTTCGAATGAGTTGGACTCGGGAAGAAGTCGATGCTCACCTCGATAGAATCATGATTAATATTCACAAGAATGCTTTCGATACCGCCGAGAAGTATGGCATGCCTGGAAATTACGTAGCTGGTGCAAACATTGCCGGATTCCTCAAGGTTGCTGACGCAATGTCCGCCCAAGGTCTTCTTTGAAATTGAAACCAATAGTTGCTTCGAGGAATTTAATGCTCCTCGTTTATCGAAGAAAGGAATTTTTGCATTCTCTCTGTTTTCGGATTTTCAATAATCGAAGAGGATCCTTCTTCGGCGACTAATCCTTCATCCATGTAGATGATACGATCGGCAACATCGCGGGCAAAATTAATTTCATGTGTGACGATTACCATCGTCATACCTTCGTCAGCAAGCCCGCGAATTGTTTGCAAAACCGAGCCAATTAATTCTGGGTCGAGCGCACTTGTCGGCTCGTCGAACAAAATCACTTCAGGTTTCATCGCCAGCACTCTGGCAATCGCGACACGCTGCTTCTGGCCCCCAGATAGATTGCCTGGAAAAGCATGAATTCGGTCGAGCATGTCGACTCGGCCGAGAACTTGATGAGCGATTTCATTCGCATCTTCCACACTCATTCCACGTACTTTTCTCAAACCGAGAGTAATGTTATCAAGAACCCGCAGATGAGCGAATAATTCGAATGATTGGAAGACCATTCCTATCCGAGATCGGATGTCGTTAACATCAGCATAAGGTGTATTGATTTGCTCACCACCTAGTTTAACAACACCTGCAGTCGGCTCAATCAATCGATTAATGCAGCGTAATACAGTCGATTTTCCAGAACCAGACGAGCCGATAATTGCGACTGATTCTCCTCGATTGACATCGAATGACACGCCGCGTACGGCGTGAACGCCGCCAGCATACATTTTCTCAAGGTCGGCGATACTCAAAACGACTTCACTCATTCAAGCACCTCCGGAAATGCCGAGTCCAGGAATTCGTGTTTTATCTTCTAGCCAGCGCAGAATTAGGGCGAGAGTCCATGTGACTACGAAGTAAGAAACCATGACCATCCCCCACGTCCAAAATATCTGAAAAGTAATTGCGATAATCAATTTGCCTTGCCTAGTTAATTCGCTATATGCGATTACCATCGCCAAAGAAGAATTCAGTACTAAATTCACCATCTCGTTGCCTAGTGGTGGGATACAAATCCGAATCGCTTGTGGTAGAATCACTTGATTCATAGTTCCCATATAGGTCAGGCCAATGCTTCGACCAGCTTCCATTTGGCCTGAAGGAATTGCTGCGATGGCGCCTCGAATTGTTTCACATTGATAGGCGCCGGAATTCAGACCAAGTGCAAAAATTGCGCTCAAAAACGCTCGGTCTGAGAAAACAAATTCATGAGTTTTTGAAATTATTGATGGAGCGTCAGCCGCATAGAGCCCGCGTTCAATGAATATTTCAGCTCCGCCACTTAGAAGATATAATTCAGTAAATATATCTGTACCAGCTCCTTGAATATGTTTACCGATTTGCACTCCGAAGTGGATAAACATGAATTGTACAATTAATGGAGTATTGCGGAAGAAGTCAGTGTATAGGGTTGCAATGCTTGCCAATGGTCGAATTCCCCAAGGGTTCAGTTTGAATCCATATGAGAATTCATGTTTCTTGAATTGCCCTTTGAAGGTGATAAATAATATTCCAAGGTAAATCAGGGCAATTCCCAATAAGAAATTAAAGAATGCATCAGGATCTCCGACTGGAGCGAAGATGTATTCGATTCCAGTAAGACCCAAATTTCTGAAATCAGAAATTGATTGCCAGAATGTAACGAACCCACCATTGATTGCAAATTCAGAAAATGGTAAACCTACAAGGATTGACGCTCCGAGGGCTCGAATCAAATTAATTCTGTATTTTTCAGGAATTTGGTAACCAGAAGATTGTCGATTTTCAGCGAAGGCTTCTGCTATCACTTGTTTGTTGTATTTTTTAATCGCCAACCATGATATTATGGTGACAATAAGAGCGGAGAAAAGTCCACTTGATTGGTTGCCGAGCACTTTTCCTAAGATTGAATAGACTGGAATGAATATCCAGAAAAAGTATAATGCTCGGCCGAGATTCCCTTCAATTATTTGTTTCAAAGTCGTTGGTGCAGTTTTACACATCGCTAGAGTAACGCCGATAAAGAAACCTAGTAAAATCCCAAATCCAACAATTTTCACAGTTGCTTTCAATCCCTGCCAGAGATTGTCTTTAGAGAAGTCGACAAAATCATTGAACTGAGTCAGGTCGATTATTTCAAAGCCTACTGCTCGATCTTCTCCAGCATTTTCTGTCCAGAGAATGGTTCCTTCCTCGCCGATAATTACTCCTTGAAATGCATCTCTCATAGCGATATCATTTACTGAAAAATCATTTGACACAGGAAGTAATTGTGGGATAATGATATTCCCACCATCTTTACTCAAAGCGATGTATCCTGATGGTCCAGCAACGATGAATTTTGTAGTACCCAATACTTCCATTGAACTTATTTGTCGCTGAAGTGTAGTATTCCTACCTTCTGATTCGATTTCAACCAATAACCAATTATAGCCAACTGCAGTAGTCAATCCCTCTTGGGTAGACTTCAATATTTGTCCTTCAGATGTAATAGCATATCCTCTATTAGCTAAGTAATAATCGATTGAAATAATTGTAGAATCAGTCAATCCATCAGGTGTATCTCTTTCTTCCCAATTCAATCCCCCATCTTCAGATCCGAAAATCCGACCTTCATTTGCGGCGATTAATCCTCGTTCACCCTCAAAATCAACATCATTGAAATCTATTGATAACCCAAACGTTCGGTCGAGCCAAATACCATTTTCAAGAATCCAAACCGCACCATTTTCTCCTACTGCGACCACAACACCTTCGCCGGTAATTGCGACACCGAGCAAATCCGCTGCGGCGGGTGTCGTGTATGAAGTCCAAGTATTGGATTCGGCGGGCTTCAGAATTACGGTTCCCCGCTCACCAGCAGCGACGATGATATCATCGAGTGAATCACTTGTCCAAAGATTGGACGTGGTCGGTGATTCGCTCGATACCCAAGTCTGCATGTCGGAGCTGTTGAGAATAATTCCACCCTCACCGAAAACCCAGATGATTCCATCAGAATCTGCTGTGGCGGTTAGCAAATCAGATTCAACGCCACTATCTGCAGTTGACCAACTGCTTTCATAACCCTCTCCTAAAATTGGTGTGAGGAAAATAAAAATGATTGAAGTAGAAATAATTATCATTCTAGCAGAAGTTGGAACATCAGACCAAGAAAAGATTCGGTTTGTTCGCTTATTCAAACCTAAGCCTCATACTTTCGTATACATTATCAAATATAGTATGGTCGCCAGTTGTATCTCATCATTTTCAATAATATTATTACAATGTTAATTGAATAAATGATTAATACATCCGTATTTCACCTGAATGAACTTACCATAATTCTAAGTTATAATCCATCGGCATCAATAATATGAGGGGAGTTCACTCTAACTCGGCCATACTCCTTATCCTCGTATTGCTATCAGCGGTTGTACCCGCTCAAGCCGGAGCTGGAGAATACTCTATTGGTGTCGTCGAAGGAACACCTGCTGTATCATATATGCATGATTATAGTCATCTTGATGAAATCACTTTTTTGAATGATGGGATGGCTATTAGAGGCTTGATTAATGGAGAATTCGATTTCCTTATTGCTGATCATTTAGTTCTAGCAGATATAACTGGAAATTTTGATTATAATGAAATGAGTATTTTGGGTGGCGTCGGTGAAAGTCGGAAAGTAGTTCCAATCGTTCGTTCAGATAGTACTGAAGATTATGGCAACATCGAGTTATTACAGGCAGTGAATGCAGCGATTGCAGAAATTTATCAGTCAGGGGAATATGAGATTTTATACTCAACTTGGTTTACAGATATGAGCAATATTCAGGAATTTGATTACATCGCTTCACTAAATGATGGTTGGCCTACTGTATCTTCAGGAGGCCGGCTCGAAAAAATTCTGAATCATGATAAGGAATTTTTGGCTTGCACATATGACCAGAGCAATGGTCTTAGTAGTACTGGCGATGAAGGTATAATGATTGGTTTCGAAATTGATTTAGCTGAATCTATTTCGAAAAAAATCGCCGAACATTACGGGTTTGATTTTGGATTTAGGGTAATCGAGAATGTCGAAAAAATCGGTGTGGTAAACGAATTATTGAATCAAGAGAATTGTGACTTTGGATTGGCGGGATTCACTTCAGGTGAGGCGATAACGAATGGCCTACATCCTGGGATTCCATATTATTCTGGCGGGATGGTAATTGCGGCATCGACACAATCACCGATTGTTGAGAGCGTAGCCTCAATTTTTGAGGCACCTGAGCTTATCGAAGATGCTGATAGTTTTGATTTACGTTTAATTTTCATTGGAATTTTAGCAATTTTTATTGTTTTCAGATTACGTATGAACCCAATTTGACCGCTGTTCTTTCATCAGCAATCTTCATCGTCATTATCTGCTTGAGGAACAACATGGCAGAGATGATTTATCACGGTAAGGTCAAACAAGTTTGGAGCACCGAAGACCCGGATATTATTGAATTTCGATATACTGATCAAATCAGTGTTTTCGATCAAATTATTCCAAGTTTAGTTCCGAGAAAGGGTGAATCACTCAATCGTGCTTCTTGCCATTGGTTCAAATTGGTCGAAGAGGCGAACATTTGTGAAACTCATATTATCGAAATGAACGCTCCTGATCGTGTTCGAGCTCGGCGTTTCGATGTCGTAAAAGAACCAGGAACAATATCTAGTAATCGTGAGAACGTTTTTGTTCCCCTAGAAGTAATTTGCCGGCATTATCTCGCTGGATCGGGTTGGCGTAGGTATGCACGCGGTGATGCATCGGCTGAAGAATTTGGTTTTGCACCCGGAACAGTATTACAAGAAGGCGCTAAATTACCTGCACCATATCTTGAAGTATCGACAAAATTCGAGAAATTCGACCGTTTGCTAGATAGAACTGAGGCCTTAGAAATTTCAAATTTATCAGAAGATGAGTTTGATTCAATTCTAGAGATCGTCGTAAAGGTCGATGAAATTATTCATAGAGAAGTTAGTAAGAGTGGATTGATTCATGTCGATGGTAAGAAAGAATTCGCTCTTGGAAAAGATCGAAAACCGGTTCTAGTCGATTCTTTTGGAACTCTCGATGAAGACCGATGGTGGGATGCAGAATTATATGCAAAAGGTGAGATTGTGCAATTGTCAAAGGAATTTGTCCGCGAGCACTATTTAGGAACTGGCCACCATGCTGAACTTCGTGAGGCTCGAAAAAATGGAACGGCAGAGCCACCAATTCCAGCTCTTCCACATGCGGTTATCGACCAAACTGCTAATCTCTATGCCAATATGTTTACTCGATTGACCGGTGAAAAATTTTGAGGTGACTTCTTGGGAACTCATGAGTATGAGGAAGATCCTCGAAATTCTGATGTATGGATTTCGATAAATGGAGAATTATATCGTCGAGCCAATGCGAAGATTTCTGTTTTTGATGCGGGATTTTTACTTGGTGATGGAGTATGGGAAGCATTTCGTTTACATCGTGGAAAATTGGTTTTTCTCGATGACCATTTACAGCGATTATTTCATGGCGCCCAGGTTATTGCCCTCGATATCGGTCGGACTAAGAAAGAGATCATAGATGAAATCGAGCGTGTGATTGAAGCAAATCAGATGGTAGATGATGTTCACATTAGATTAATTGTTAGCCGTGGACTGAAACCAACTCCATATCAGGCACCATGGGTAATTTCCAGTGAGCCGACACTAGTGATTATTCCCGAATATAAGAAAGCAAATCCCGAACGGGCATTGAATGGGATTAGATTGGTAACAGTCGATGTGATTCGCGGACCACAAAACGCCCAAGATCCACGAATCAACAGTCTATCAAAACATAATTGCATCGCCGCCTGTGTCGATGCAAATCGCAAAGGCGGCGATGAAGGTTTGATGTTAGATCCGAATGGAAATGTTGCAACTTGCAATTCCACCCATTTCTTCATTGTCACTAATGGCGAGGTTTGGACCTCGACTGGAGAGTATTGTCTAGATGGCATTACTCGTCAAAAAATCCTTGACATTTGCTCCGATAATGGCATTCCTCACTATGAGCGAGATTTCACTATTGAAGATGTCCACAATGCTGACGAGGCATTCGTGACCGGAACCTTTGCCGGCTTAACCCCTGTAATCGAGTTTGATGGCAAGTTGATGAGCCAAGGTCGACGCGGTGAGATGGTGGAATGCTTGCAAAATTTCTATCTTGATTTAATTAGGAGTGAATCGAGTGACTGACCCCGTTCGCATTGCTATGTGGTCAGGCCCGCGAAATATTTCCACCGCTATGATGTATTCTTTTGATAATCGCGGTGATACTATCGCTATAGACGAGCCGTTTTATGCACATTATCTCAAAAAAACTGCTGTCGACCATCCCAATTCCCAATTGGTTATTCAAGCCGGAGAAACCGATTGGCAAATCGTTGCGAATCGTATTTCTGCAGGATCTACTGGTGAAGCAAAAATCTACTATCAAAAGCACATGACTCACCATCTATTTCAAGAGATGCACGGTGATTGGATGAAATTACTAACTCATTGTATTTTGATTCGTGATCCTCGTGAAGTTCTTCTCTCACTTTCCAAAAAAATAGATGATATAGATGCTCAAGCCACTGGAATTCCACAGCAGATTGAGTTGTTAGAAACCATTCAATCCTTAACCGGTCAGAACCCTCCAATCATTGATTCTAGAGATATTCTTGAGAATCCGCAAGGAATGCTCAGTAGCCTTTGTCATAGCATAGGTATTCCGTTCGATGAATCGATGCTATCTTGGAAACCGGGCCCACGCGAGTGTGATGGAATTTGGGCACCACATTGGTATGATGTAGTGTGGAAATCAAATGGTTTTGCTAAATATCGACCAAGACACGGAGAGTTGAATCAAGAATTAGAAGACATTTATTCAGAATGTAAGGGCCATTATGATAAATTGTATGCTCAACGTTTGTGTTGTTAACCATAAATTCGCATCAATAATCCACATTGTCTCTTTTCAGCACCCCTTAGCATTACTATTAGATGGCGAACTGCATCTAGAACTCCACCATCGATTAATTCATCAGCATTAATACTCCAATCCTGCCTTTGAATCGAATCCCTCAATTCGATAACTTCCTCCTTAGTCAACCAGCCACAAAGAACCATCCCGCTCATGGTATTTGTGAATCCTGCTTCACCTAGATTATTTTCATCTAATCCTTCGCTGAGTTTTATCAATAAATCGTGAAATATCTTCTCTTCTGAATTATCGATAGTCGATGCAATGATGTATTCGATGGCATTTCCTCCTTCGATTGGAAAGCGACCTAATCTATCTCTTGTCAAGCCCTTTTCAATCGGTTCGGGAGTTTCACCATCATCCGGCAAATCTAGGCAGGATAGAAATAATATCGTAGCTGGATCAAATATTGGTGGCACACCTTGCTTAAATGCGGATATGTCTGGAGAATTTTTCACTAATTCTTTCAGTTGATGATGATCTCCACCCAATGAGGATTGTATCGGTTCTATTAATTCAAGAGGATCAATTCTCAGTGGGTCGAATGAGTGGAATGCAGAGGGTTTGATATATCGAGACAAGGGTAATTCTCCTGTTACTTTTTTCGACCAAGTTGATTCAATCTTCGTTCAAATTCATCGAGGAATTCATCACCATCATCTTCGTCATTATTAATCGCTTTTTCCTGAACCCCGGGTTGTTTATCGCCGATTGATTGAGACATCCCATCGTCGGCATTATTTTCTTCATTAATCTCTTCAGTTATTTTCGAAGGTGTTGGTGAGAGTTCATTCTTTTTAGTGAATTTTTGCTTAATTGCCGTCTCTGTCATTTGCATCATCATCTTCCTTTCGCGATAATTTTTGACAATCCAAACCATTGAAATCGAAACGCCAATTACCAATAGCGCTGCAGCGATTCCAGTAGTCCAATCTGTAATTGAGTTCTTTGGGACATAACCATTCGACAAAATCATTCGGACTTCATTATCGGAAAAATCAGATTCAATGTCCCATGGGAATTTACAACTGAATTCGATTACAATCTCTTCTCCATCCGCAACATCTGGCCGATCGATTGTTGGTAAAAGATAGACACTCGACGCATCGATTGTATGAATCGCAGAATAGTCACTTGCAGTAACTAGTAAAGAACAATCAGCATCGCTCAGAAGGTGTTGATTATCTCGGACAGTTGTGACCCGAATCTTTTGATTTTCTCCGCTACCTAGAGCTTCAATTCCAGTAAGGCCTACATTCCAATCAGTTCGCCTAACTTCAAAATCTGTTTTAGTTAGGTGTGTTTCAATTCCTCTAGAATCTAACACTCTCAATCTCAGAGTCCGAATGCCTGGATTCGGAGACCATCCTGTCGATGTGAGATTAATCTGTCCCGAAGATTGATTTTCTTCAGCGACACCAATTATTGAATCTAACATTCTTCCCTCATCATCAATCAACAATATCGTGTATTCGAATCGCCCGGTTCCATTGAGAATCTCACAAAATGATATTGTTGAGTTGAAAGTACCTGAAATACTGCATGTCACACTTCGTTGGGAAGGATTTGAAATTACCGAAATGTAAATCAATCCTTCACTTGAATCGATTGTTATCTCTCCATCTTCATTAGACTGAGTCGCCAACCATCGCCATCCTTGATCTTCCATATCCATTGCTAATTGTCCTTGTGAACCATCAATCACCGTTGAAGTTGAGTCGGTACCATGTATTTTCAAAGAAATCAAATCACCTTGGATCGCAGAAATAATCGGAGAAGTTCCCCATGAATGGGTCTGCTGAGCAGTATCGAGAAGAATTTCATGAATATTCCCTGCTTCATCTTCTGCTTCGATTCTTATCGTGTAAATTTGACCTTGCCAATTTGCTGACGGTATAATTTCTATTGGTAGTCCAAGCATTTGTCCAACGCCGAGTACCACATTCGTTTCACCAGAAATTATCCACCCACTAGGTAGACTCCTAATGTTGAGAGTAATCGTCGTTGGCGCATTTCCATTATTGGTCAAGAATGCGTGTGGGTATCCTCCATCTTCAGAAACTATCCAAGGACCTTGCCCCCCTAGTATGAAATCGTGGATTACTGCAACACGTAGTGGTACAATTGTTTCAGAAAGGCTTTCTCCTTCTCGTAATCTAAGGTGCAATTCTACTGTTCTCCCATATTGAGCATTAACAGGAGGGGTGATGTTGAGATACATTGGAGCGGACTCCCCTGGATCGAGAATCGGTAATTCATCAGGAGATTCAACTATCCACCCATTCGAGCCATTGACATAGACGGAGGAGTAAGCTCTACTGGGTGCATTACCTTCTTGCACAATTGTCATCTGAATTGTTGAACCTTCTGGATCAATCTCTAGGTTGGCATAATTCGAATTAGCCGACCAAGATTGAATATGCCCGATTTCAATTATAAATGAAATAATCTCAATAATTTCCCCACGTGCTATTATTGTTAGATCAACCTCCATCTTCGATCCATTCCATGCTTCGTTCGGTGAAGTAACTGGAATTGTGAATGAGGAGCTCGCATTTACTGCAACCGCGCTGGTGTTAGTGGATTCCACCGACCATCCCGTCGAGGAATCCGAACCACTGTAGACAATGTTAATCGAGCTTTGAATCTCTAAATCATCTTCCATATTTCCGATATTTCGTGCTTCAATTTCAATATCTGTTGAACTGCCCGGGTCGACTAAAATGGTCGCTCCAGAAATGTTGCTACCATCGTGCTCAGCATTAATTTCCCAACGATGGTCTTGTCGAGCCTCAAGTAAGACAATTTCAGATGAATCAACACTCGTATTTCCAATCGATGTCATCTCTAATTGAATCTGAATTGGAGTTGCAGCGGGAGTGGCAGTAGGAAGTACGATAATCACGGGAATAGTTCGTAGGCTACCGGCACCAAGGGCCACAATTTCACTTGAGAAAGAAACAGTTATTCCAGGGTCTTCGGTAAGGTTTGAATCGAGAATAATCTGGTGGCTAAGTTGATAATTATCTTCTCCATTACCTTGATTTTCTAATCTTAACATTACTAAAACATCCTCATAAACTTCTACTTCGTGTGGTTGATCAACTGGTGAAGTAACGCTTAATGACGCTCTGTATATCTGTAATACTTCGAGTGAGAAATCAATGCTATGGTCTGAAGATTGTTCACTCGCATCAAAAAATGAGTGGAAAGCTGGCGAAGCAGCAGGTGGTAATTCTAATGTCAGAGATCCGTAGACACGGGTGCTACCTGAACGAGTTAACATCATCGAATCACCAGAGATTGTCAAATCGCCACCCGTACTCCAACTCCAGCCTGAAATTACCATGCCTGCATCTGCTAGTGACCACTCTAATTGTGTGGTTGAATTTTGGCCGGTGCCGGGCATGTCAGCAGCCAGATTCCAAGTTAAGATGGAATCAGGATCACTTCTTTGGTGAACATCCATGACAACTCCTGCTGCTTCGAATTGGAGAGATATCGACTGGCAATCTCCTTCCTCCGTGCCGACACATAATTCAAATGGTGTCGAGACATAATCGCCAAGGTTTGCATTGTTAGGCACACCGATTCGAGCAGTCATCAATATGACTTCATCTGGTTCGAGAGTTAGGGCAGTAATTTCATTTCCAGATAGGTCATAGAGTCGTAAATCTGATCCCCAAGCAGTATTATCCCAAGACATAGTAATCTGATTTTCAGCAGCGTTGCCTAGATTATGGACTAGAACCCACGCTTTCGCGTCTTCTCCCAGTAAGCCATATCCAAGTGAGTTAGATGTGCCATCTGGCCCTCTTACCGAGAGGCCTCGTGTACGGTTTGCTTCGATAGGCAAGGCAGCTGTAACGCTAATATTTGTATCCTCATCGAGTGTGATTGTTAGCGCTAGGTATCCTGAATCTGAACCTAAAGCACTTGAAGGGGCGTGGATTCGAAGGTTTGGGGTCCAAATTTCATTAGTTGGAATTTCGATTCCAGATAACCCACCCACCGTTTCATCCGACCAAGACCAACCAGTTGGTAGGTTGGAATCTTCGACGCTCAAAGACCAAGTGCCAGCTAATCTGCCTGTAGAGCGAATATTCGGCATTGCTACAGAACTCTGACCTGGTGTCACCCGTACCGGCTCAGTCGCCATTTCGAATGTGGCATTATACGGAGGTACGATTGATAGTATCGTAATTTGAACGTCATTGTCAACTCGTGTTTGGCTGAGATTTGACCACGGGTCGAGGACCAATTCGAATGTGTGTTCACCCAAATCTCCAATCCATTCGACACTAAAGGATGAGAATGATCCGCTTCCGCTTGGATCAACCGGTTGCATCGTACCGATTCGTTCTGTTGCGATTACAATCCCATCTGCGTAGAGAATCGCATCGGTGTCACGGTCGGTATCTGCCGTGCCGGCATTTTCGAAAAATGCTGTGACTGTAATAGTTTCACCAGGATCAGGCGCTGTTGGATTGAACTCAATTCCGCGCCCGTCTTGCACCGGCCTCACATCAGCCCGAGCCAATGAGACTACTGTGTCGCCGAGAACCAAGTCGAGAGTCGCATCACCATCGATATCTGCCAAAGACGGTGAGGACCATGTCCGATGGCCGATATCGACGGCTGCATCCCATTCCGGATTAACCGCGGCCATCGTGCCTAATTCACCATCATATGCTCGAAGTTCTCTTCCATATGGAACTAATAATTCGGCTTCACCAGTGCCATCGATATCCATCCAAATCGGTGCTGCTACTGCAATTCCATCGTTTGGCGCGCCGGTGGGTTCTAGAATTTCGACACTGAAGGCTTCCTGAGGATTAGCCGTATCGGTATTTTCGTGGCAGCCTGCATATCCATCTCTATTGGCAAGATTATTCTGCCCCCAAGTTATCCAACAAACTCTATCGTGATCTCCATCTCCATCCGTGTCGATTACGATTGGTGGTGCATCAGCGAAGCCATTTGAGGCCTCGAAATCCCAAATTTGAGTTCCGTCTGAAATTTCCAACCCGTAAAATTCAGCACCGTCTGCAGCACTATTATCATCAAAATCGGTAGGGATGGTGACAACCATTTCCATTGCAGAATCTGAATCGAGGTTCGCGAGAACTGGGCCAGGCAATCTAATATGTGGGGCGCTTGAATCAAATCCATTCAAATTTCCAAGAGATTTGCCATCCCAATTTGCATCACCATCATCAGAATCGAGTTTCCAGATCCACATCGAGCTTGAGGTGGTTTGGATTGAAGTTAGTAATACATATGCAGTATTTTCATCGGTCTGAACGAAGGTTGGGTCTGATGGATGAGTTCCCTTATCAAGTGTTTTTGACCAAATTGATGTGGCTGCACTCGCAGTCAAATCTAGTGCGAGGACGACCGGTTCATTCGAGCTTTCATCGATAGCAGAGATAACTAATTCGGCAGTTCCATCAAGATCCAGATCAGCCAGTAGAGGTTGCGTAGTTGGTTTGTGGCCCCCAGCCCAACTGCTCGCATAGGGTCCATCAGTACTGCTGATCATCAATGATTCATCGGTATACGTCCAGAGTAATTCGGTCGCATGTCCTCCCCCTGGAATCCAACCTGTCACAGTGCATTCAAGTCTAGGTGAATAAGCTTCGACATGAAATGTCCCACCTGAGTCATAGGCGACGATGATTTCTTGCTTACCATCATCATCGATATCGACGATTACTGGAGCCGCCTTCACTTCCTCGGTAGAACCTAAATCCACTTCCCACGCTAAATCTGCATCCTCACCTTCGATGATTCTCAAAATACTGTGGTCACTACCTCCTACACTTTCGGTTTGAATTAAAATTGTGTACAATGAATCTCCACCACATCGCTCACTTGAGTCAACATCGGTTTCGAGCGATGATGAAAAGTCTGCAATTGGAGTTGCAAAAGAATCCGTCGAGTAAATGTAAGATCCGTATTGCCAATTTAGAGCTGGATCGATAATCGACATTAATTCGCTGGCATCTGCAGGAGCACCAATACCAGCCCCCCCGGTTGGACTATGGGTTGGTGGAAGCGATTCTCGTCCGGGAGTTCTACTCGATTGTGGCCAAGGTTGGTTGCCATCGAGCCAAGTTTCGATTTCATGAGATGTTTCAAAAAAAGTAGAATCATCTAGTGATTTCGACCCTGCCTTTTCGAGAATTGAAACCATAGGTGAGATGGAAATTAGCAGCATTAAAGCACATGCGAGATACGCATTTCTCTTCCGCGAGAAGTTCCTCGACCGAGTTGGCACTACCATCAGAGTATAAGATGGGATTTGGAATCTTCTTGAACATTCGCCTCAAACTCTCCCTCAGACCTACGGTCTGATGATGATAGTGATATTTCGGGTGGATATTCCTACCCGTTGTGCTTATACAGGGGGGGCAGGTCGCCCGACCCGAACGGACTTCTCCTCTGGAGGCTTTGCCGATGAGGGACGGGGGGTCACCGCCTTCCTCCGACAGGCTTCGGAGCGGTCCGTCAAAGGAGGAAGAAAACAATGTACAGCATAGTAACCCGCGAAGATACAATTCGTATCCCAGCGGAATATATCCGAGCCGGACGAAATCTAGCAGAACACATCGACGAGTTAGCAAATGATGCTTTTGAGGGTCGCTTCGATTCAAATGAAAACTATACTGTATTGACCTATGATCACGCACCTCTTGGACGTGGAAAAATCATTCACGGTGATGGAGCAATTTTCCAGCGTGTAACTTTCAAGGCATTACTTTTCACAATGGAAAATAACGAGGTTATCGATGGTTATGCTTCCGAAATTTCAGAATATGGTGCTTTCGTCAGAATTGGACCTATGGAAGCATTACTGCACAAATCACAAATTCTCGATGAGCCGATTAATGTTAATCTAGGAATTAAGCGAATCGAAGGTTCAAAAACTGGAAAATACATAGAAGAAGGAACATTTGTTCGCTCTCGTGTCGTTTCTAAGGCAATAAATCAAAACGACCCTCGGGCGAGCAAAATTGGTCTAAATTGTAAGATGGATGGACTCGGCTCGTATGAATGGTTACAGGAGCAGGATTGAGATGGTAAAGCAACCATTCGCCTGTGGTGAATGCAATCGCATTCTACCCGATCCAGCACATAAGAACGACGTCGTTCAATGTACTAATTGTCCGAGTGCACCTGTAACGACCGATTGGCAGGGTTATGTTATCATTCTAGATCCTACTAGATCTGAGGTCGCAAAAAGATTGAATGTTACCAGTCCTGGAACATATGCTCTCAAGGTGAATATCCGTTAAGGAGGAATAAAAATGCAGATTAAAAATAGAACAGAAAACCCACTTCTAGACCGTGTCGAATTAATATTCGAATGGAATCACAGAAACGAACCAACACCCACACTTGCTGAAATGGTCGCAGCAGCAGCAAAAGCTGAACCTGGCGCGAACCGTGATTTCGTCTTTTTGAAAGAAATTAGCACAAGATATGGTCGTCCATTGACGACAGGTGTCGCATTGATTTATGGCTCTGCAGATTCAGCAGCATTCGAGCAAGAGCACGTAAAAAATCGACACAAAGGTGTCCATTCATCCAACGATAAATCTAATGGAGGCGATGAATGATGGGAGACGGCCCAAACTCTAATGCAAAGTGGTCTAAGTATACTATCGATGGCGAGTCACTCGTTCGAAATGGCGAATTTTGTCCTGCATGCGGACCTGGAGTTTTCCTAGGTGTCCACAATGACCGTAAGGTCTGCGGTAAATGTGGTCATACTGCACAAGCAGCAGAATAATCAGGCTCCAAAATTGTCGAATTCACCATCATTCGTCAACACTAAGTCTCGGATAATTGCAATACCTATTTGGCCTCGTGGTACAGTTCTAACATTTTCTTCTGATTTTTCCCCATCGTGGCGCCAACCTGTCCATATCCACTTATTTTTTCTAACTACGACATCGTAGATTGGTCCAGGTATTGAATGGATATTTGGTTCATCTCCAATATTATCAAAAGTAGCAAATTTGGATCCTTCGAGGCTGATGAACCAACCTAATTTTTTATCATAATTCACATTTGAAATTTTTTCTGGAAATCTCATTGATAATTTTGACAATACTTCTCCATTTTTATCATGTATTTGTACACCTCCTGCTGAAGACCAAACGCTAACCCCCTCCTCACATTCTGAAAAGCTGATAATCGAATCCGCAATTTTCATATTATTGATGGTCGACCAACTCGGGTATTCATTCCTCCAAATCTCATTAGCATCTGCATTGATGCAGTAAATACCCTTGTTCATCGATGCGAAAAATAGTTTTCCATCAATATTAGTTAGAGCCAATGGTTCAGCATCGACGATGTGTGACCACTGATTGCCAACTGGATGGAGTGATTTTCTTCCTTCTAAAGTTCTCAAACTTGAGCGCCCCTCCCCCTCCATCCAATCAGAATTTAGGGGGATTGCAGCCATTCTAGCCAGTTTGAATTCTCTTTCTACCCAAGTTCCAACCCAATTTCCATCAACGATTGTTGAAGAGGTGACCGGTGAAGGAAAAGGCCTCACTGTTTCTCCAATTTTATTCAAATTTAAATCTAATTTTGCTAATTCACCACCGGTTCCGATTACGATGTGAAAATCATTTGCAGAATCAACTCTAATAGGCGCGAAGCCAAGATTCTGATGCGACATGAAGCACTCTCGTGTCGCATTCCGTTTGAAGGTGTGGCCGAGAGGATTGAAGGCAGATTCCACCTCGGCCTGCCATGGTCAGCCTAATCGTCGCTTCAACAGATGACGATGCTTCAATGACCTTGTTTGAAGGAATGTTACGGCTCGGTGGTTGGAATGATGAAATCACATCAAACCACGGCCGATTTAGAACTCATCATTTACGTGATGTCCACCTTCTATTGATAGATGAAATACATGTGCAAGCAGATGATATTGATATCAAACATCAAGATAATGTCGGTGTTGATGTAGACGATATTCTAATCCTTTCAAGGCATGTTTCTTCTAGCAATACACCTGCAATTACATTGCATTCTATTGGATTACCTGGTGAAACTCCTCATGGAGAAGCGGGTCGTTCTGGAGGAATTAAAGGAAAAATTGTTCCATCCAACCCTCTCTTTGCACCGTTATTTCGAAAAATGGTAGAGTTAGCTACCTCTCGCGGTTTGGGTAATGATTTTGATTTGACTTTAGAAACCACGCACCATGGCCCATTATTGTCGAAGCCGACACTCTATATTGAAGTGGGTTCGACAGAAAAAGAATGGCTACGGACTGATGTAGCTGATGTTTGGGCGGAAACAATTTCTAGCGTTTTAGGCCTAGAGGGGAGCCCTCCACAATATTGGGATGGAAATGGTGAGGTCATGATCGGAGTTGGAGGTGGCCATTACGCACCCAGGCACCGTTCAGTGATTCTTGAAAATAATTTTTGGTTCAGCCATATTTTAGCAAATTATTCTCTTTTATTCGACGACCCAATAGAAGGAGAATTGCCGGGTGGTATATGGCAACATGCATTGGAAATTACAGTTGATGCAACTCGCAGTGCATTCCCAAATGGAGATATTTTTGCTCACCTCGATCGTAAATCTTTCAAGGGGTGGCAAAGATCTGCAATAATTGAAAAATTAGTTGAATTAGGTATTCCAGTTCGACGAGGAAAGGAACTTTCTCGACGATAATAGTCAAGGCTCTTCAGTGTCCGGGTGATTCTATGGGTCTTTTCGGGCGTATCATCGTTGGCTTGATGCCCCTTACTCCAAAATTTGTCATTAATCGTGTAGCCCGTCGATATGTTGCTGGGAGCGATTTGGAATCGGCCATAGCATTAATGCAAAAAATGGAAGGAGAAGGTGCATGTTTTACAATCGATGTACTAGGTGAAGAGATTCAAAATATTGGTGAAGCTAGATATTTTGTCGATGAATATTCCCGATTAATCGACGAGATTACTATTTCAAATCTCGATGCAAACATATCACTAAAACCCACTGCATTCGGTTTGCTCATCGATGAAGATATTGCGTTGGTGAATATTGAAGAAATAGTTGAAAAAGCGGCAATTAACAATATTTTTGTCAGATTAGATATGGAGAATCATCGGGTGACTCAGCCGACAATCGACATAGTTTTCAAGATGCAATCTAGGGGATATAACAACATAGGAACAGTTCTACAGAGCAGATTATTCAGGACAACTGACGACATCAATAATATCGTCAAACAACTCGGAGGATTGGCTGATTTACGAATTTGTAAAGGAATATATCTCGAATCCGCAGAAATTGCTGAAACAGGTTACAGAGAAATAGTCGATGCAACAAATTCGTGCATTGAATTAATGCTCGAACTAGGCGTTTACACTGCTATCGCAAGTCATGATTTGCCGATTATTAATCATACTTTAGAGAGTCTTAAAAATAATGGTTTCGAACTAGGTAAGCCAGATCCTCGACCGAATGCAAGTGAATCAAAGGAAGGAAAAGGGGAGGGTTATGAATTCCAATTTTTGCTTGGAGTTAGAGGTGATGTCAGAAGAAAACTTTCTGCACAAGGCCATCGAACCCGTGTGTATATCCCATATGGCACAAGGTGGTATGAGTACAGCAATCGTCGATTGAGAGAGAATCCTGATGTCGCTTGGCATATTGCCAAAGCCCTGCTATTACCATGGACAAATCGTCGTTGAGTTCCTCAATAACGGTATCGAGAAAAGCGGTCTTCTTTTTCATCTGGGGGATGGAGGTACAGTCTTCGGATTTCACTAGCGACTCTCTTTCCTGTCAGAGTTCGGCCTTTTCCAGTGTGAAGTGCTCTTATTCTCCATCTGCGACCATCCATTTGCATTATTGTGCCACATGAAAATACTTTTTCCGGATCACATTCGATGGATGTTGCCCAACTCTTTTCGCCCTCGGTCATGGTAATTGGGACGACTGCTTGATCAACTCTAACAGCCCACATCGCTCCAATATATTTGGCTCGTAATCTTCGGCGTTGACGAGATGTTGAATCCTCAATTCTTGTAATTTTGTAAGATTCTGTACTTACTTCAAAAATGTCTCCAACAGTTAATTTTTCATCATCATCAGATTCAATCATCTCGAATCGGCTATCTCTACGATCGGATAGTGTCGTTTTTATTTGAACCATTTTAGGAGGCCGAAGTTCTAAATTATGTACGTCTCCACATTCAATACAACGGACTAAAAGATCCTCTCCCGTACCCTTTTTTGAGCGCTTGAGTACTTCGTGTTCGGTAATGTCAGCACATTTTGAACACGAAGTGACATCGATGATGACCTCATCTTCATCGAACTCGTCCATGCCTCGGCGGCTGGCCTATCTTTATTGAAGCCATCCGCTTAGAGAATGGTTGAAATCATGTGGTCGAAGCCACAACTATGGCGACAGGCGGCGACTATGGTTTACCACAAATGTCCGAGCGCCAGATGTTTGAGCAATTACTCGACGTAGATAATGCGAGAGCGGAAGATGAACCCATTATCGCATCGAATATAGGTCAACAAATGCTTCATATGAATCTTCGAGTAATGCCTAAATCCGTGAGGGCAAGAATCAGAGATATATCAGGTAGAATTCCAGCAAAAAATGCAGTTTTAGTGGGAGGGGGAATTGGACATTTAGCAGCTTGGTTACTCGATCTTTGGGTCGGCGATCTTTCTGAGGTCGAAAAAGCAAAATTGCCGCGTCCAGATTCTTTTAGAATTATTGAACCAGCGGGAAAATTCGTTGTAATTATCGAGAGATTAGTTCGACGGTATAATGCTGAAAATTGGACTCAAGTCTTAGCAAACCCGTGGAAGGAAATTACTGCAGAAACATTGTCTTGGTCGGCTGCAACCACTGCATTACCAAGTTCCGCTAGGCCTTCTCCATTGCCTCAGCCAATCGATTTAATTATTCTAGATTTACCTGAAAACCAAAGGGTTTCTGCTGCGGAATCAGCTTTTGAAATATTAGCTCCCGGTGGATTCATTTTGGTTACTGAACCCGAGGTTCCAACTGGTGAAGTGCCCGAAGTGGAGATAGGTGAAAACATGAGCGATGCACAAGAAAAAGTTGTTTCGTTTAATCGTTGGATAAATTTCATCAAATTTGTAAATGAATCTCACACAATTGGTTTTGTAGAGCTTTCCGGAGCTACACTGGCAGTCATTCGTCGCTCCGACTCAACAGAATAATAATGTAGAATTGTTGAATCATCTCGACTCAATTCAATTGCATCTAAGAATGGTGTAGTGGTAGAATTATCACCAAGTGAATCGAGCAATAAATCGATTCGAAGAATTCCATAACCATAATGATCATCATGTGAACTCTGTCCATCTTTCATCTGTGATGTTTCACTGATTAATTGCTTTACATCTTCAATTGCAGAAACTCCCCCTGAATCTCCTTCTCTCTGTAATTCAGGATGTTCTTCAAGCATGAGGGCTAAGGTTCCTGAAACCCATGCGGTAGATGCAGATGTTCCACTTGACCATCCCCACCATGAAGCAGAACCTTTTCGAAAAAGAATTGGAACTTCGTGTCCTGGTGCTACGATTTCGGGCTTTTTGTCTGGGTTGTTCCTCGGTAAAATCGGATTAGGCCAAAACCTTCCATTATTATCACCCTCTGAACTACCTGACCATAGATTGCCTGTTCGAGTTATTCCGCCCACACAAATTACGTTCTCTACCGATCCTGGAGATGAAACATCACCATCATCATCTTCGCCATCATTACCTGCAGCAGCGATGACAAATACGCCATCATCGATTGCATTTTCGACCGATTCTTCTAAAGTGTCTGTCGTAAAAATACCACTCCCGAATCCTTGCTCACCACCTAAACTAAGAGAAATGATATCTGCTTCTTGGGAAACGCACCAATCTACTGATTCTGCTATACCTTCATCGGTTCCTGTACCTGTACTATCGATTGCTTTTGCAATCAATAATTCAACTCCTGACGCAACTCCCGAAAGCCCACCGTCTGCTACGATTATTCCGGCCATAGCCGTTCCGTGCCCTTCATCATCATATGGTTCAGCACGGTCATTAATTGCATCATGCCAGCCTGATAATTGCAAATTATTAAAATCAGGGTGAGCTAAATCAATGCCTGAATCTACAATACACAAACGAACTCCTGTCCCATCTAAATTGGCAACATTTTCAACTCCGGTAATCTCTCTAAATTCATCTTCCCAAGTCAAGAGGGCTTGGGGGGGTCCGCCTAGGGTGATGTCATCAACTGCAGCCCAAGCCCATAGGATAATGACCGAAATTGTAAAAATAATCAAAATCATCGAACTAATTCCGACTACAATTGCAAAAGCACTGCCCGAGTCCTTTGAATTATCTTGGTTATCATCGACAGGTATGCCAAATTCGTGCTCATCCTGAAAGGCTGAAGCGACATCTGCAATTTCTTCATCAGACTCGAACATGACGCTCACTCTCTTCTCGATTGAATCCCTGTCTTGAATGCTATCGATGAATGAGCACCTAATAGTGGAATAATTTACTCATAATTTTGACATCAAAGCCATTACCAAGCTTCTTGTCGAGCAAAGTGACTGGTGATTGTTGTATTTGAATTGCAACTTGAACATGCGATTCTAGTGGGTAATGTCATGTCGCAATCAACACAAGTCGTTCCGGGTTTGCCACGTCCATTGCAATCTAATTGGGAGCAAGGAACTTCAATCAAACCAGATGGGTGTTGAATAGCAGGAGTATTGCTCGAGCAAATCGGGCAAATTCCTTGACGTTTTTTAGGTGAGGTGCGAGTATAATCTTCCGATACTTCTCGAGCGCGAACAGATTGAATTCGATCACCGGCTCCACCTAGCATAAATTGAGGATACCAGAGAATATGAATGAAGAGTCCAATAGCAAGAATGTTTGTCAAAACATAAAGACTAGTCACTCCAAAGTTATTTTCCACAGTTGGAGGTCTAGCCGCTATCGCATTGGCTCCTGCCCATGAGAATAGGTTGACCAATAGATACCAAAAAGCGAAAGCGAGGCTCCAAAGTCCCAATGAATGATCTCGACGAGCTCGCTCAACTACCCGTGGATCTGGATGTGAATGTCTCTCTTCCACATGAATATCTCGGGTTTCAGTAACTGCTCGATGAACTACGACAAAACTCAAGAAAATTAGAACCAAATTTGCCATGCCGACCGAAGTCCAATCATTAATTCCAGTATTGGTGGGGAAATTCGGTGTGTTTGCGTGAGCCGAAATATATCCCAATTGTGTAGCGAACATTCCAACCAATAAATAAACCAAATTTTCTCGCATAATTGGGAATCTCAACCATAATCTAACAATCACACCAACCCATGCGATAATTGATAATAATGCAAAAATTAGTGACATATCTTTGAGAAATAACATTCCTTCTGTAAATACTCGGTTATAGTCTCCACCGCTAGCGAATTCACCAATTCCAAGATCCCAAGCACCGAGGATTATTGCTACGGATGCCAATAAGAAAGTAGCTGCTTCACCCGCCCCCCATCTTTCGATAATCATTTTCGAATGAAAGGTCGCTTCTTCTGCTAAATTGTCGAGAATTTGTAGTCGAGAATCCTTTTCTGAGAATTTAAATTTGGAGGTAATATCGCTCAATCTAATCGATGCAGGAACTGCATGATCATCGATAACGGTGCCGACGGGTTCCTCTTCCACACCTCTCGGACTCTCGAGGGGGAATTAAGCAACACTATCTGAAGGAATGCAAATATGGCGTGTTTGTAGCAATCGAAGTGTTGTGGAGTTTGGATTTGAGTAGTTGATTATGGCGCCGAGAGGGAGATTTGAACTCCCGAGGGAAAATCCCACATGATTTCCAGTCATGCGCAATACCAGGCTATGCGATCTCGGCTTCATCCCGGCCGAGCCATGATTCTATTTTGAGTCTGTTGTATCGAATCTATCGGAAATAGGTGAATAGAATTTTGATTAAAATTCGTTTCCTTTATTTAACGAAATGAAAGTACGCATTCAATAGTTCAACATATTTGTTGTAACATCAAAAAAGAAAAATTATTATGAAAATTTACAGCCTTATCGATTCAATAAAATTTCTTGGTAAACACATTCCTTACAAAAGTCGAATATAAATTCTCTTTGTCCCATGCCGTAGCGGTTAAATCGGACTCATCTGTGGCGCGCCTGTCGCCACTGTGGCTTAGGGGTATAGCATCCCATTGGTAATGGGAAGGTCGGGAGTTCAAATCTCCCCAGTGGCTCCATTTTT
>JABIKU010000010.1 GCA_018654845.1 Methanobacteriota archaeon | reverse complement strand
TATATGAAAGCGCAATATCTATGACTTGTACAAATGCAGCTTCGTACTCATTCGGCGCATTTCCTACTGGAGACGGTTCTGGATATCAGGGCCCTACAGTTACTGGACCTGACTCTTGCTCAGTTACTTTGACTGACAGTTGGGGTGATGGTGGCATTGAGGCATACTGGGCGTCCCTATCTGATCCTCTAACTGGAATTTTGACTGGTACTATGTTTGATTTAGTTGACGTGGGCTCTGGAATAGTCAGTTCAACTGATGGAAGTGACATGTGGGGTCTAACTATACCCGATGGTCTAGTCGCTAATATATCTCTGAGTTGGGAACAAAGTGCAGATCTTGACCTATATGTGTACACTAATTCAGATGGAACAGGAATGACACATTATTCCTGGTATGATAATCCTGAATTCATCGATCTTGGTTTAGCAGTGACTAATACAACTGTTTTCCTAAAGGTTGATTATTATCCATGGGGTTCAAGTTCTTCATGGGCTGGTTATAAATTAACTATCCAATTCTCTCCTGCTGTACCGCCGCCGTGTGGTACGCAAGATGATGGTGGCTCTGGTGACGACGCAGTAGACCTATCGAACGATGGCCCTCTAGACTTGACTAATTTGGGTAATGCGGGAACAATTACTGGAATGGTCTGCACTGGTTATGATGACGAGGATTGGTATGAATTCACAGTACCTGCTTATCACGGATTATGGGCGCGACTCGATTGGGTCGATACTCAGGACTCTGATGTATTGTATTTCTATCAATATATGGATCTTGGATATCAATCTCAATTATCTTGGTCAACACTGAATTACGGCTTTCCCCAAGCTGTTGCAACCAACGAATCTTGGTCTTACAACAATGCTCTTTCATCCGAATCAACAGTATGGCTGAGAGTATGGGGATACAGCCTTCCAGATGATTTTGAAATGAATTATACAATGGAATGGTCGATTTACAATCAAACTGAAGAGCCTGATGCGAGTATTTACCAAAACGATGCCGGACTCGGCATCGATGCTGGTGATACCTCGTATTATTCAACTGGTTCCACACCTATCGTCTCAATGAATAACACATTGACTGGATATGGGCATGATTCTTGGGATATGTATGATACATACGAAATTTACATCCCTTCAGGTTATGCTTTGATGGTGGAATTAACATTCCCAATACAGAACGATTTAGAATTGTTTATTATGACGCCTTCTACTCCTGGTAACACTTACCTATATACGCGATGCAGTTCATACAACTATAATCCTGAAACATGTTCAATCCAGTACCAATACGGTGGTGATAATGCTTACATCAAGGTTACGACTGACCGAGGAAGTGGTGAATATACACTCGATATTACAATGATTACGCCAGATAATGAGCCAGGTGCGAATCCTGATGATTGTGGTACGGGAGTCGATGCTTCCGACAATATCTACACTAATCCAGGTGGAAATACTTGGCTAAACAATTCAAATCAAATTGATGCGAATGGTGATGCTAACGATACTGCTGGAATTTGTACCGGATGGATCTCAGATATGTGGGATGAGCGAGATTACTACAACATCCTTGTGCCAGCTGGCAAATATCTTTCGATGAACGTTTCATGGATACCTGATGGGCAATGGATCTACACCAACATGTACAAGTGTCAAGTACAGACAATACCTTGCTCTTACCCTGCAAATGGTGCATACTATGTTTCACAGCAGTCCTCAAACTCAGGATCAACATCTGGTATTTCTGGACTATGGGTGACGAATGGCGGATGGTTGACCTTGGGTATTTACACTTATGGAGCAGTAGATATTACCTACACAATGGATCTTCAATTCCTATCTTTAGCAGATTTAGTTGGAGGTATACAAAATGATGCAGGCTCAGGCCTAGATGCAGGCTCTGGTGCAGGTGATGCGCTTCACGCCGACAACTGGAACAACGTGACTGCTAACAATACGCTCGAGTTCTCAGGTTGGAATCACCCTGTTGTAGACACAACCGATATGTACACATTCGATGTCCCAGCAAACTTCGGATACGAGGTTTGTGTGGAACATGATGGTACACAATACGGCACCGGTGGATCATATGGTACAGTACTGATAATCCTGGACCTATATGGTGCGACGAGTAATCCGCTCCCCGCCAACACCATGGTTTATTTCGCGGTGAATCCTATGTGTTGGTCTACTGACTCATCAACCGGATATTTCGGTGATGACGTAAATATGATCGGGGTCAGAAACTGGTTTGCTTCTAGCTACCCTGGCTCGGTTGGTATTGACTACAACGTCACAATCTCGTATTTCACGCTTGATGCTGATGGTGATGGATGGTACGACGACATGGAACTCTCATGTGGTACTGACCCGTATGACAACGCTAGTGTTCCTCAAGACACGGACGCTGATGGAATCTGCGACACTCTCGATTCAGATACTGATGGTGATGGAGTCATCGATTCTGAGGATGCATTCCCGAATGATCCTGACGAATCTACGGACCACGATGGTGACGGAATTGGTGATAATTCCGATTACGATCTTGACAACGATGGTTGGAATAACACGGATGAGGCGGATTGTCTCACCGATCCATTGGATGCAGGATCTTATCCAGTTGACTTCGATAATGACACAATATGTGACCTACTCGATCCTGATGATGATAACGACGGGTACCTTGACTTCGATGATGAATTTCCAAAAGACCCTACTGAGTGGGCTGATAACGATGGTGACCTTGTCGGTGACAATGCCGATATGGACGACGATAACGATGGTTACGATGACATTCTCGAAATTGAGTGTTTATCCAATCCATTGGATTTGACAAGCATCCCAACTGACCAGGATCTCGATGGCATCTGTGATGCAATCGATAATGACATGGATGGCGATGGAGTCGACAATGAGAATGATTTATTCAGCACAGACCCAACTGAATGGGCTGACTTTGATGGCGATGGAATTGGTGACAATGCTGATATTGACGACGATAACGACCTAGTTCTCGACGTAGATGATGCATTCCCTTACGACCAAACTGAATCGGTAGACACTGACGGTGATGGAGTCGGCGATAACGCTGACTTGAATGACGATGGTGACGCATGGACCGATGCAGAAGAATTCGCATGTGGAAGCGATTCATTGGATGCTGATTCAGTGCCTGATGACTTCGATGGCGATGCTGTTTGTGACAAGGTTGACACTGATGACGATGGTGATGGTGTGCTCGATGAAAACGATGCATTCCCATATGATGCGGGCGAGTGGGCCGATCTTGACGGCGATGGAATCGGTGACAATACTGATGACGACGACGATGGAGACGGCTGGACAGAGAACGAAGAGCAGAACTGTGGTACAGATGGTGCAGATGTTTTCTCAGTACCTTCTGATAATGACCGTGATGGACTTTGTGACGTAGTCGACCAAGACAACGATAACGACGGCGTAATCAACACTGACGATGCATTCCCAATGGATCCAAGTGAGACCAACGATCTAGATGGTGACGGTACTGGAGACAATACTGACCAGGACGACGATGGTGACGGATGGCTCGATGTGACTGAATCAATTTGTGCTGCTGCTGGTGGCCAAGGAGATTCAAGAAACGCAGATGTAATGCCTGTGGATAATGAGACTGATGTTGGAGCTGACGGCGTGTTCGGAACAGACGACGATGTAATTGTCGGAGATGGGCTGTGCAACGCAATCGACCCAGATGACGACGGTGATGGATACCCAGACCCAGTCGATATCAACAACATCCTCGATGAAGAAGATGCCTTCCAATATGACCCAACAGAGTGGGATGACCACAATGCTGATGGTTCTGGAGACAACGGTGTCGAACTAACTATCCTCGATGATATCAGTGCAGAGCCTGCTAAGGCAGCTGGAGTTGGTATTGGTGTATTTATCGCCGCTCTAGGATTGAGTCGAATGTTCCGTGGATCTGAAGAAGACGACGAGTTCGATGACGAGCACGACTATACTGACGAGTTCGATGATGAGGACTTGGAAGAAGTAGTCGATGACGAAGATGTTGACGAAAACTGATTAGAGTTTGAATAAAACAAAATCTGACAGACGTAAAACCGGTTCGTCGGGACAGAAATGTCCCGGCGTTCCGGTCCTTTTTTTT
>JABIKU010000009.1 GCA_018654845.1 Methanobacteriota archaeon | reverse complement strand
TTGGTCCGCGCTCCCGGACTTGAACCGGGGACCCCCTGATGGCTGCCTACAACCATGTGTTTTCAGTCTACAGTCAGGTGCTCTAGCCAACTGAGCTAAGCGCGGTACGAGCCGGTCGAGTGAACTTCTCTTTATCTCATTTTGCGGTGAAGAGTCGTATCAAGTTTCATCCTAATATGCCATATAATACTCTTCTCGCCACCGATAATCAACTATGATAATCGGCTTTCAGCCCCCACCACTTTCCTCAACGGTTAATAATGCCAAGAAATGCACTCAGCAATGTAAGGCAGTAATGCCGGGGATGCACGGAGTGATTGATAATGGTAGGGACGTCTTTCGGAACAGAAGCCCCCTCCACCCTCGGACGTATTCCTACCACTCTTTCGGATGATGAATTGGAGTCCTTTGGCCCACCCGATCCACGAATCCTTGTTTGCGGCTGTGGAGGATCTGGAAATAATACAATGAATCGGATTACTCACATCGGTGTTGAAGGAGCAATCACTGTTGCAATCAACACCGACAAACAGCATCTCGACCATACGCGTGCGATGCAAAAATTGCTTGTTGGTCGCCACATTACACGCGGATTAGGTGCTGGTGGCGATCCAATAATGGGTCGTCGTTGTGCAGAAGCTGGTCGAGATGTAATTTCGAAAATTGTCAACGGTGCAGATTTAGTATTCGTTACCGCTGGATTAGGTGGCGGAACTGGAACTGGAATCGCACCGATTGTTGCTGAAGAAGCGAGGCGCGCCGGCGCACTTGTCGTCGCCGTAGTCACAACACCATTCACTGTCGAACGCCGTCAGAGAATGCAACGCGCGCTCGAAGGACTCGACCTGCTGCGAACAGAAGCAGATGCAGTCCTCGTCCTCGACAATAATCGGCTCCTCCATTTTGTACCAAATCTACCTCTTGAAGAAGCATTCAGCATTATGGATCAACTCATCGCAGAAATCGTCAAAGGAGTCGTCGAGACAATCACTTTGCCGAGTCTAATCAATCTCGACTTCGCTGACGTTCGCTCGATAATGAAAGGCGGCGGCGTCACTATGATGCTTTATGGTGAATCGGATCAAGGTCCGGAAGAAGTCGTTCACGAATCACTCAACCATCCTCTATTAGACATTGAAATCGACGGTGCAACAGGTGCGCTAATCCACGTAACAGGAGGACCGTATATGACATTAGAGCAAGCGAACCAAGTTTGTGAGTTAATGACTTCAAGACTCTCTCCGAATGCAAATGTAATCTTTGGAGCTAGACAAGACCCCGCCTTCGGTGATACCATCAAGGTGATGTCGATAATTACCGGAGTCGCGAATAAACGACTAGAAGCTGAAATGATGAGCGCTGATATGCTCGGAGACGCCCTAAATATAGCGAGAAAAGGCAAAAACCCAACATCTGGTGGCCTACAAAAATTTGACTAAACACCGTTCAGAACATCGCAAGTATCAAACGAGGCAAGTATTGACCCTGCTTCATGACCGACACGCTTAGGGTGCAATCAGCAGCACTTATTCTACTCCTTCTCATTGGATCAATCGGTGCGCCAGCTAGTGCTCAAGAAGCAGCTCAAGACCCAAAGCAGCCATCTGTAGATAATCCACACATGCATTTCTGGGGTTCTAGTGACCTCTCAAATTGCTATACTCACTTCGATGGAAATGATTCATCTGGATCTGCAGCTGAAGGCTATGGGCAGCAAGATTTCAGCCAAGGCCAGCAAATTGAAATCGATTATACTTGCAGAATTTCAGATAATTTCAAGCAAGATATGCTTCTTAACCCAAATGGCACGATTATGTTAGAATTTGTTTTCAATATTGACTCAAATGATTGTACTGACAGTCAAGATTGTACCAATTTAACAATAACACTAAGCAAGGGCTCTCAGGCAGTTACACAATTGATTGTTCCTGTCGAAAGCGTGAACTCTGGAAGTGATGAGTCCGTCCGCTGGGATATTCCGGTCAATGAAACGATGGAAAGATGGAATAAAAGCATTGATGAGCCAGAAATCAATATCAAATATTCTGCCCCAGGATACAATGATATTACTTGTATTATTTTCGATTGTTCTGCTCATTTCCGGATGTACTATTCTAACAATGAAGATAATTTGACCGTTGAAGCAAACTTCCCTGTCGTCAACGCAACCGTCCCTGGAGGCGGTGGTGGAGATGGTGGAGCAATTGACAAAGCCAAGGATGCTCTTCCAGGATTCGGCCTACTCGCAGGAGTCGGTGCACTTGCACTCGCTGCAGTTGGTGCTAGTAGATTCTCTCGCGAAGAATGATGCTATGTTCGACTTAATCTCTGCAATCATCGCCTCGATGTTCGGAGCCGGTGAAGCTATCGAAGAGATTCTCGAAGAGGAGTAATCACAAATCGCCAATGGCGACGTCTGACTCCTCACCACTGTCGAGATTCTTGATTCGGACTTTGCCTTCTTCCCATTCGTTTGGCATAACCAAAACTAATCGCTCAGCGCCAGTTCTTTCTGCGTGTTTGAATGTCCATTTCATCTTCTTTGGTTCAAGAATTAAGTCAACTGAACGCCCATTAGCGCGCAGCGCTGAAGCAACAGACATCGCTGCGCCTCGAAGTTCAGTAGAATGAGCAAGAACGATGTCGTCATTGCCACTGACGAGTTCTGGAAGCAATCCTTTTTCGGCAAGTAACTCCATAATCACCATATCGCCGAAACCAAATCCAGTTGCCGGAAGATCCTTGCCACCTAAAGTTGAGAGAAGTTTGTCATAGCGACCGCCCCCACAAATCGCTCGTAATTCTCCAGCACAATCGCGAACCTCGAAAACCATGCCAGTATAATATGCAAGTCCACGAACAATCGAAGCATCGAATTCAATCCAATCAGATATGCCATAATCCGCAGCTGCAGCAAATAGGGAAGCGAGTTCGGCAATCGCCGCACTTTCCTCTCCAAGAGCACTTCTCAATTCATCAAAATTAGAAATTATTAGTGTTGATTGAATTGTCGAAATCGCTTCAGAACTAAGCCCAAGTTCGGTCAACTGTTCAGCGATTACATCTGCTGACAATTTATCCATTTTATCAATTACAATACAAGTTGGAGCAAAATTTTCTCCAGAAATTCCTAATGACCCAAGAACTTCCTCGAGCACTTTTCGGCTGCTCAATTTGATGACTAAATCATCTGGTGTCAAACCGACCGCATCGAAGAAATTTACCAAAACAGAAAGCAATTCCACATCGGCCTCAATTGATTCGGTCCCCCAAATGTCGACATTCCATTGGTAATGCTCACGACCCCGCCCACGTTGTGTTCGCTCGTACCGCCAACACTGTGGTATTGAGAACCACTTGATTGGCATTGGTAATCCACCTGCGCGTGCCATCACCATTCGAGCCAGCGACGGTGTCATCTCTGGTCGCAAAGTGACCGCTCGCCCGCCTTTATCTTCGAAATTGTACAGCTGTTGAGTAATCTCTTCTCCAGCTTTTCTCGTATAGAGTTCTTCACTCTCGAGCACCGGTGCGTCGTATTCCTCAAAACCGTGCAAACGCGCCGCATCGATGAAATGGGCAAACAGCCAATTTCGCATGCGCATGTCTTCTGGATAGAAGTCACGCGAGCCACGAACGCCTTGAGTCACAGTACTCCCACGAACAAACCCACTTCAAGCCCTACGGCGCTCTTTGAAGTCTTCAAGCCGTTCTTGACGTGTTATTCTACCATCGGAAAGAGGGAAAGCATAGATTCGTAGTGCCAAGAAAGAAATGAATCCTAAAGCAGCAGTATTACAAGCCCAGACAAAATAATGGTTGATGCCTAGTGTATCGGCGAAATAAGATTGAGAAGCCGTTGAAATTACCAAACCTACTGCGTAAATCCAAAACATTGTGTACAGGCTTTTTTTGTAATTAGAAGTCGATTCAAAAGTAAATAATTTATGAGTAAAATGTGATTGCCAAGTACTGAAAATAAAAGTTATCGCCCAAGCGGAACCGGAGGGATATGTTTCGCTAAGATTCATCTTGTACAGATAGCTGTAAAATAGAAAGAAAACTGTAACATTAAACGTTCCAACGAAACAATACATGGCATATTCTCGCCAAAGTTTCGACCAAGGGTAATCCTCGGAAACAAGTTTGCTCATGATACACGGAGTGTAGGACGAACCTTGATGGCTTTGCTGGACGTGTGGCAAAATTAATCAATATCATTTCTCGTAATTGTTTTGTCCAATTGCTAGTGAAACCGATAATGTATGGACTTTTTTAACACCATACTCATCAACAAATGTATCGGGCAACGCTGCTCCAGCCTCTATGACAAATGGATCATCTCCACCAGGTAACATGTGGATTGGTACATCTGCGCCCGCAGGGACGTTACGATAGAGCGGGCGTGGTTCTAACTCAAAGTTACGAGTGAAGAAACTGCCGATAACTGAACTACCATTTGTAGGAACTATTCTATTGATGAGGATGTATTTGTTTAAACCGAAAAATAATCCCGCAGTGATTCCCCAAAACAATAGAATAATCGAAATTCCGTGAGGATTCGATGGATTCCATGGATCGTGAACATTGGCCAATAAATCGCCAAAATATGAGAGCATCAAAACACTGAACATCAATGGGAATCCAACATACATGACAATGTCCCACCATCGACCAATCCACCAATCATTATCGCCGGTATTGATGAAATCGCCGCGGAAAGCAGAAACTCCATGGTCAACATATTCTCTAAAATCAAATCCTTCAACGCCATTTTCATCCTGCCAAACCTTGTATTGTGTCCAACCATACTTCCAAATCGAGTATGCAATGAATAATCCGCTGAACATCAAGCCATATCCCCAGATATGGTCTTGAACTTCTAAAAATTGTGGGAAAGCAACGCCAGTTGAATCATCCATCATAATCCACAGAAATGCACTCGGAAGACCGAAAAGGAAGATTGCGATGCTAGTAAAACCGACTGCTAACGAGCGGTCGACCCCATGGTCAACGAAGTTACGAACACAGAGTTCGACAGTGGAAATCATCGAGGTAAGTGCAGCAAAAGAGAGAGCTAGGAAAAACATCGCTACCATCGCTAATTGCATCATTGGTCCTCCAGGAGCTTGTGCGAAAACCTCTGGTAAAACCAAGAATGTGATTGCACTACTGCCACCGCTAACCGCACTGAGTGGATCATCAACTACTGCGAATACTGCCATCATTACCGTCAATCCGGCGATGATAGAAATGCTATTATTAGCCAGACACATTGTCGCTGCATTGAGAGTTGTATCCTCATCCTTGCGCATGTAAACCGAGTAAGTAATCGCCATACCCATACCTGCTGAGCAAGACCAAGCAGATTGTGAAAGCCCATTTATCCAAGTCTCAGGTTCCATCAGATATTCGGGTTGAATACTGAACATGTAGACGAACCCATCAAGAGTACCATCTTCTAAATCCATTACAAAGGAAAGGAATAGAGCTGCAAAGAGTAGAATGAAAAGTGATACCATCAAAGTGACATTGACCTTTTCGATGGCTTTAGCACCCTTCCAAATTGCAGCCATCGTAATGATGACTGCAAGTGCTTGAAATGCGACGACTTCTAGTGGATTTTGTAGAAATGAATTCCACACCTCAACGGTATCGACTTCACTTGTCAGACCACCACGGATGGCGGTCTGGAAATAATTCAGACACCATCCTGTAACGACTGCATAATAGAATCCGATCGCAGTCGAAATCCATGCAGTCCACAATCCCATCCATGCCATTCCTCGACCAGCGAAAATTCGGAATGTACCGACAGTTCCGGTTCGGCTACGCTTTCCAAGAGCGAACTCCGCGATAACCAGTGGAATCGACCAGAGAAAGAGGAAAATTAACCAAGGAACTAGGAAAGATCCTCCGCCGTTAGCGCCAACCATTCGCGGAAATCGCCAAATATTGCCAGTTCCAATCGCCGCTCCGATAGTTGCGAAAATAAGTCCAAGACGACCGCTAAATTCGTCTGAGGAAGATTCCTCAGCAGGAGCCTGCATTAGGAGGCTTCCTCCGAATCTATTTTTTCCGGTAATCCTATCACACCGATATTATCATCGAACATTGCTTTCAGAGTATAACCGAGACCACCCCAAACCATTGTGGCGATAAAGGCAAACATCAGCAGAGCCAAAATAGACGAGCCGAAACCGGCTCGATAAGGAATAGACATTTCATAATAACTTCCGCCTTCCTCGAGAGAAGGATAAGAGAATGGGAAGGCACCATTAGTAGTTCCTAACATCGCTTTGTAGTGGATTTTACCAACAGATGTATCCGGAACTGGAATACCTGCTTCGACGATCGTTCCATTGCTTCCATCCAACAATATACAAGATAATTCAGTTTCAGCAAAGGCTGATTTTTCCCATTCAACCGCAATCCATTCGGTCGGGCCAAAGTCATCTTGTTGACGTGTTGGCTCGACCAATCGCCACATCAAATGTGTGCGATTGATATCTGTTGTAAAGGGGAAAGTAGTATCCAAACAAAGTCCAATTGGAATCTCACCATTCTTTGGAACGAGGATTTCGTCCGGCGAAGCTAACCATTGGGAGCTGGTTGTATTTTCAATACCGACAATAGCTCGATAGCGCGGGTCATCAGCGATTTCAATCATATAGAACGGGACTCCGAGGTTTCGAACAGCAGTATGAGCGATGTCCTCGGGATATTCGTGGAAGGCATTACCAATCTCAATAGTGTAGCAGTAGGAATTGTGAACGCCATAATGCCAATCACAGAAATCTCCAGTTGTTGGGTAAAGGTCTGAAGATTGCATTGGAGCATAATTTGTCATATCGCCCATTACTTGACCGTGGTATACGAGGTATTCATCATCTGGAGAATAACAATTTGTGCAGTGCCCCCAAGGCCACAATACTAGTTCAGAGAAAGAGTGCCAAGTCAATGAAACCTTGAACTCGGAAGCCCCATCGCCATTATCGTCATTCATTTCTGTTAAATCTTGAATGAATTTTGTTTCGGGTTCAGAATTACCGCCCATCCAATCCTCATCGGTGAGTCCGTCAGCATCATCGTCCTTGCCGTCGACGTGATCTTCGTTCAATTTACCATCTTCATCTTGATCGACGGTATCGACTGGTCCATTGTAGACATCGTTATTCGGCCCGCTAGCATAACACATTCCAGGAAACAATGGGCCGGTTGCGCCGAGTGGGGCTCCCCACTCGAATTGGTAATTTCGATTTAGATCAACACCGTCACATCCCTCATCGACCTCTTCATCGACATCAGGAATAGGTGTGACTCCAGTGACGGTGTTGTCACGCAAATTCTTGCGCCATCCGCTGGTTCGGCAGTTCTCCCATGCGGATTCGCCACAGTATTCTTCTCGGTCATACCGATTGCCATCAACATTCAACATCGGTATGATGTAGATTTCACGAGTATTGATCATATCGGTAATGAATTGCTCTGAGAAATCTTCGTCAACACCGAGGTCGCCTGGACCACAAGCAACTCCATCCCCATTACTATCTTGGTTTGAAGAGTTTAGACTAAGACAATCTCCGTCATTATCAATACCGTCCCAGCCATCTTCATCGACCAAGCCATCACCATCATTGTCGACTCCGGCCATGCCGTAATAGTAAACAACGGTCTCAATGAACATCATCGGAACCTCGTAAGACATCCACTCCCGTGCATGATGATTTCCGACTAACATGACATCAGGGCGGTCTGCGTAATTTCCACAGTCACCGACGTAAACGTTACACTCACCTCCAGCAACATCACCAGTAATCTTCAACCAAGGACTTGCATGATTGTAAAACCAACCTTCGTAATCATCAATTCCCATCTGATCGCCACGAGCGTTGACTCCGCCGACCAAACCTTCGTGGTAAGAAATGAATTCCGAATTTCGGTCGGCAAGGGTTTGCATTCTCTCCTTCATGGAAAAGTAATCATGGTATTCTCGAAATTGCAGTTTATCATTGCCATACCATGGAAATACCTGATTCAGATAATCATCAGACCAGATATCTTCAGGTGACACTTCTTCGTTTGCTTCTTGGGCATTGGCTGGACCGATTAGAGCCATCGGTGCAAATATCGACAACAGCAGCGGTAATATTAGTGTAATCGCTGGCACTCTGCGAGGATTAGAAATCAATCTAAATTCAGAACTGTGGTTGCTGGACGCCATGCTAACACTCTATCGAACTGTAAGGGGGTCTTGAAAGCCTCGCATTACCGGTCCATAGGACCGTAGGCGGTTTGATAAAGGGCTCATTGGGCGATAGGCCATGGAAATACTCAACGACTTCATGAGTGGAGAGGAATTATTACTCGGTTTTTCGAGTGGAACTTTAATCGTATTTTTGGCAACCGCATTGATTAGCATCTCGATTGGAATGTTTGCTAGTAAGCTAGTTTTCCCAATTGTGATGAATCTATTTTCGAAAACAGATAGAATCGATGGGGGGACATTAATCGCACCGAATTCACTAGGATGGATGATTGGTGCTTATGCATATAGTGAATCGATGAATTATATTTTATTGAATCTTGACCCGGTTTGGGATACATCTCTTATCGAAACCATCGTCACCTATGTTTACGCCGGTTTCGTCATTCTAATGCTAATTGCAGCTTATCGTCTAGTCGATTATCTCGATGCTTTCATCGTCGTTGAAGGTGAAGATATGGCTAGTCGACGCTCGCTTGCAAGCGTCGCAGAATCAGTTGGCCGAGTGATAGTCGTGGTCCTTGGTGCATTCGTATTAGCAGGATTGGCAGGAGTGCCACTCGCCCCAATCATCACCGGTTTGGGTATCACTGGATTAGCTCTAGCATTGGCAGCTAAGGATTCAGTCGCCAATATTTTCGGAGCAATTTCAATTCTAATCGATCAACCATTCAACATTGGTGACTGGATTATCGTAAAAGGAGTCGAAGGTGAAGTAGTCAATATTGGTCTGAGAACCACACTAGTGCGCACATCAGCAGATACGATGGTTACAGTACCGAATGCGCGATTAGTTAATTCGCCAGTAGAAAATTTCAGTAAGCGAAGATTCCGAAGAATAAAACCTAAATTTGCCTTTGAAGAAGATAGCGCACCAGTGGCTCTACGACAATTTTGTGATAGACTTTTGACAAGTTCGAATGAGGATGCACGCACAATGAAAGAGGGAGATTCTTGGGTAAAAATTCAATCATTTGGTACAGCAATCGTAACCGTAGGTGGGAATTTCTATTGTATCTCCTCTGGATCGATTCAGCGAGAATTGACAGAAGACATCTTGATAATGGCTAGAGAAATTGCAGCAGAGTTAGAACTCAAATTCCATGAACCTCGTGTACGCAGTAACCTTTGAGCGTGAATAGATTGGCAAGATTAGTCCTCATCAGACATGGGCAATCCATATGGAATGCTGAGAACCGATTCACTGGCTGGACCGATGTTGAACTATCTGAAAAAGGTGAGAAAGAAGCAGCAGAAGCTGGCGAACAATTAGCCGATTTTGCCTTCGATATTGTCCATACTAGTGCTCTTATTCGCGCTCAACGAACCGCCGGAATAATCATGCAACACAACCGGGCATCAGGCGAAATTCCGACACGCAAGGATCAACGGTTGAACGAGAGACATTATGGGGCGCTTCAAGGATTGAATAAAGCTGAAACCGCTGAAAAACACGGCGCTGAACAAGTTCACATCTGGCGACGATCTTTTGATGTCGCACCGCCTGAAGGCGAGAGTTTGGAGATGACCGCAGCGCGAACAATTCCTTATTTCACAGACGAAATATTAAGTGATTTGGAATCGGGAAAAAATGTTCTATGTGCAGCGCATGGAAATTCTCTAAGATCGATAGTGATGCACATCGAGAACCTATCTCCAGATGAGATTATTAAATTGGAAATTCCAACTGGAATCCCGAGAATTTATGATTATGATTCGGGAAAATTCCAGCGAATCGATTAATTTCTCGAAGAAATTAATCCTTGTAAGCAACAAAAATTGGCTTTTCAGGTGGCAGAGCCGATTTTTTGTAAAGACGGAAGAATCCGAAGGAGATGAATGCAAAAGCTACTGGCATTATTCCTGTGCTATTTCCTAGAACCATCTGATAAAATGAAGATGCACTAAAAAATCCGAAGATGTACGAAAAAGCAGCCAAAATACGTGAATTAAACATGGATGATTGCATGCTAGGAACGTATTTGATAATCGAAACTGCTGGTTCCGGTTTTCCGGATTGATGTGAAACAGCTTCCAAAACATCGAGTAACATTTGCTCATATTCCCAAAAGAACACACCACCACGAGGCGTGTAGAATGCCTTTTCAGAACACAATTGAGGCGGTGCAGTAGACCTCCAACCCTCGATCAGACTAGAGCGGAGCTCGGTTAGATCTAGTTGTGATCTAGAATCATAATGGAGGCAATTCAGGTCATGAAGTAAAGAGGCGAAATCTCGAATAGCTGGAAATTCACAATTTGGTTTTGCTAAACAATCTGCCAATCTAGGCGGCCCAATTCGAATATCATATTCACCATCCTTATCAGCCTCTAAATCAGAAAAACGAACATCACCAAGTGAAGGAATACACATTGTTTGCTTGGTGTGTGGAGCACGCCAAATTGTATTGGCACGTAATCGAGCTTCAAGCCCTTCCAACCGCTTATTCCAGCGTTGAGGATCCGGAGGCGTTACACGCCCCGATTCGACCGCAGAATGATATCTACCCAATGCGGCCGCTGATCTAAACAAAATATCATTAACAACCTTAGAATCATCAAACTGAAGGGCCGTTTCTAACTCAAGATTGGCAGTTTTTTCTCGTTCTGTCCACTCGCGAACCAAAATGACATCGTGTTCGCCAAAAACATATCCTCCACTCGGAACAGAATTAGATTCGGGAGCTAGAGAAATACGAGCGCGCAAGCGCCCATCACTCCCCCAAGGTAATAATTCTGCACACCAGAATTTTCCAGACGAACTCAATTTTAGAACCAATCCACGCTTAGTCGAAATTGTCTCTTCAATAATGACTTCACCTTCTGGAAAATCGCCCCAAGATTCGAGCCCAGCGACCATAGAATTCCAATCACTAGCATCGATGGGCTCGATCAATTCTGCTTTCATCCCAATTCCGGCGACTACGATGTGCTCAAATCCTTCTGGCGCTTCAGAATCGGACTCAATTTGCCGCATTGAGGCAGGTCGCCAAACAGATTCAATCCCAGACATCGTGCCAACCCAGCATCCACGAAGTGGTATCTGACTTCATGGAATCGGTGGCAAATCCTTGAAACATGGAAGGACTAGGCAGGCCTATGGCTGAGGTGTCGGACATCCCACTCGCTGTCGATATGGACGGCACCCTAATCCTTTCCGACATGAGTTACATCAGCGTCACCCGTGTACTCTTCCGCCGTCCCTGGATGCTGGTTGGAATGCTTGTCAACGAATTTACCGGCAAGCGAGCGCAATGGAAGCGCGACCTTGCCACAAAACTGAATTTTGACCCAGCTGAACTTGAATATCATACCGCCTTTCTAGACTGGTTGACCGGTGAGGCTGCTCGTGGTCGCACATTAATTTTAGCAACTGCATCAGATAGAATCGTTGCCGAACAAATCGCAGCACATGTTGGATTGTTCTCTGACGTTATGGCTTCCGATACCAAACACAACCTACGCTCGCACAAAAAAGCTGAAGCATTAGTCGCTCGTTACGGCCTCGCAGGCTTCGGTTATTGTGGAAATTCTAAACATGATTTGGCGGTTTGGGAGCGGGCTGGCCAAGTTATTGTGGTAAATCCTGAGCGTGGTTTGCTAGAGAGAGTTGGTGAATCTGCTGACATCGTTTTCGAATAATTCCAATCCGACGACTTTAGGCACAGCGCACTTTCGGTAGTCTCATGAGTCGTGCGCGCAAATCAGCTGGTCGTCGCCTCGACAGATTCGCAAAATGGCTTCTAAAATTCAGAATTATCGCAATTCCAGCAGTAAAAATCGCTAATTCAAGCACCGCCTGGAGTTTTATTTCCAGAACTGATCGAATCAGAGCAAATCGATTACGTGATCGAATTAAGCAAGAAGCTCTACCTGAGCACATATCGATAATTATGGATGGAAATCGACGCTTTGCATGGAATGAAAGCGTTGAGAAAAACATTGGGCATGCTAGAGGGAAGGAGAAATTGAAAGAGGTCATGGATTGGATTCTTGATCTTGAAATCAAATATTTCACTGTCTATGCTCTTTCAACAGAAAATATCTCAGAGCGTGACCCAGACGAACTTGATGCTCTCTACGACCTCTACGTCAAAGGACTCAACGAAATCGCAGCTGACTCGCGAATTCACTCAAAAGGTGTCAAAGTGCAAGCGATCGGACGCACTGAATTGCTACCCGACCGCGTGAAAAAAGCGATTCAGCAGGCTGAATCGAAAACAGCAAAATACTCAAATTATCTATTCACTGTTTGTTTAGCCTACGGTGGGCGAGAGGAAATTGTCGACGCGGTAAGGAGGGTTGCAAGCGAGCATGCGAGTGGTGATTTAGCTTTAGAGGAAATTAATACCCAACAAATTTCTGAACGACTTTACACAGCAAATTTACCAGATCCTGATTTAGTCATTAGAACGAGTGGTGAAGAGAGAATTTCAAACTTTTTGCTTTGGCAAATTGCCTATGCTGAACTTCACTTCACCGATGTCCACTGGCCTTCGTTTTCGAAGCAAAACTTGTACGAAGCTATCGATGATTTCCAAAAAAGGAGACGACGATATGGCCAATGAGCAATGTCCTGAATGTGGTAGAGATGGCTATCACAGCCCATCTATCACCGTCGATGCTGTCGCTATTCGTGACGGTGAATATGGACTGGAAATTTTAATGATTAAGCGTGGACCTAAACCATCAGAATGGGCTGGAATGTGGGCTTTTCCGGGTGGTTTCGTTGATTATGGCGAGGATCCAGAGGATGCGGTTTTACGGGAACTAGAAGAAGAAACCGGCGTTGTTGGGAGAAATCCCGTTGCATTGACAATTCTCGGCGCACCGGGGAGAGATCCTCGCAAACATTGTGTTGGAATTTTCTATCTGGTTGAAGTCAATCCGACCGCTGCACCTATCGGAGCAGATGATGCGGTCGATGCAGCTTGGTTGCCAATTGGGAATTTAGGTGTGGAAAATGTAGCCTGTGACCACGCATCGGTCGTTGATTTACTACGTGAATAATCCTATGACCTCAAGGTGGCTCGGCGAGTCATGGCAAAGAAAGAAGCAATCGATCTCGGAGGCATGCGCCTCGCCCCATACAGCCCATGTGTTAGTGTAAAAGACCACATTTGGGTAGCCGGACAAATCGGCACTGATGGTGGAGACACACTGAAAGAACAAGCGGCTAAATCACTTGAGAAAATCGATGGGCTGCTCGCTGAAGCGAATTCATCGAAAGCAGATTTAGTAATGGTCACGGTCTTGCTAACTGATATGGCTAATTTTGGAGATTTCAACGAAGTTTACGGTGAATGGTTGGATGGTACAATTCTACCTGCACGTGCGGCCTTTGCTGTCCGAGAATTACCGGGTGGAGCCTTAGTAGAAGTTGTTGCAGAAGCATTCCGTGGTTCAGGTAGCACAGAATAATACAGCAATTCCACGATGGAATCATCAATGAGAAGGTAGAGGATTGGCTATGAGCGTCTTCAAGGCTTACGATATTCGTGGTCTTGCTGGAAGCCAACTCGATGCTGAATTTGCCGAGCGCCTCGGAAAGGCGCTCGCTACACATCTAGATGCTGACACAGTTGCTGTCGCCCGAGATATTCGTGAATCTGGACCTGAACTTCACGCAGCATTTCTCGTTGGTCTCACCTCGACTGGTGCGAGTGTTCTCGATTTAGGAATCACAACAACAGGTGTACTTTACCGAGCTACCGTCGACTTACCTGTTGATGCTGCCGTAGTTGTTACCGCCAGCCACAATCCACCCGAATACAATGGATTCAAAATTTGTCGAGGAGCACTACCGATGGCTGGTGAAGAATTACAAGAATTGAAAGCAACTTTTGATGCAGGAAAATTCCGAGTCTCAGAAAACTCTGGAAGTATTACCGAAATGCCTGAATTTGAAGATCAATATTTGGCAACGGTTATCGAAAATGCTGGTAAACCAATTCGTCCAGTAAAAATTGCAATCGATTGTGGAAACGCTGTACCAGGGCCACTTTCACTTCAATTGATGGAGCGACTCGGAGTTGAAGTCATTCCAGTATACTGTGATTGGGATAACCAATTTCCAAATCACCCCCCTGACCCGACTCGACCGAAAAATATGGTCGATCTCGCAGCAACAGTAGTCGAAAATAGCTGCGAGTTCGGAATTGGCATGGATGGAGATGGTGACCGAATTGGAGTTGTCGATGAAGCTGGTCGATTTATTCACCCGGATAGATTGATGGCAATTTTTGCAACCGATATTTTGAGTGAGCGGGTCGGTGGAACCGCTGCTGAAAGAACCGTGTTTTTCGATGTAAAATGTAGCATGGCTTTGGAGGAGGTTATAGTTGCCGCTGGTGGAATTCCAAAAATGGTTCGAACAGGACACTCATTCATGAAACGCGAATTGCGAGATAACCCCGATAGTCCGCTTGCCGGAGAAATGTCAGGCCACTTTTTCCTGCACGATCGCTGGCCTGGATTCGATGATTCATTATACAATACCGCTAGACTGCTCGAAATTATTGCCCGTGACCCAAGCCCAGACAATGGTGGGCCAACCTTTTCTTCACGGTTTTCAAACCTTCCAAATTATCCCTCGACTGGCGAAGCAAAAGTACCTCTTCCTGGTGAGCGTGAAGCCATTATGTCCGCGGTTGAAATCGCCTTTTTAGACATGGAAAAATCAACCGTCGATGGAATTCGTGTGAAATATTCTGACGGTTGGTATCTATGCCGACCAAGTAATACTGAACCAATCCTTGTGATGCGTGCGGAAGGGCGTAATCAAGCTGCGCTCGATACGATAATCGCAGACGTTAATCGACGAATTGGTGGAATGATTGACTTAGAAAATCTAGTCTAATTATTCCATTCCACCGTTTGACATCAACAGCGGAATTGCAACAATCAATCCACAGATAGCATAGAAAAATATCCCACAAAATCCAGATAATCCAGCTAATGCTGCACCTCCTGAATCTCCTATCCCCATTGAATCGCCCAACAAAAGAGGTGAGACAATTGATCCAATCCAAGAGATACCGAAAGAAGCGAAAACTAACCATACTCCTTGCTTTTCGTATTTCGTCATCTTATATCCACCAAAAATCGAAAGACCACTTGAGGCCAATCCGAAAAGCACAGTTACAATTTTGTAAGTGACAGAGGTTGTGATTGGGTTACCATTCATATCGGCCGCCCCAAAATCAAACAATGTTAATGGTATACTCAATACCCCAAATGCTCCCAGAATTATTAAAATCCAACCGATTACCACCGCTGCAGAACTTTTCGGACCGATCAATGGATCACCTGATACAAAGATTGTTTTCGGAGGCGATTGGTCGGCTGTTGGAATTCCATCAAACCAAGGTTGTTCAGTATCTGTACCAGGAGATTTTTCTTCCATGATACCTGATGATTGATAATAACCTTAATTGTTTAGCCGGCACTAAAGGTAATAATAACCGATTTACTTATGCAGAAATCTTTGGTGGCCGCGCTGTTGCCACTGTAGCTTAGCTCGGTATAGCGTCTGATTCGTAATCAGAAGATCGGGAGTTCAAATCTCCCCTGTGGCTCCATAAAAGAAATCAAGGGTTTTTTGTCTCAAGTGAATCAAGAATTGTTGCGTATTTCGCCTTAGAGCGCTCCAGTGCATCGATTACCGGCATAAATTCACCAGATAATAATGACAAAACAGAGCCCCCTCCTGTGCTATTGTGAGTAACTTGGTCGGCAACTCCTCGATTGCTGACCAGTGCACTTGTGTGACCACCACCAACGATTGTCACAGCGGAAGTTTCGTAGCACATATTCAAAATTTCAATCGTTCCAAAGGCGAAACCAGATTTTTCGAAGTAAGATGCTGGTCCGTTCCATAAAATGCAACCAGCATCCAAAATCAATGGGCGCATTGCCATCATCGTCGCGATTCCAATGTCGTAGATAGGATACTCGGTCGGTAAATTTTCGATACTTTTTGCTACACGCTTATCATCCACACATACTGCAACATCGATTGGAAGCAAAAAGATTTCAGAATGATTCTCTATCAAATATACTGCCATTTCCCAAGTCGATTCAAATACCTCACCATGTGCATTCCGAATGAAATTTTTATTCCACTCTCCAATATCGATTCCACTCGCCCAGAGCATTAAATTTCCAACCACTCCAACTACTGGAATTGTGTCGACGATTCCCTTGCCAATGAGATTTTTTGCAACCCTCAATGAATCGTCGCATTTCGTCCCGCCGAGTATGGCAACATATGGGCGGGGCGGGTCATTAACTGCAATTTGCAGACAGTTCACTTCAGTTGCCATCAACCTGCCTGCTACACATGGAACAATTTCAGCAAAACCGGTAAGTGAAGGTGAATTTCTATGTGCAGCAGCGAAAGCGTCTGTGACATATACATCAACATATGGAGCTAATTTTGAGACAATTTCTGAACTTGCAGTGATTTCTGGTGAGGCTCTTTTCATCGAATTTTCATCATCGTGCATTCTGATGTTATCGAGGAATAAAATCTCACCAATATTCAATTCTTCAATCGCTTTTATCGCTTCATCACCACAAATGTCAGGAACGAATTTGACCGTTTTTCCGAGCAACCGAGAAATTCTGTCAGCATGTTGAGACATATTAGTAAAATCTGATTTTCCCGGTCGAGATTGATGACCGATCATGACAATTTTTGAATTTTCCATCGATTGTAAAGTTGGTAAAATCGCACGTAATCTACTGTCATCTAAGAAGGCCCCTGTCGATGGTTCGAGAGGTGAATTTACATCAACGCGATAGAGTATACACTTGCCACCGAGGCGGACATCGTCGAGTGACAGAACGCCTCCCACGATTACCGCGAAAAGCCGACACCCTTTGACCGTAATGGATGCTCACCATCTTGAATAGCCTTCCCCAATGCTATTGTGTCCGTGGGTTAACCCACCTGTATGAACTGGGATGTGGGCCGTTTGTCCGGGCACGATGGTGCCGATTGGCGCGTGCCCGTTTCAGAGTTGGAAGAACGCCGGAGTAAGTTGGCTTCTGCACTAGCTGAGTCAGGATTTGAATCAGCATTAATCGATGATCCTGTAGAATTGTATTATCTGACTGGCGGTCGACAAAATGGAATTTTGTTGGTTGGTGCAGAAGATTCTGGAGTCCAAACCACGCATTTTGTTCGTCGCTCTCTCGAGAGGGCTATTTTTGAATCGGGTGGAAGTGATGCTCCAGACCCGATTGTTTCTCAACCTCGCATGGGTGAGTTAGCAGATACTATTCGCTCGCTTGGCGGCACTCAAACTCCAGCGATGTTGGCTGGAAAATTACCGCATGATCGCTGGAGTTTTTTTGCGAATAAATTATCTTCTCTTTCTGGCGAAATAGGCGACTGCACGCCAATTATGTATGGGTTACGAGAAGTAAAATCAACGTGGGAAATCGAGATGATTCGTGAAAGTGGCCGGATTAATCAAACGATGTTCGAATCGGTTCGAGCCGGTGGTGGTTTGGGTAAAACCGAACTTGAGTTGGCAGCGATGGCCGATTCTGTTAGTCGCGAAGCTGGATTTGGCGGGCGTATTCGAATGAGAAAATGGCCGATGGATTGCGATCGGGTCGTAGTTGTTGCTGGTAAATCTGGTGCAATCCCTTCCTACTTCGATTCCGCCATCGGCGGAATCGGCGCGAGCCCTATCTCTTCTCTGGGCGCTGGCCATGGAAAAGTCGAATCAAACTCTCCAGTCGTCGTCGATATCGTTCACGTTCACCGAGGATATGTTTCAGATTGCGCTAGAATGTTTTCAGCCGGCTCATTGAGTGAAATATGGTTGAGCCGGCTTGATGATATGGTCGAAATTCGTAAAGCGGTCACCGCGAGCCTCGGCCGTGGTGAAAATTGCTCAAAAGCTTGGGAAATCGGCAATGAAATGGCTTCTGAAATGGGTCATTCCGACAATCTAATGGGAATTCTTCCGGATAAATCGTACTTCCTCGGGCATTCGGTCGGCCTCGAACTAGATGAGACTCCGGTAATCGCTCAGGGATTTGACCGACCCTTGCCAATAGGTGGAGTGATGGCAATCGAACCAAAAGTAATCCATCCAGAAGGTTGTATTGGTACGGAAGATCTCTTTGTACGCACATCTGAAGGTATGGAATTTTTGACGATGGGAGACAAATTCCCAATCCTTTCGGTGTGGTGAAATATCCAAAAAACCTACCGTTTCAGTTTTCGGCTCTAACGACCTCTCTTCAGTACCTGAAGTTGAGAAATTAGTCGATGTTGAAGCAGCGAAAATATGGTTAATTTCGACACTAAACTTGTGAAATCATTGATGTTCTCTAACCCCTCCGACAAGTTATGTCCCGAGCCAGACAGGCAACACAGCGCCGTCTGGCTCGTATACTCAGAGGCCGAAAAGAGCCGCATGGGAAACCTTTCACAGATGAAGGATTCTTACGTGGAGTCGAAATTAACGATGCGGGAATTGTCGAATTATGGGTTCAACCAAACCATCCACATTGCCCTTGTTGTCTCGACGATTTGATTGAATTAAGAAAAGAGATTGGGAAAGCAAAAGGTATTCTCGCTTGCCACATCGAAATTGTTGGAATTCCTCATTCGGAACGTTGGACTGCAGCTGTAAACGAATGATTTTCTAAATTTCTACTCATTTTCTTTTTGCCACGTCTTTTCTTGACGTTTCTCGACCTCAGATATTTTTGATTTTACTCGCCCACCAAGCCACCATATTGCAATGAACAATCCGAAAAGATCAAAGAGAATAAAAGCCATCAACTTTCCATTGGTAAAATCAATCATTTCTAAACCTCATAATGGTGGGATAACATCGATATCGCATGCACCTTTCGGCTCCATACAGCATGCGAGAATGCCTCCGTCTTCAATCAATAATTCATCGAGTCCTGGTGGCAATGGATTTGGATATTCTATTTCACCCGATTTCAATCGTACCAGGCAGGTTCCACAATTTCCCGATGTGCAATTAGTCGGAATCTCGACTCCAGCTCTCTCTGCAATCTCAACAATCGGATCATCATCAGTAATTTCAGCAGAGCCGATTAACAACTCACCACGGAAGAATCGAACGATGCCCACGAGGTGGCGAGAAGCCTTCGATTCTTCAATTGCCGCATCAACATCAAGTAAGAATCTGAAGAAAAATGCAGAAAATTAGTGACTCAACGGTCTTCCCAGCGTGTCCAACGGCCGGTTTGCTTGTTGAAGTAAAGTCCAGCTTTCTTCATCCATTTGTTGAATTTCGTTGCACCAGCACCTGTTGCAAGAATGAATTCTTCTCGGTGTTCTTGCGCTTGGATGTATCCCTTTGCTGCAATTGTCTGGTCAATCCAATCTTCAATGCTCATCAAACCACCAGATAACTTGCTAGCTTCAACCGCTGCTTCGAGTTCTTCAACGCTGGCACCCGTAGACTCCAAATCTCGCATCATCAAATCGGTAACACTCGGGGCTTCGGTCTTCTTCGGAGGTTTGACTACCTTCAGACGTGGGCTACAATTTGGATCGATTGAAATTCTGCTTCCATTACTCAATTTATCCTCTACAAATTGTGCCATCGGTGCGCGGAATTCCGTCTCACAATCCCAGCAAATGAGCGAAAAATCACTCAAATCTTCCTGAACATTGCCACCACGAGGATCCATTTCTTCACCACATTTTGGACACGCGTGCAAACAAAGAATTGGAGCGATTTTTCGACGGAAATCCACAATGTCTTGTGGAGTTCCGACCAAACCTAACAATTCGTGGTCACGAGCAGCTTCCAAACCACGAGTTTCTAATTGATCCTTCAATTTTGAGCGCTGATTATTTTCGTCTTCTTCGTCAAAAATATTCCCTAATTTGACTATGAGCTCAATCGTTTTCCCAAGTCGGTTCATCACGAGTTTACGCTCGCGAAATTGTTCGACTCGAGCAATTCGCAACTGCTCTTTCTTTTCCAGCAGTTCAGTATGCAAATCCTTCTGCTCGCGCTTGAATCGCTGTTCCTCGATTTTATCGACTTTCTTTTTCTTACCTGAATCGGAAAGAACATCAGCGAGAAATCGTTGTTGAGAAGAAGCGCGCGGACCGGATTTGACTGCATCGAGAACAGATATTGCAATCTCTTCTTTCAATCCGTAATTATTGATTAAAGTTTCAGTGTCGAGAGTTTTTAAATCACCAACTTTAATTCCACCATCAGAAAGAATCTGTGCAGTCTTAGTATCGATGCCCCGGCGCAGTAGTGCCAGATAGGTGTCCTTCTTTGCCATGACAATCAGCCTCGGTTTGCAGGTTGGCGCGTAGCCCCTGCTGTGTCCTGCCCAACCAAGCGTCGGCTATGAATGCGTGGTTTATTCGGTCAGAAATCGCCCTCAAATGACGAAATTGCATTAGCAATCATCGCCCATTCTTCCGGTTCCATCACATCTGGCCGTTCCTCGAACCATTCAGAATCCAATCCCTCTGGTGTATTCTCGTAAATATGGTTCATCGCCGCATTCCATCTAGCCTTGTGCCAGCCCTTGACTCGACTCAATCGTCGCGGCGGCTTCGCGAGCAGAGAACGCAATTTTTTTCGTCTGCTAGCAAAACAATGTTTTGTGATAATTTTGAACATTTTTCGATTAATTGTTCCTACTTCTTCAATACGATTGACTGGATTCAAAACGACTAGACGCGAATTAATCCGTGGTGCTGGACTAAATGCACCCCCTGGAATCTTTCTGTCCAGTTCAACATCGAAATCTAACCAAAGTGAGAGTCCGAGTGTGCTGAGTGAACCAAAATGATCCATTGACATTCGCTCAGCGAATTCATCTTGAACAAGTAAAATAATAACATCAAATGGATTTTTTGCGTGATGTTGTTGAATTTTTTCTAAAATTGGACTTGAAATTTGATATGGTAAATTAGCGATTAAATGCGATGCCTTTTCAGGCCATTTTATCTTCAATGCATCGCCTTCAATTATTGTCAATCTACCATCGCCATCACCGAATACACGATTCAAATGAGCGATGGCTTCAACATCGATTTCTAACCCAGTCACAGTTGCACCAGAGCGAAGCAATTCTAGTGTCAATGAACCAGGACCTGGGCCAACTTCTATGACATGAGCGTTTTCATCTAATGGAAACCCTGCTTCATCGGCCAATTCAACCGAGCGAGAAATAACTGATTCATCTAACAGAAAATGTTGTCCTAAGTTTCTGTCTGGAATAATTCTGTCACGCAGTAAATCAACTAATAATCGTGCGTCAAGATCATCCATGTCAACACCGTCAATCATCGGTGCGAATCATCAAGTCCAGTAATCGCAAATTATTCGATGGATCTTCCATTTCTCGATGATATCGCTCCGCTAAAAGACGAATGGAATCAATTTCACAAGCTGCATCCACTTCTTCGAAACTCATCCAACCTGCGCCGCCTCTTGATTGAACCATTTTTTGAGCCTTCGAACTGCCTATACCGCTCAATAATTGGAATGCATGAATCTTCAATGAAATTGCATTCGCTCGATTATAGAAATTCAAATGTCGCTCAGGATCTGCCTCAATTAAGCTGACGATTTCATCGATTATTGAATCGGAAGCCACTGGGCTCAAATCACGAAATCGCAGTCTCGAAATTGGACCGATTCGAGAATCATCTAATTCAATTCGTGAGGATGATGTCAATTCACCAGGTTTGTCGACACGTGCACGGACGATGTAAAGTCGCGGCTCGGAAATCGCTTGTATTTCAAATCCAAACGGACGTCGCTCAGTGATATCCAAAACCCGAATATGAGTTTCATTGGCCAAAGGACCTTCTTCGTCCGCCGAATCAAACGCTCCGCCCGCATGCATGACGCTCACCCTTTCAGACAGGTTATCCCTCAAGAAAGGATTCGTTGAGGGTAATTCACCGTTTTCCTACGTTCAGAGAACATGTTGGCGGATTGTAGTGATGATATCCTCGATTTCAGAAGTATCCATCGCAATCCGCTTGCTAGAAATAATCACGCGCACGTCGGAGACTCGCATTGGAGTTAATTCTGCCAATTTCGCGCAAATTTCTGGATTATTTACAAGTTTTTCATTTGAGGTTAAATCATTGTAGAGTGCGGTGAAAACCTTAGGATCTGTCTTCATTCCACCACGATTAGTAGAAGCTGCCCACTCAGCGTGTTGTAGAGCCATTATCTGCTCGTATGAAAGTTCTCCACGGCGTTGGTTTGCACTCGCGAGTAAATCGCGAACGGTTGCGTAATCAATAAATTCTCGCTCACTCATCTAAATCATTCCTGGATTGGTCTTAGGTGCTCTGGACGAGCTACAACAGTCTTTAACATGTTTTGGTCTTTTACATTAACGACGTAAGCGCGGCCTTGTTCGCCAGCAATTAAGCCAGTCTTACCTTGGAAACGGCGGTGGGGCATACCCTTGTGTTGTGCACCGTCGAGAACGATTGCAACACGATCACCAATCTCGTATTGATGCATAACGCGATTGATGAAAATGCGTCCGCGCTCGGACTTGCTCTTGCGTAGAATTGAGCGCGTACCTTGGCGCTGTCCGTGTGTGCGGGTAACCATATTCTCACCTTACCGACCATAGGTCGTGGAAGCGGGCGACCTGCCTCGTATTCTTAAGGACTCGGATTTGCAAAATATTTCACTCCGAATGAATTTCCTGTACATCTAGCCATAGTACCTCGCAGTCGAGGCCTCCGAGAACGCTACTAATCGAAGGTATAGTTCTGCCCTCGTCCGAATGAACCAGTTCCTTAACGTAAGTTCCAGCCTCACATTGCAATGTGAATTGGGCTTCGTCGCCTTCGACAAAAACGTCACTGACTGAATTGACCGTTCGATAACGAGTTTTGGCGGCTCTTCGGTGCGAAACTCGCTTAGGAGTCTCTTGAGCTAATTTAACACCAGATAATCCCAAAATTGATTCGATAACGAAATCTTCCTCTGGCATTTCTTCGACGCGGAATCGAATCGTATAGGATTTTTCTGAACGAGTTTCTTTGACGCGTCGAACCTCAGCACGATCCGACCAGCGCAAACTATTGATTTCAACACGATCTTTTGCTTTCAAATTAATCGCTTTTTGAATTTCTTCGAGGTCGGTACGACGTCGTTGAGGTCGCTTGATTTCCATGACGAAAGGCCGACCCCGACCAAGACAACGAACATCAATATCTTCACGTCCCATTCCATGGAATGAAGTATCTTCAGCATCGAGAGCGATTCGCAGTGGTTCACCAATCAAATCCTGCACAGAATCAAGATACTGCAAGCCGGTTTCTGAACAAGATTCACAACCATCTCCACGCCCACGGCAGGCACGACAAGGCCATCTTGTCTGGGGAATTCCACGTTCTAATTTGAGGTATCGTCCAAACAAAAATACCGGACGAACATCGACTGAAACACGAAGTGTGAGCCCATCGATTAAAATCATTAAATCGGGTTTTTCTTTGACAAACTGCACTTCGTTAACATGTGTCAACAAAACTTCTTGAATTGCATCGACAAAAGCTGATTTCATCGGTTGAGAACCGGGAGAACCATGGCGAGTGCGTATTCGATCTTCCTCTTCGACGAGATCTTTCGGCATATGAATCCCGAGTTGAATAGAGGAATGATCAACCTCGCCAGTTTGGTCGATAATACGAATTACAATATTCTCCACATCATCGAATAAGTCTTCACAAAGTGGACATAAATCTGGCTTATCTAATGATTCTAATTCCGAATTGCGAGCGCGGGCTTCAGAGCGAATTTCTGCGCCACCAGCCGCACCCTGTGCGGCAGTTCTGCGACCAGCAAGTCGTTGTAAACAATGGTCACAGGAACCAATTCGAATCAAATGTTCAATCCCAAGAGGAGCTGGGCAAGGCGGTGCATCCCAGTTGATGACAGAGCCTTGAAATTCGAAATCGTCACCATCAAACCACTCATCTTCCGAGGGTTCTACGATTTCGGTGGCCTCATCAGTATCAACTACAGAATAAGCGTAGCCAGCACTGGCATAGGTCGACCAATCGTCTTCATCGGAATCCGGATTGCCCGGGTTAGAATCGTTTGACTTGGGTTCGTCTGGCATTATTATCACCTATCGCTGGTACGGAGGGAATCCGCATCTACGACGATTGAGCGAAAGAAGGGTCACCTTTGAGCGCTTCTACTAAGAAAATCAAAAATCAAAAATACAAATTCACTGTTTTTCAGGCACTGCCTGACCACCAGCATCGCAAATTTGTCTAAGCAATTTGAATGAATACAAGCCGCTTGAACAGCCACTTGGCCACTCGAATCTTATCGCATATCTACCGATAACTCCTACCACTGGCTTGGTCATTTGCATGCGCATCAGCGACTCTTTAAAATCGAGAATTAATTGTTTATTTTCTTGTCTTGGCCTGCATTTTGCACAAGGGCAAGCTAATCTAACTTTGATATAGCCTAACTCAAATGATTTATTGTCGGCGAACCTCAATACACAGCTTTCGTCACCGCGTTCAATATCGGTTAGTATATTCTGATTATTTTCCGACATTGACAAAAACCCTTCATTTTGTATCTCGCTCGACTTACTCGACTTGAACCCACTCATTCAACCGAAATGATACTCGGGCCATTTTTCGATTGAGATTGCACTCGATTTCTCCACTGCGCCAACGCCCCTAGCATTGCGGGAGTGGTAATCAAACTTGCAAATAACGACAAGCCAATCATCACTGCACAGAAAAGTCCGAAGCTTGCAAAGAATCCCATTGCAGATTGTCCGATGATTAGGAAACCGGTTACATCCGAGACGGCTGAACCGACAAGCGCCAATCCTGCCGCCCCACCTATCGCTCGTATCGAATCATCAACACTCGCTCCTTCACTTCGCTCTTCTCGATATCGCTCGACGACGTGAATAACATAATCGATACCAACACCCAATGACATTGCTGCGATGGCTACAGTCACCATATTCAACCCATATCCCGCCATTGCAATTATAGCATAAAGCCAAATCACAACAATGACAATCGGTGTGGTCGTAAATATTGCTAATGAAAGTGAACGAGCACTCCAACGACCGGCACCATACAATAAAAGAAGTCCGAGAACAGCTGCAAATGTTGGGTTTACCGTAAAGTAAACATAAACTAGAATTGCGACAATAATTGGCATCGAAATTGCCAAATCACGAAGTGAATAAGCGAACTGCCCGACACTTTCAACTGATACTGGTCTAAATCCCCACCAGAGCATAATCAAACAAAACAAAACTCCGAGCAGCAAAGATCCTTGCAACTCATTTTGCATACTCGACGAAGCGATATATCGGGTCACCGGATCTCCAGTTGGAATCGCCCAAGTCACTGGGAAATCTTCGCTTACAGAATCTAATTTCGCACGCTCAGATATATCGCTAGCCGCTAATTCTTGGAAAGGCTGCATATCGATTTTTAATTCATCTAATACCAATTCAACCAAACTGAATTGCTCAGCATTGGATATTCCCCAACGCATTGTCATCCGCTGATATTCAGGCAATTCTCCTCCATCGCAGAGGTGTACAGCAGCCTGGTCTAGTACACAATTTGGTAAGATATAAAGAGCAGAAATACTCGCTGGAATCTCAGGGATAATTCCACCAGCAGGAACGCCATAAGTGAATAAAAATCCATACATAAACCGCAAACAATCACGGTCGGTCTCATCTGGTAAACCCGTTGATTCAACCGAGCAGTCTAATGATTCTGAATTCCAACCAGCATTATCAAATGGAGTAGTATCGATTGCCATACTCGCCTTCGCGAACCAAATTAATTCATCGATTGCGTGCATCTCTGGCGTACCCAACGGTGTCTTTGTATACTTACCGGGATCATTTTCTGATTCATTCAACATATTCACTCGAGTGGCCTGAATTGCTGCGTAAACTCTCGGGTCAAGCATATCGCCTTCGATAATTACTGCAGCCGGTTCACCCTCATCGCTAAATCTTGTATTTACCAAAACGATTCCTTGGGCAAAGTCGGATTCTTCTGCGAGGAAATCTTCGACTTTGAAGTCGCCTTCTAAACTCATCATCACCGGAATGGCGAAGGCGGTTGAAACGAAAATTAACGCAAGGATAATTGTCGAATGCTTTGAAGAAGTTGTGGCGATATTTGCCAACCAATCCTCTTTGACCATGTGGACTTTTTCTGAATCTTCTTCGACAAGTTTACCCCGTTTGTCCATAAATAAATCCCAATCCATTCTAATGATTGGACCCCATAAACCAGTCAGAATAAAAGCGGCTCCAACACCAAGAGCTGCTTCGATTCCGAACGATCTTAGCGCAGCAATATCAGAGGTGAGATTAGCAGCGAAGGCAGCCATTGTAGTGAATGAAGTCAGCATTATCGCTCGACCCACGCGTGTAAGCGAAGCATGTGCTGCACCTTCAGGAGATTGGCCATCTCGTCGCTCCTCCTTGTAACGGTGTAATGCGTGAAGACTATCGTCGATTCCTAATGCTAATACCAATATTGGTAATAAATTTGAAAATTGACTTCGACTAATTATTTTGATTCCGAGTGCATCGCCGCCAATAATTCCCCAGCCGATTAATCCCTGCATCCAAAGTAGGCTGAAACCCAAAGTTGCAGTTACAATTGCAACATCAGAAAATCGTCGCAAACTAAGCCACAAAAGCCCAATTATTGCAACTACCATCATTCCCATCAAGATGAGTGATTCCTGTAATTCACGATTAACTTCAACATTAATTCCTTCACCTATCAACATCGAGATTGTTAATTCATCAGAACTTCGAATGCTAGCTTCCATTGCCATCAAAGCCCATTCAACACTACATGGTGCCTCACCTGATTCGACTGTTGCGCGGCATTCATCCACTGTATTGAGCGGTGGTGTAGTCAAAAGATTCGAGCCATAGTAAGAATATCCCTCTGGCTCGGAAGCCGCATCAATCCACGAATATGTGAATCCATTGGCCTCGAGAGAATCTCGTCCGAGTTGAATTAAAATCCAAGTTGTAGAAGCCGACCATCTTCCAGGGCCCCATTCGATATCATTAGCAAATGTTCCATCAGAATTCATTTTGCCTCCTATAGGGCCGATTACCGGACTGGACTCATCGTAGGTGAAGCCGCGATCGGTCGACATCCATCTCAACATTGCACCATCAGAATGCATAATCATGCGATGTACTACCAAATCGATGTGAGATTGAGTAAGATTTGGATCATCGAATTGCAGGCATTCGAGTTCACCGCAATCGTCCCAATTTGTCTTAGCAGGAGTTATCTGTCCGAATAGGTTGACTGTGTCGCGTGTGAGCATTGATTCATTTGCCATAAAAGCACGGAAATTATCCGGAAGAGCAAGAATCCCGAGGGAACCCTGTCCGGTCAATTCCGAAATTATCGGGCGAGTAAATTCTGCAAGTGGATCCATATTCACCCGAGCGACTTTAGTATCGATTTCACGCAAAACACTCAGATTCAAAATTCCACCAAGCGGCACTCCTTCACCGACTAATCCTGAAGAATCACCGGGGTAATCTACACGCTCAAGAGAGGAAGGGAGTTCATCAAAAAGAACGTTACCATCATCACCCAAGTGAGGCGCAGTAATGCGATTATCGATATTTGAGGAGTCACGAATTGTGACCATTATTCCATATGAAACCTCGGAAGAAGAGAATTCTTGATTCAACACTTTATCCGCAGTCAATTCTGGCGATTCCATATCGTATGCTTCGATATCGATGGGGGACAAACTCGCTGCTAAACCGGGCAACATCAGCAAAGAAATTACTAAAATTGAAGCATGAGCAATTTTTCGGCGAGGCAACAAAAAATTAGCTACCGACTTAAAATCACGAACTTCGCGCACAAGCCGGCCTCAAGCGCTTTACTTTTTACACTACCTTTGAGCATCAAAGCCCAGATTCACGTAATTTTTCCAATACAGCCCGCTGAGCTTTTGTCAGTTTTTCTGGCTCAGATAAGACGAATTCGATGTCGAGTGGGCCGCCGTCATGACCATGTCCTTGCAATCGACGACGATCACCAATTCGAGTGCCTTCAGGAACTTCAATTTGCACTCGTTTTCCTGTCGGAGTCATGATGCGAACCTTTCCACCGAGTTGCATCATTGTGAACGGGATTTGAACTTCTTGAACAAGGCGGCCATCTTCCCAACGACGACCTTCTTCTGCATCTAATCGAATCTTGATTAGAAGGTCGCCGGGCTCACCAGATGGATGTTCATTGCCCATTTTCTTCAACCGCATTTGCTGGCCATGTGTGGCACCGGCTGGAACCTTGACTGTAATCGTCGAAGTCTTCGAATTAATTCCAATCCCGTTACAGGTAGTGCAACCTTTTGCACTACCAAAAGATTCACCCTTGCATTTGCTACATTTTCGTAATCGTCGATGACTGAATTTCACTTCGGTGCCATTCAGTGCATCGATTAAACCAATATCTAAGCCGGATTCAATATCTGCTCCACGAGGGGGCGGCCCCGCCTCGTGACCGGCTTGTTGACCAACGGTTTGACCGCGCCGACCTCGTTGGTTTTGCCTGCCGCCTGTGACATTTTGATCAAAGCCAAATCCAGCAGATCCAGAAGGTGCACCACCGCGTGAGCCCATGAATTGAGAGAAGATATCAGACAGATCAATGCCGCCGCCGCCACCAAATCCACCTCCACCAAATGGATTGCCTCCAAAAGCTCCGCCGAAAGGTCGTCCGCCGCTGAACATATCTTGCATACGTTTCTCTTCGTCATACTTCTTGCGTGCCTCAGCCGAGCCAATCTGCTCATGAGCGGCTTGAATTGCTTTGAATCGCTCTTCTGCAGCAGCATCATCGGGGTTGCGATCTGGATGATGCTGGCGCGCTAACTTGCGATAAGTGCGTTTGATTTCAGCATCTGTAGCATCCTTCCCGACGCCTAAAATGTGGTACGGGTCATCGGACATTAGCCATTGTCGGGCAGCCGATATTCTTCAACTCTCGGAATGAAATCGTTAAAATTTCAGAAGACATGGCAAATTGGGAGAAATTACTTGCGAATAAGTCAAGATATTGATTACGTTCGCGAAGGCATGGGATTGGGTTGGTGTTGTTTTCGAAACTATGTCGCACACGCAGAAGAGATTGGCGGAGATATCTCAGAATATCCTCGTTTTTTCCTCAAACCAGCCAGCGCGCATGTTGAAGCAGATGAAAATGGAAATAATGTAATCGAATTATTACGAGGCGATGAACATATCGACCATGAGGTCGAATTGGTAGTTCGCCTCGACGATAACTTGCAGCCAGAAGCGATGTGCATAGGCTGTGACACAACAAACAGAACTAGGCAAACCCACGCAAAAGGCAAGGGATGGCCGTGGACAGAAGGCAAGGCATTCAGAGGCAGTGGGGTTCTCGGAACTTGGACGCAGTACGACGAATCAGCTGTACAATTGACACTTTCAGTGAATGGCGAAATAAGACAAAATGACTCAACAAAATTGATGATTCACTCAGTTGCAGAGATTCTAGAATTTCTCAAAGAATGGTACGACCTCAGCCCAGGAGACCTAGTCTGGACAGGCACACCAAAAGGAGTTGGGGCGATGAAAATTGGCGATGAAGTGAAGGCAGAAATGCGAAATTCAGATAGTGAAATTATCAGTAAATTTTACGCCGTCTGCCAATAATGACAACAGGAATTATTCGGGACGCATTCAAAAAGGGCACCATGGACGCCAAATCGATGAAGACCGATTTTGAGTTCAGTCCAAGTTTTACAATGATGACCGCCCACCTAGCTCCTGGCGAGCAAATGAAGGTGGAACCAGGCGCTATGGTGGCTCAATCACCAAGCGTTGACATGAAGTCCGGGATGTCCGGCGGATTGATGAAGGGATTATTCAAATCAATGGTTGGTGGAGAATCATTCATTTTGAATACATATACCGCTGATAATTCAGGCGGCTGGGTGTCAATCTCACCGGGCGCACCAGGCGATATCAAGTCATTCGACCTCGCCTCGGGTCAGAATCTATTCATGCAGGGAGGAGCATTTATCGCTTCGACTGCAAATGTAGAAACCGACACAAAATTACAAGGAATGAAGGGAATGTTTTCCGGAGAAAGCGCATTCTTCCTCAAGGCTAGCACTACCGGAGGAAATGGCACAGTATTTTACACCGCATACGGTGCAATCAAGGAAATCGATATTACACCTGAAAATCCAGTTATTGTCGACACCGGTCATGTTGTTGCATTCAGCGACGGCGTCGATTACAAAATCTCCAAAGTCGGCGGATTAGGATCTGCATTAGTCGGCGGAGAAGGTCTCGTAATGAACTTCAGCGGCAACGGAAAAGTTTGGATTCAAACCCGAAATATGGCATCTCTTGCAGCCAAGTTGATACCATTCTTCCCCACTCGGTCTAATTGATGATGTACACGCGAAAATCGATTGCAGCGGCTCTGTTGCTACTGTTAATCGTAGCACCACTCTCAGGCTGCTTTGGCGGCACGAATGATTCAGACTGCGCCGAAACGGGATATTGGATAGATGTCTCGGTGGATTCACCTTACCCTGGACTTGCCTGTGAATCAGGTCCTTCCAAGACACTTGCAATGACCATTTTCGTCTACAGAGATAACGATGGAGTCGAGTGGCTCATCAACGAAACTTCGATTGACACCGGAATCGAACTGATTAACTCGGTCTACAATCCCTATGGAATCGACTTCGTCCTCGATGAGATAATCTGGATTGATGAAGCATTTCCCGACGTCCAAGACGAGGAAGAAGAGGGGAGTGAGAAGCCGGACACACTCAACAACTCGGGAGAAAACGGAGCGGATTTCGGTGACCAAATCCAAATCTCACAACTCGGTGAGGAATTCACTCAGAATTATAATCCAGCCAATGTCAATATCGTTATGCAAAGTACTGGCTGGGGTGCTTACAGCATGTTCCCGTGGTATTCCCGGGAGTACTACTTCAGTATGGTGCGCGCTTCTACATTCGCAACAAGCCCTGTTCCGAGCCACGAACTAGGACACTTTCTCGGGCTCTACCACACCCACCAGTTCCATGACGATCCAAATTCAGATTCGGACCTCGCACAAGCCTTCGTTTGGGCGCAGGACTGGGTTGAACCAACCGAACAATGCTTCCGAACTGGCGATTTCATTTGTGAGACACCTTACGATTGTTACATCTGGTGCGAAGAGGTCATCAATTGCACTGCGAATGTCTATGAAAGTGAAAGCGACAGGCCGGATCAAGAACCAAGTGAATTTGAAAACTGCACTGAGGAGCAACACAATCCTTCACATGTCAATCTGATGAGTCGTTACGGCGATCGCAGTGAAATTACAGCAGATCAGGGGGCACGAGCCCGTTACTTCATCATGTATATGGTCGAGAACGAACGTGATGGAAACCAACTCGTTCTTGTTGAATGAACCTCTCGCACGGCTCGGAGGTATCGTATGTCCAGCGCACAGCAAGCAGGTGAGATGGGTGCGCGCCGCATTACCAACACTTGGCTAATCGACCACGATGGACAAACCCTGCACGGTGATTTCATCCTCAACGCAGACGGCTCGTATGCGAGCAGCAATGGCGACGAAGATGTTTTGGAAATTATTGACGGTACCGACCGACTAATCACCCGCTCATTCCAAAACTGGCACACCCACCTAGCGATGATTCTCAATCGTGGAATGGGTGAAGGTCTGCCATTGATGGAATGGCTCGAATCAGCAATTTTTCCAGTCGAAACTCGACTAAACCCCAAGCTGATCGAAATCGGCACGCGTGCAGCGGCAGCAGAGATGATTGCGACAGGAACTACGTTCGCCTGCGACATGTATTTCCACACCGGAACAATTGGACAAACACTAGCCGAAACTGGACTTAGAGCGACATTGTGTGGCCCGATAACAGACGGACTCACACCAAACTTCGCACCTGGTTCAGGCGATGCATTACGACATATGGAGAATCTGATTACCGGCCCTTCCCCACGCCCCGAGCGCATTGAGTACGGGATAGGAACGCATTCTGTTTATGTGTGCGACGAGGAGATTCTGCTCAATGGTTCAGAATTAGCAAAAAAAACCGGGGCAACGCTTCATATCCACACTTCTGAAACACGCAAGGAGGTAGCGGATTGCCACGCAGCGACGGGAATGTATCCAGTCGAATACCTCGATTCACTCGATTATTTCACCGATGGAACCACCGTTTGTGCGCACTGCGGGTGGCTGACCAAACGCGAGATGAGAATACTCGCTGGCCATGATGCACACGCGGTTCACTGCCCAACCTCGAACCAGAAACTTGCCTGCGGAGGGACGATGTCCTATCCAGCGATGAAGGATGCTGCAGTCGATGTGAGGTTGGGAACTGATGGTTCGGCGAGCAATAACTCTCTGGATATGCGAGCCGAGGCAAAGAATGCAAGCTTAATTCAAAAACACGATCACTGGAATGCGAGAGTATTGGACCCGATTGCGACTTGGCAATTGGCGACAAAGGAATCCAAAGATTGGGTGACTTGGGATTTAGATGATATTCGAATGAGACCTGTTGGCAAAAATGGGCGACGCTTATTGGCAAATGTGCTGTATTCAGGTGGGCGCGTGATGGATGTTTTTGTCGATGGTGAGGCGTTGCGACGAAATGGTAAGACATTGACCGTTGATGAGCGTGCGGCTGGTGAAGCACTCGATGAGGCAGTCATCGATTACTATGCTGATCTCTGAATCAAAGGGTAGCGTCTGAAAGGGCGGATAGATAGCCGATGAGTTCAGTCTGGACATAGCAATGGGCTCAAGCAAAAACCCATTGATTTAGTCATCAATTACTTAATCCGTACTTACGTTCATAATACCCTACGTTAGCGAATATCATATGGTGAACGAGGTTTATGCAGGTAAAGCAAAAAGTGGGAGCATGGATTCAGTAGCTCCTCTGGGTGAACTGATATTTTTCGGTTTTTGGCTGATGGCTTTTTTACTAGTTTTTACATTCATTTTTACAGCAGCATTCCCATTAACATTTCTTTTCGCAATACCAATATGGATTACTGGATATACATTATTCCGCCTATGGTCTAAATCAACTGTTACTATTGATAGAGAAAAAGATACTCTAGAGTTCAGTCAGTCTTTAATTTTCACACCAGGTATCACTTGGCGCTCTGAATCGAGATCATTATCAGAATTGACAAAAATTCAAGTTGGAATGTCCAGTTATTCTAGACAAATCGACCCTGATATGGAAAGAGGATTATATGAGAGCCGAATGGAATCGGACGAGGCAATTGGCTGGAATCGAATGACAAGTAAGGAACAGTCTGTAGTTATGCAAAAACAAGTAGATTTCTGGCAAATCTATCTTATTGGATATAACAAGGAAAATGAAGAATGGATATTAGATATTTCAGATGCAGCATTAGTTGGTACAAATAAAGTACCAAATACTAAATTCATAAATGAACTTTGCTCGATGTTGGGGCTTCCAGAACCTACATTGAAAGAAGACAAGCCCCAGACATTATTGCCGGTATTCATTATACTTGGAGTAATGATTTCACCGGGAATTTTGATTACATTGGACGAGAGTTTTCTAAATTTAAATGATATATTAGCAATCATATTTTCCTTATCTATTTGGATTTTATCATTTATGTCCCTCGTCGCGTATTTCGTAGTAAGAATTATTTTATCTGTGACAAATCCTGGATTTGACAGCCCTCCACTGCCTGAAGAAGGTCTCCCTGAAGAATACAAAAGCCGTTCCGTCGCAAAAGGTGAGAAGGTCGTGAAGTTCAATGAAAAGTTGTCAAAGATGAATAAGACGCTATTCCTGAAAGAATTGGGACTAATATTTCTTGTTTCTTTAGTGATATCTATTTTGGCAGGAGCCCCCTCTCTCCTGCTGGTAATCTTTTCAGTTGGCCTTTACCAACGATGGAAGGCACATACTTCAGAACATGCACTTGCAGGAAAATGTATTCATTCGGTTGATGGTTATCCTGAGGGCACAAATCTGAAGAAATGGGAAAAAAGATGGACAAAAGGCCCAGATAGTGGCTGGAATTGTTCCCAGACACCTTTGGCGGGTGAATCATATTGCTTGGTTCACATGAAACTATACCAATGGCGCATTAGCGATGGGCGAGGCAACGAAGAACGCCGACCTCGTATGTCCCTTAGAGAGGAACGGGAACAGTTCATCCAAGAGCATTCCGAGATTGCGAAAACCTTGTTTGGAGATCGGACTGATTTGACAGAGGATGAATGGTATGACTTGGCTATGGCAGCAGGGAATCCGGTTCACCCTAACGACAAGTAGGTTTCATCATCGGTTGCAAGGGGTTATCCGAAACCCCTTTGCATATTATTTTCCGATACAAAGGGGATTCAGTGGGTCGATGCAGACGCTACCCATCCGATTAGGTGTGGTCGCAAGGGCCCCCCTTCCGGCTTGTCTAGGACTCCAGCCCGATTCAACGAAGCAGATGCTTTCGGCGAAAGGTTTGCATATCTCGTGTCCTCCGCTTCACCATGTCCGAGAGTGACGCGGATTCCAACGAGTTCCTAGCAATGCGATCCAGGCTCCTCAAGGCCCTTTCAATCTCGCTCGGATTACTGCTTCTGGCTTCACCTGTTGCCGCCCTAAGCGAC
>JABIKU010000008.1 GCA_018654845.1 Methanobacteriota archaeon | reverse complement strand
TGGTGCTCGTGCCGGGATTTGAACCCGGGTCGTCGCCTCGAGAGGGCGACATGATGGACCGAACTACACCACACGAGCGGAGTGATTCTGCGACTTTACTTTCATTTATCAAAACAATGGCCTAAGCCCCAATCGACTTTACTTTCACTTTCACTTTCATTTACCCCTCTCTCATGTTTATTCATATGCTCTACAGTTGACATCGGGGTATGAGCCCAACAAAGAATGCGAACACTAAGACAATTTACAGAAAGCGTCCAGAACCTTGCCGAATTATATCATTTTCAAGTTTAATTCGGACACCTACACCACAAGTGGGGTCATCGAATAGCATATTGGTGAACAATAATGGTTCAATAAAAAATGCAAGCTGGGTGCCAATGCCGAAATTACCTACCCCAATCGCTGTTAGTTCAACCTCGTGGAATGGGCTTCACTCCCGCGTTTTAGCCTCAAAAATACTACGTGCTGAGGTGGCATAATGTCTCGTACAGGTAGATTGAGAAATGAAGTTGAGACCTATCTTGGGAATAATGAATCTGCAAATACTGTTGAGATTTTTGATCATCTGAACAGTAGATTTCGATGGGGGGCAACGATGAACCAAGTTGGAAATATCTTAGCAAAAGATAGCCGCTTCGAAAAGGTAGGACATGTGCGTGGTCAATTCCGTGGTAGTGTTTACACAGTCTGTGTTTGGTCATTGACTCAACAGATTACTTCTGCTACAGCCTGAGTTGGGGAAGAACTCAAGTCCTTTGTTGATTGCAGAGCAATCATGGGAAGTGGATTTTCCTTTTCTGCTTGGACTACATTATTGCGAGCAGGAAATTCATTGACGGGATTCTTCGGCGTTGCTTTCGGAGCTGTTTTGGTTTTGGGAGAAATCCCGCAGGGCTCATTAGCCCAGATAACTCTACTTCATTCGATATCGGTTTGGTGTTTTATGTGTTCATGGAATGCATTGAACGATATTCTTGATGTTAAAATTGATGTAATTAATCGCCCAAATAGACCTTTACCTAGTGGTGCAATCAGTCTTTCTCAAGCAAAATTTGTGACTGGTATGTTGATGCTGGTGTCACTTGCTAGCTTGATTATTGCAGGGAAAATTGCTTCTGGATTAAGTGCCGGTGTAGAAGAATGGTACCCTTCAGTCGTAATTTGGTTATTCGCAATTTTCCTATTAACTAATTATGAATCTTCAGGTAATCTTAGTTTGAAGTTGAAAGATCGAGGATTACCCGGAAACATTGCAATCTCTCTCTCGGTGGGAATGGTCGTTTTATTCGGCGCAGCAGGAGTTTTTGATTGGTTAAATCCAAAGGTCATCTCCGTATTTTTGATTGGTTTTTTCTATAATTTAGGCCGTGAAATTATCAAAGATATAGAAGATATGGATGGTGATAAGGGAAGAAATACTCTTGCTATGAGAATTGGCCCAGAAAAGACGAGATTAATTGCTTGGACATTGATGTTGGTAACGATGATTACAATCCTCTTGCCGTTTGGATTGGGAGTATTCCCTCTCATTCACCTATTATTGGTTACACCAGGGATAATTTCTTTGCAAATGGTAAAAGCAAAATTAACAAATTTAGAGGATCATGCGGCTCAATCGCTAGTCAAAAAATCAATGCAACTTACCTTAATTGGCTTGATGATAAGCGCAATAATGGTTTAATCAAATTAAATCATCGTAAGCTTGCCATGCTATTGGATTGCATAGGTAAGTTAAGATTGACATTTGAGCCCACATGCGGTTTTCAGCTTGGTCGAAAACTACGCTATTTTTTGAGTCGATTACACCATCAGTGACCTCTTCTCCTCGGTGTGCTGGGAGGCAATGCATGAATAGGTAATTCGAATCAGCGTTTGCAACCAGTTCTTCGTTGACTTGAAATCCATCAAATGCTGTAAATTTATCTTCCATATGTTCTTCACCCATTGAGACAAAGATATCCGTGTAAATCACACCAGCTCCGCTCACAGCTTCATTTGGATTATTTGTTGCAGTAATCTTAGCTCCACTCCTAGCAGCTATTTTTTCAGCACGCTTGATAACTTCTGAATTAGGCTCCATCCCAACAGGAGTTGCATACTTGACATCATAACCGAATGCAACTCCGGCTAGAAGCAAATCATGTAGTACATTATTTCCATCACCTACCCAAGCAATGTGGCCATTTATGTTATTTTTATTTTCGACAATCGTCATTAAATCAGCAGCTGCTTGACATGGGTGGTGCATATCAGAAAGGGCATTGATAACTGGAACTGATGCGTGTTGTGCAAGTTCTTGAACATCAGCATGGGCGAAGCAACGGTAAGTGATACCATCTAGGAACCGTGAGAGAACAGCAGCTGTATCTGCAATCGATTCACTCTTACCAATTTGAATATCTTTTGATAGAAGCGTAAGGGGTTGACCACCTAATTTACCTACCCCTACTTCGAATGAAACCCGAGTACGAGTGGATGGTTTTTCGTAAATTGAACCAATAGTCATTCCAGTTAATGGCTTAAATTCTGGTGCCATTTCCGTATCATTCTTGAAGGCGATAGCCCAATTGACCAAATCGGGTAACATGTCGGTTAAATCATCGATTGACATCAAATCTTTTTTCATTTCAGAGTTCATGTTCAATATCACCCTGAAATCCATCTCTGGTATCTGCCATTCCGCCGAATATTGATTGAGCGAAGGTCAAAATGTCTGCTAATCCTTCTTCCATTTCACTGGAAAGAGGAATTAGTCCTGGCTGAATAGAAGCGTGCTTCATCATTCTTAGTTGCCCTATTGCAAATTCAGCACGTTGCCCTCCTTGGGCAGCATTCAGTGATTGATTAGCTGATTCTTCATAGAGTGCCGATTCAAGAATATCGAGGTTTTCTCCCCAATCTAGAATTTTTTCAAGGGTTTCAGGATCTAGAAGATCAGATTTAGAGAGGAAGTTAGCAGTAGGTAATCCGAGTCTGAAGTGAACGATAGATGAGAGAAGCATTTGCGAAACGAAACCGCTTGGGGTCTGAGATAGCATTGGGTCGAAGAGGAATACTAAGCAGGCTCTTCCCTGGCCAATCACATCGACAAGATGGCTTGATGCCTCTCTGAATGCAAATAATTCAACTTGGCCAGGTGTATCGACGACCATAATGTCACCAGATATCCCATCGATTTCTTCGAAAACATCATCTGCTTGTGAAGCGACAAGATCGGCTGCCAAAATTTGAGCGCCATTTGGACCTAGGTCGTATTCATCCATTACATCAGAGAGTGAGACCAAATCTCTAACATCAAATTCAGGGTCGTAATGCACTCTTTCTGCTCCAGGATCGAGATTGATTGTTAGGACATCAACTTCAAGGAATCTTGCCCATCTCTGAAATGCAGTAACTAAGGAACTTTTTCCAGCACCTGCGGTACCAACTACGAAGAGTACCGGGGGTGCTGTACCTTCTTGTGCGCTCATGATTCGTCGCACCTCCATTATGATTTCAACCATTCGTTTGTGATGTTGTAGCCGACAACGTCGAACGAGCAATAGTTATACCAATCTTAGGCACGTCACTGTTTACTTCCGAAGGTGAATTGGTCATGTCCGATGAATTACCCCCGCCGCCTCCACCGCCGGGTTTCCCAATGCCTCCTCCACCATCTTCAAATTCTGATGACGAGAAAGTGCCTAGTTCTTCGATTCTCGAAGAGAAAGAAATTGATTTTTCCGAGGAAATAGAAATCGATGAACTAAAGGGTGAGTCAGAAGAACCAATTTTCTCACCTCCACCGCCACCTCCTGGACTTTCTGAATTGCCACCGCCACCACCTGGATTTACGGAAAAACCACAAACACAAGATTTGGCTAACAATCCGTTCTCAACCAATTCCGAAGTTTCTGCATCTGCACCACCACCAATGCCCCCTGGGTTAGAAACAACTCCTGAGCCAAGTAATTCAGAGGAAGAGGAAGAAACGCAGATACTCTCTGATTCGCTTTCAGTATTCGGTGAGGGGGGCGGTTCTGAATCTGACGATATTTGGGGCGATCATTCCTTTGATTCTGAACTAGCAGACCCTGCTGAAGAGGAAGAAGATATTCTAGATATCACGAGTGCATTAGATTCGATGGCTCCTCAAGGTGCATCGATCTCTTCATCTTCTTCGCCTCATCTTAGACCGGCCACAGAAGTCGATGCAATTCCTGGCGACAAACTTCATGCCACATTGAGTGAAATCGAAGAATCAACTCTCAACCCCGATGGTTCTGTTCGAAGACAAACCATTGAAGGCGAGTTAATTCTTCGTAATCCTAGTAAAAAGCAACGAGCTTGGGATATCGAAGTTCTTCTCGCAAAAACCGAATCTACAGATTTAGGCGGTAGTTCGGTAACCGTTAGAGAACTCGATGCAACCGAAGAGACTGTTATCCCATATTCTTCGAATGGACCTAGGATGTTGGTACTAAAAGAAAAAATTGACACAGAACCAGAACGAGATCAAGAACCTAGCCTATCTTTGGTTCTATCACCGAACGCTCATGAAATTAAGATTGAGATCGATATTGAGAATATCGCCAATGTCCCTTTGAATGATGTTGAATTACGCCGAACTCTTCCCGATTGTTTCGAAGTAACGGAGACTTCTGAGTATTCTGTCGATGGCTCAACGATAGTTTGGGATATAGGTAGAATGGCAACAGGTGAGATCAAGACTCTCATTCTAAATCCTCTTGTCAGAATCTCTGGAGTTGAGAAAATACCTGCTGGTATCGCCGCAGTGTCCTATTCTGCCGAATCAACTGTATCCCGGACTGAGTTTGAAAATGTCACTAGTTCCGGTCGGCAATTTTCTCGGGTTGTTGCAGAAGAAGACGACCGTCCCGGAATTTGGCATTGTAAATGTGTTTTCGAAAATCGATCTTCTTTCATCGTTCTCCTTTCAGGTGCTACCGTACGACTAGCAGGCCGAGAAGCTCCAATTCTAGATGTGTCTGACCTTCGTCAAGACATACCACCAGAGGGCAGTTGGGAGTCTATGGTGAAACGGGTAGAATCTGAAGATCAACCTAGTTTCAGTCAGGAAGTTAAGTACTCAATTTTACCTCGTGTTTCAGTACACTCAAACGGTGTAGTAGATATCAGTGAACAGAAACTTGCGATTATCGATGCAACAATCAAGAAACGATATGATATTTCTCGAATTAAATCTTATGTGCCATCAGATATTGAAGCCGTGATAACCATTGAAAATACCGGTTCAGCTTCGATAAATGTAATGAGATTTCTCGATGATATACCTGGCATTTTCCAACCGCCATTAACCCATAAAATCCAGATTGAAATCGAGGGTGCAGATCTCAGTGATGATCAATACCGAGTTGAAATCATTAATGGTAACCAACTTGAAGAAAAATTGATTTCACCTGACAATCCTGGTCATGCGCTAAGAATCACCGTCGGGACCTCATCACGACTAGGTTTGCAACCGGGTAAATCCATGATCATACGTTATCCTCTTCATGCACCTGATCCTTCTCCTCAAAATGAATTGTTAGCTGCTCCAATTCGAGCAGACTTCAGCATGGAGCGATTTGGACCAGTGGCGACCCGAACCGTCGAATTGCCACCGATAATCAAGGTTGTTCACCGTCGTAGAAAGATAAGTACTGGCAAGGAAGTATTCCCTGGTGGAGGACCCGGGAGATATGAAATTTTGTTGATGTTTGACAATAATTCAGATAGTGCATTGAAAGATCTTGCACTTCACGATATTGTACCTGGAACATTTTCAATCGAGAGTTCTTCTGTTAAATCTTCCATAAGTGGTGAAAGAGATATCTCGACGACAAAAGAATCTGCTCGTGACGGAATCAAGGTGACTTGGCAAATCGGTCGAATTGAGAAAGGCGAGCGTGTTGAAGTAGTCTATGAAATTCAAGGGGATACCGAGGCTGAGTACAAGGTTTCCGACGCGCAAGATTTCCATGGTGCAACATTCGGTGATGAGGTCGATGAAGAACCGAATATTCCTGAATGGCTTGAGCCGGGTGCAATAATTGGTATCAAGGACTCTTCGCCAATCACAAAACCGATTGAAATTGCTCCTAGAGTAGTTGAATCTGAATTGGAAATTACTGTCGAAGAGACGTCTATCATTGATGAAAATAGTGACGAGACATTAGACGAAACGACAAATCTCGATGAACCGGAAGAAAACGAATTGGTAGAAGATGATAATTCTGAACATGATTCGATTGAGATGGAAAAAGTTGAAAAAATCGAGCAGAATAATTCCTGCCCAATTTGTGGTTCTGAAGCAGAAATTGGCCAATCGATATGTCCGGTCTGCAGTTTTTCGTTCAAGTGAACAAGAAAATTCGCCGTAGGCGACTACCGAAGTGTTCATTGAAGGCAGGCGGAGCGAATGGCCATGGCGAGTAGTGCTCCGGCTGGTAATCAACAGCCCGCAGGAATGGGTTCAGCAATGCTGCCTATGTTCGGAATGCTACTCATCATGATGGTGATGATGGCTTTTCCAAGTATCCGAATTGCTGCTGCTGCTGGCGCTGGATCAATTATTGAACCGCTATTACCCTTCCACAAAATTTACTTCGTCCCAACTGTTTTCATCCTAGGTTCGAGTATTATGGTTGTAAACACAATTATTCGTTCAATATTCATGGATCCAGTGAAACAAGCTCATAATACTCATCGTAGTAAGCAAATCAGTAAGCAAATGCAAGATGCTCGAGTTTCTAGGGATACAGCAAGAATCGATAAAATGCAAAGATTGCAGATGGAAATGATGCCCGAAACAATGGAAATGCAAGGCGCAATGATGAAGCCGATGTTGTTCACAATTATTTTTATTATGGCGATTTTCACATGGATGGGTAATTCTGTTCTTGAATTTCGTGTTGGTTATGTCAGCCTCCCTTGGTCTTCCATGTGGGGATTCGATAATCGAGTCATGTGGATATTCCCTGCTTGGATTGCAACATATATTTCGATGTCAGCACCTTTGGGAAGAATTGTTGATCGTCACTTGAAATTACTTCGATTTAGAAAACATCCACTCATACTAGCTGGGGAAATGGTCCCCGAACCTCTTCTTCACTTATTGGAGGATGAGAAAGCTAAGGCAAAGGCTGACCATCGCACTCGACAAGGACAAAGACGACGAGCAGGACCGAGGAAAACTGGTGTGCAAAAGCAAGATCACCAACGTCGTGGTGGCAACCAACAGGTAGCACCACCAAAGGCTGGAACTGTCTGTCCTAATTGCGATTCAGAATCCGTAAAGCGAACTCCGAAGGGTAAGTTGCGGTGTGAATTTTGCCGACATGAATGGAGGTGAGGTTCTGGTTAAAATCACCGTTAGTGGTCCACCTGGCAGCGGAACATCCACGCTAGTCAAAAAGCTAGCACTCGCAAGAAATTGGGATTATGTGAACGGTGGTGGAATTTTTCGTAATGAAGCTGATCGCAGAGGAATTTCTGTTGGTCAATTCAGTCAACTATGCAAAGATGATTTAGACGTAGATAGGTCCTTGGATATCTTACTCAAGGAATATTTGACTGCAGCCGACGGACCAGATATTGTTGAGAGTAGGCTGTGCGGATGGTGGGCATCAAATCTCAAACTCGAATGTCTTCGAGTTTGGGTTAAGGTCACTCCTGAAGAATGTGCAAGAAGAATTCAAACTCGAGAAGGTGGAGATTTTGATTCCCGATTAATTGAGTCTGAAACACGTCAATCGGATGACAAGGATAGATACCGAATTCTATATGGTATCGATTTAGATGATATGAGTCCGTATAATTTAATCATCGATGCTACTGGTCTTTCGGCCGAGGAAGTATTTGAATTAGTAAATGAAAAATTGGAGAATTAAAGATGTCAACAATTGTATTTGATGAAACAGCAACGACCAATCTAAAATTTGGAGGCGATCCTTCTGAAAGAACACTTGAAGAATTGCTTGATTCAGGTATATTCCTAATCAGTAAGCCTCGAGGACCAACGAGTCACCAACTCGCTGCATGGGTAAGACAAATGCTTGGCCTAAATCGATTAGGTCACGGTGGAACCCTTGATCCGATGGCTACAGGATTGTTGACATTATTGTGTGGCCGAGCGACCCGCATTACCGACATCATTCTCTCAGGTGAGAAAAGCTATGTTGCAGTTCTACGATTTGGTCGCGATGTTAGCGATGAAGAACTGTCGAACTTGTTGGAAAACCTTCAAGGTGAAATTTACAATGTTCCACCTAAGGAATCGGCGGTTAAAGTTCAAGTTCGAACACGTGTGATTAATTCGATTAAACTTCTCGACAGCGAGTTATCTTCACGTATTGCTGTCGTGGAAATAGATTGTGTTGCGGGAACATACATCAGAACTCTTGCCCGTGACATTGGATTATTTTTGGATACAAAAACCGAATTGATGGAATTGCACCGAAATACAACTGGAGCATTCGATGAGAGTATGTCATGTTCAATGCAGGAACTTGCTGATGCGGTATTCCTCTGGAAAGAGCACGATGATGATAGTAGTCTCAAGAAGTTGATCGCTCCTGTTGAAGCCGTTTTGACAAAATTACCATCTATCACAATCAAAGATGGAGCGGTCGCAGCAATGACTCACGGAGCTCCGCTTGCACGGCCGGGATTAGTCAGTACACCTGCTGGATTGGAATCAGGAACCACAGTAGTTGTGCGCAGCATCAAAGGTGAAGCAGTAGCAATTGCAAGCCTTTCTGTTGGAACAGATACACTCAGCGATATGACCTCGGGAGAAGTCGCTGTTTCCAAGAATGTCCTCATGCCAGCTGGACAATACGGACAGACATGGTCGAAGCAGAATTGATTTTTTCAAACCATTTCATGTTCTTCATAGACCCATTCGTCAGTCTCTAAACGAATCTTAAGTTTCATCATTTCAAACACACACCAACGGCGCTCGACCCCGAGAGGTTCTGCGCGCGGTAATCTACTTTGAATTCCTAGATGGTATAACTATTCCCTGAAATATTGTGATTATCAGCCAAAGGGAAGTGATTTTGGTAATCACTTTCGTCGTTCGTATGGCTTCTTCACTCTATTAGGACTCAGTTGCAATGCAGTTAGTGCAATCCCTATTATTCCTACAGCAAGGACGAGGATAGTGGGACCGGTGATTGGTGAATCATTGTTCGCGTTAGTAGATGGGCTTGAAACATAGATTGTGTATTCACCTTGGTTATTTTCTTCATTTGTTTCATCGATAGATTGCGTTCCGTCCGCACTGGCTCTAACGATGATGTCTCTTCCTTCTCCCGGTAATACTGCATCACAAATTGCAATTCCTAAACCACCGGGAGCGATTGAGTCGACGATGGCTGAGCCAACGAAGACGTCATCGACATAACATCTGACATTAATGGCGTCTGCGACGCCTCGACCTTGATTTCTAACGTAAACAAAAATTTCGACAACATCGCCATCTTTTCCAGAATCAATCCTCGCTCCATCTTTGCGTATTTCGATTGATTCTGTAATTAAATCAGATAATGCACTAACCGAAACTGAAAGGTCTTGAGAGGTTTCAGAAGTTCCATCATTTACCGATATTTTCACAGTATGTAAGCCCGCATCAATAGGTGTGAGGTGCAAATTGTTGGCATCATCTACAGTCGCCCAGGATTTACTTGTCGTTATCGTCAAATCGAATGTATCCGAATCAAAAATATCTAATGGCAAGACTAGAGTATCTCCTAATTCAAGATAAACTGTGAGAGGTAGTGGTGCGAATGATGGCGAATCCGCAATTGGATTTATGGTCACCACGAAATCATCTACCCAAATATTACCCACTGAATCTCGCATTTCAACGCTGACGATTGTTTCTCCAAATGCGTTGTTGACTGTTTGAATTTGAACATAATTCGCATCGCTACTAGAACTATATGACGTACTAACTTCGATTAACGAATCGTCCCCACTCGTCGCACTTAATTGTAAATTTGAGCGGGGTGTCCTATCGTCATTACAACTAACAGGAATCAATATTCCACCTTCATCCTCTTCCATTACCAAATCGACAAGGTCGAGACAATCTGGTTCGTAATCGTATTCAAGATGATAACCACCAGTTATGGAAATCGAATTCACATGGACGACAGTAGTCTCTGCTGTGCCATCGGACGACCATTGAAATCGTGTCGCAATTCCAACAGAAATCATCTCTCCTTCAGAAGGAAGAGCGTGTCCAACAGGAATCTCAATAGAGAATGCTCCAAGTTCGAGCGGAATCGTATGAATTAGATAGGAACCGACTGCAATTCGAAGTGAACTAGCGGGTGCTGCGAGTCCGTTTGTAGCGCCATTAATCGATCCAGTAATGACTATGTGTGGGTCGTTAATATCGATTCTGACGCCAGAAACACATCCATCAACAATGCTGATTCGAACATGTTGTAGCATATCGCGATTATCTAGTAAATCGCCATTTTGTTTGACTGAATAATCCCCATCAAGATTATCGGGAATGACTTCGATTGTATGATTGCCTGAACCAAATGAATGGATTCTTCCAAGCTCTTGTCCGAATGGGACTTCTACATCGAATGTCCAGAAATGTTCGGATTCAGCAAGGTCGGGCAAAAGTCCACAACTATCTACATTCAATCCTACCGTTTCCCCATCATATGGTCCAAAATCTAGTACAGGAACTTCTGAAACGCTCACTTCATGATTGGCGAATACGTTTTCAAAAGAATACCAAGGCATGTAATACTTCACTCGAAGTCCTACTGCGTCGACACGTACCTCGGAATCATCAGAAGTTCCCGTCGAAATATAATCGGTTGTGAATTGCACATTTTCTGCCAAATTCCAATTCCAATTTGCCTCATCATCAAGTTCAATGACAAGCGGATTATTCATCCGAAAAACTCCATTGAATGTACGAGTATATGTTTTAACTAATTTATCAGATCCGGTATTTTGCAAGATAATACGGACAGAATCTTGATTCAAAGCATCAGGTATTTCAAAATGCAACACCAAAGAAACGTTCTCGATTGCAAAGGAATGAAGGCCAGTGAAATCGAAAGATCCTACTGTGATATTCGGCCCTTTGGACCATGTGTAATAAGAATCAGGTGCTCCTTTACTAAAATTTGAGTCAGTGGGACTAGATTCTGCCCAACTGGTTTGAGTAGCAAAATTTGCTGGTCGAGAATGAGTGAACGATAATTCGCTGTCTGCGACCATTCCTATCGAATGTTGAGCCTGATCGTTGGAGAAACCAACACTGGATGTTATATCCCATTCTGAACTATCAGAGAAGTCTCCAGCAGGGACGAGATCCATTGATTCTGAGGCGATTACCGTTACTGCTTGAGTCATTGGCGTTAGGGGTGAGATGAGCAATATTGAAAATAGAATCAGTCCAACTCTACTTCCCTTCTGCATATTTGTCGACGACCTTACACACCGCTTCAATGCGTTGGTCGCATGCATCTCGACTCGGACCTAGCGGAGAGGCTTGAAATACGGCTCTATTCTCGACTGGCTTACTAAGACGGCTGTGATGGTGTAGAGGTTAGCACGGTGGGTTGTGGTCCCGCCGGCCCGGGTTCAATTCCCGGTCACGGCCCCATCTTGGATTGTCTTTATTGTATATGATGGGATACAACCATCCAGCATGATACAATATTTAGAACTCAGATATTCAGAAAATGTCCGATTCGTTCCTATCCAAATCTTTCCCGTCTATTTGATGGCCCATGCGTTCTACCTTAGTTTCGAGATATGCCCGATTTTCTTTTCCAACTCCAACTATTATCGGCATCATCTCGGCCACTTCTATGCCTAATTCTCTTAGTTGGTCAACTTTATCTGGATTATTTGTAATTAAACAAACATGATTAATGTCAATCGCTTTGAGAATACTTGCTGCAATCCGGTAGTCTCGGGCATCTACTGGATGTCCAAGCATCAAATTTGCATCTAGAGTATCGGCGCCTTTATCCTGTAAATTGTAGGCTTGAATTTTTGCGTGCAAGCCGATTCCACGGCCTTCTTGACGAAGGTAAACCAAGCAACCCCAGCCCTGTTCGACTATTTGTTTCAGGGCTGCATCAAGTTGTGGACCACAATCGCATCTTGTGCTCGAAAATGAGTCACCAGTCAGACATTCGGAGTGAACTCTGACAAGAACGGGGTCGGGTCCAGTCATATCTCCTATTGTGAGGGCGACATGGTCGAAACCAGTAGAGTCTTCGTGAAATACTCTAATGCGAAAGTCACCATAGATTGTTGGCAAACGTGCATCCGCTGGAACAGATTGTTCCGCGAGTGAAATTGGTTTGTTTGGAACAGTCATTGTTTTGTCCACCGGCTATTCGTTCTTGAACTCAATCTACGTTAGGGGCTTGATTTTTTATGAGAAAAATCAATTCCCCGGCTTCATCTTTTATCTCTAGCAGTTGAATATTCAATCTATCACATAGTATTGGGATGTCTTGTAATGTTTCTGGGTCATCGCAAATTACTTCAAGAATTGCTCCTTTTGGAACATTGTGAAGTTTTTTTCTAGTTTCATGTACAGGTATTGGACAAAAGAAACCTAGTAAATCAAGAGAAATTATTGCAAGGTCTTGTCGTTTATCATTTGATGCACTCGAATTACCAGCAAGTTGGATTGGCGGGCAAGGTACATCTCCATATGAGCAGAAAACGCAGCAATCACCGTTTTTCGGCTGTAATATTTCATTACAATTGATGCAATTATGAACTATGATACATTGATCGGTCGGCATATTGAGTTTTTCTGAAGTTTTGCAGACAGGGCAGGTAAGATTTGATTTTGACTCAAATTTTGACATCTATCTTCCTCAAGCATCGACGATTACAGGCTTCAGTTTGCGACCGTTGTAATCTCTTGCTTTGATGACATCCATAACATATGCGACCTTTTGGACATGTATTTCAACTTGCGAAGACTTTTCATCTTGAGTAATTTCACCAAGAACAATTTCTTGAATTTTGGCTTGAGAAATAATCCAATCACTCAAAGCACGCTTTGTCGATTCGGCTTTGCCAATCGAGAGGTTCACTCGAACCATTCCAAATGAGTCGGAAACCTCATCCCAATCATCTCGTTTCCGAACTGGGTCTCGATCCATACCTTTTGGTAGAGCTGGGACCTCGACATATGGTATTGTCAGATTCCATGTCGAAGCGATCTTTTCCAAAGCGCCACGGTCTTCTTTTGATACGAAACTCCAAGCTTCTCCCGAACGACCCATTCGTCCAGTTCTACCTATTCTGTGGACGAATGATTCAGTATCATCTGGTAAATCATAATTGACGACGACTGTAATTCCATCAACATCGATTCCACGAGCTGCGACATCTGTTGCGATGAGAATCCGTTCTTTTCCTTCCTTGAAATTATTTAGAATTCTCTCTCGCTTATTTTGAGGAATATCTCCATGAAGTCCAACTGATTTCATGCGGAATTTGCTCAAGCGCTCAACTAAGACATCAACCATGCGCTTGGTATTAGAGAATACAAGCATTTGACCATTTTCGTCCATGTTGGCGATGATTCGGCCGAGAACCCATAATTTGTTGGCTCGGCCGATACGAATTGCATTGAGTTCGATTTCTGGAATATCAACTTCTAAATCGTCGCTCATTACATGAACTGCTTCTGACATAAATTCGTCAGCTGCATCGATAATTTCTTGTGGGAATGTTGCACTGAAAAGCAAAGTTTGCTTTCGGTTTGGCATATTTTCGAAAACCCACAAGATGTCGGGAAAGAATCCCATGTCGAGCATCCTATCTGCTTCATCTAAACAAAAGAACGCGATTTGCTTCAGATTTAGATGACCACGTTTGGTCATGTCAATTACACGTCCGGGTGTACCAACGATGATATCAGCACCTTTTGCGAGGCGAGCAGCTTGCTTTTCTAAGTCCGTACCTCCGTAAACGGTTTGGATCGCGAGTCCTTTCTCCCCTTGAAGGAGTGAGATTTCTTCAGATACCTGAACCGCTAATTCGCGAGTTGGGCAGAGGATGATTGCTTGTGGGATTCCGTTAGATTCACACTTCTCGATAATCGGAATCCCAAATGCTGCGGTTTTTCCTGAACCGGTTTTAGCTTGACCAACAACATCGGTTCCTCTTCGAGCAATCGGAATTGCTTCAATTTGGATTTCAGTCGGTTTTTTCCAACCGAGTTTAACGATTGCATCTGCAATTGGTTTTTCTAAATTCCAATCTGCGAAACCGGTTGACATTTAATCGCCTCAGAAGGTCTCCGATTCGCGGATTTCCTTCTGCAGCTCACCCATCCAGTACTTCCTACAATTTTCCTTGGTGATGTACTGATCCTTCGAAGAGAAATTGTGATTAAAGTGGCCTTTGTCTGCCGAAGCAAACTGATCTGGCGACTTTTTGTGGAACTTCTGGAGGACGTGCTGGCGCATATATTGCTGGAATTTTAGCGATTTTTGACGGTTCACACCCTTTGGGGTAATTCCTGCCCATAATCGCTCAAACTGTTCGAGTTTATCGTCAAACTGCTCGCTCATCATAAGTCCTCAGGTTCTCGCCGACCTGCCTTCTCTATTTCATGTTCACCCTTCGGCTTGGCCAGACCACTACGTGGTGGTGGAATATTTTCATAGTCGATTTCTGAATCTGAATCCTTCTCCAAATTTACAGGAATCGCATTCTTTGGAAACATCTCCTCTTCGATAATGTCATCTTTGACAACATCGACAGCAGCGAGATACTTATTCTTCTCATCCTCGCTACCATCAAGCTCGACATCTCTCGCTAAGGCCCCCAGACGTTGACGTAGATCAGGTGCAGTTTCATGTCGCAAGAGTTCTCCTGCAGCTTCTCTTAGTGCATCCCCGGACATAATGATAGAAAGTTGTTCGACACAAGCCTTTCGTAATTCGTAATCTCGACTTCGTGCGCCGTCTAGAATCATCGATGTGACACGCGGATTTTCCATGTCGAGTTTTTTGAGGGCGCGAATAACTGATTTTCTAACTTTGATATCGTCATCCATAATCGCCCCCTCCACCAAAATCATTGCAATGCTCGGTTCAGAATTTGCTAATGTCGTCAAACATTGAGCTCCATTACGTCTGACTTGGGCATCGATATCTTCTAATGCCCAGCCGATTAAATCCCATCCTTCTGCGCCGCCTTTGGTAGCGATTGTTCTAAGAATTTTAGAACTACGACGTCTTAGATCAAGTTCGTCTTCTCGAAGCAATTCATCGATGTGTAAACAACCCACTTCAGGCCATGCTTTGGCAGTTTCACGGAGTGATTCGAAGGCGTTATTACGGTGTTCTTTTCTTGTATCATGTAATTCTCTGCGCAATAATTCTTCGCACCCAGATGGGAAAACAGGAGCCATCAATTTCAGGCAACGTCTTGCCATCGCACGCACGTCATCGCTATCGTCAAGCAAGCGATCTGATAGACAAGGGATCAAATTCGTATGTTGTTTTAGAGCAAATATAGGTGAAACTTCAAGTGCAGCAATACGAATTGATGCATCATCATCATCGAGAGCATCAAGTAGAATTTCGTGCGCCCGAGGAATCAAATTTTCGTAGACGCGATGGAGAGCTTTGATTCCATCATCGCGTCGAGCGAACCCACCTCCATTAGTCAAAGAAAGTTCGAGGTTCTGAATTTCACCGGAAGCAAGTTTCAAAATATCGTAAACTGGAATCCGTGCCCAAACTCCTTCAATTGGATATAGTGAGCGGATATCCAAATCCTTCGCAGATCGGCCTTTACGAATCGGTTTTCCGGTTCGAGGGTCGCGTGCGATGTATCCCCTTGACATAGTGAACGAGCGGGCGGATAACTCCGTCTTTCTTGAATCAACTGTTTAGATGTTCAGAGATTTTGAGGGGAAGTCTCAAGCATAAACGCAAACTATCGCGGCTCGGTGAGTCAGTGACAACAGGCCAAGATGAGGAAGTTCGACGGCTTCTTCACGTCAGTTTTGCGGATTTTCCTCTAGGATTGACGAATCGTTACGACCTCGTTCGTTTATGGTCACTTGAATTGCAGTGGTTAACTCCCGAGGACGCACTCAGCGTTCTCGAAAAATTATGCGACCAGGGTTGGTTGGTAGAAGAAGATGGTCGCATTAAACCAAATTCGGGCGTTGTGTTGATTCCTCCTGCTCTTGGTTGGCAGCCTATCGTTAGAAGAGTTCTGTATCCACCTGATTTTGTCGTTGCTGAAGAGGTTGTCAATGTTAGTCGAATCAGAGAAGAAACACAGCGTCAAGAATCCAATGACTCTAAACAGGTGGATGAACCTCAGAAAATCAAGGCACAATTTATTCAGAAAGAGGAAATGATTGAAATCGCCCCATCACGTGAAGTAATAGTAAAAATTTCTGAACCAGAAAACTCAACTCGAAATAAGCGAGATGGACCAACTGATCGACCACCAGATCGGGCAGAGATAAATATTCCAGCCCTGATTAATCATATTGCTGCTTCCTCTGGGTTAGTGAACCGTGAAGTTGTTCGGCGTGCACAGCGTAAGCGTCGTTCTCTCGGGCCTGTAACTTTGTGGATGGCGTTAGCATTGGTCGCTAGAGAGCAAGGCCTCGATATGTATGATGTCACTGCGATAATTGAGACCAAATAATTCCATATTTCAGGATTACTCGGAATTACCAGTTCTTACTTCAGCAGCGAGTAATCCAGGTAGGACAAATAATGCAAGAATTAGTGAAAAAGAAACTGAGATTGCGCTGACGACCCCAAAGTCTTGAATCACAGGAATTGGTGATAATAGTAAGACCAAGAATCCACAAATTGTCGTTCCTGCTGACATCAGCAAAGCGGTTCCCGTAGTTTCGTACATATTTTGCATTGCTGACCAAGTCCCCATTCCACTTAATCGATTTGCTTCGAAACTTCTCCAAACATGGATAGAATAATCGATGCCTAGACCGATAGTTAGTGCTGTAATCATTATCGTCAAAACATTCCACGTCATCCCTAAAATTGCCATTGAACCGACCACCCATGCTCCTGCAAGACCAACTGGTAGAATAACCACTAGGGATTGGCCGAGACGTCTGGTCAAAACGAAAAGAACTGCGATCGAGACTAGTAAGCTAATCGCCGTCGACTCAACTTGTGAAATTACTAGACCTGAAAAAATGCTGTGGATAACGATTACATCTCCAGTGATATGGACATCACCACCAATTAATCCGTCCATTTCCAACATCAAAGCTTGACGTTCAAACTCTCTTGCCACATTCGATGTTTCTTCACTCGTTTGGAGGACGACATCGACTCTGACCTTGAGATATCTAAGTGATTCGTCATCATCAGTAAGGGCTGCGTACATCGAAGTTCGTTCAGCCCATGTTTGACCGCGCAGAGGTTCTCCGATAGTGTCGTTTTGTAATAATGAGGCTACAGCTGCAGCGACATCTCCTTCTTCAAAACCGTCAACAACTCCTAAGTCTCCTTCAAATATTCCAAGGTGATGCAGTTGACCAAAACCCGGGTCAATTTCAATCGCATCACGCAAAATAGGGTATAATCCATCATAAGATGGCCGTTTTGAATTCGTATCCGAAGGGTTCACGACTTCAGGGATTCCCGCGATACGATGGTCAAAGAATTCCAAACCTCGCAATAGGTCTCTTTCGCCGACTAGAGATTCTTCTCCATTACTCGGTTCGATCAATAATGTCACGGATTTCCATGCTGCAGCATCATATGAATCGTAAATGTCACCACGAACCGACATGATTTCCATTTCATTTTCTGAGAGGAAATCAGTTAATTCAAAACTTGTATCGAGTCTATTGACAGCGACCATTACAGAACTCGTCGTCAATATAGCGACGATGAGAAGTATTCGAGCAGTATTATATCGTTGAAAATTTGTCACTCGATGAGCCAGTTGAGTCAATTCGAGCCCACGTCGAGGCGAGGCTCCTGTGGTTTTCTCGACGACGACGTGTAAAGCACCGACTGTGATTGTGCTTGCGAGGAAGGCCGAAACGACGCCGAGAGCTAGGGTAAGTCCGAATGTTCGAAGCGGTGGGAGGGGTGAGAATGAACTCGCAAGGAAAGCGGAAACAGTTGTTACCACAGCTAGAGTTAGGGCGACTCGAAGAATCGAAAAAGAGCGTACCCAAGCGTGAGCGGGACTTTTTGCAGTAGATTTCGCTGCTTCATATCCTCTTTGAAGATGGATTGCATAGTCGATACCAAGCCCAAGGACGACTGGTGCAACGGCGACTTCAAGTATCGAAAAAGGTCGTCCAAGAATCGTTATGGTTCCGTAAGTCCAAATCAAAGCAGCTGAAAGTCCGAGTAAGGGTGCGGCGACCATCATGAATGAACGGAAAGCAATTGCGAGAACAATAACGACAACGAAAATTGCTAGAACGAGAAGCCAAGCCATATTGTCTAGGGTTGATTCATTGATGTCATAACTAATCAAATCATCAGAAATAACACCATAATTTAGCAGAGACGATTCACTTCCCCCTATTTTATTGCTGAGTAACACTCGAATGTTAACAGCTAAATCTTGCCTTTCTTGATTACTCAAATCCCCACTGACTTCAATGACCCACATCGTGCTTGATGCACGCGGTGTTGAGTCTCCTGTTCGAGTTTCAATCCACTCGCAGACGTGCTCGAATTCAAAATCCGAATGTAATAATGCAGATGAAGCAAAGGAAGCAGAAGCAATAGCTTGGTCATTACCTGCAGCATCGCTACAATCTTCATCATCTTCGACGATTGCGTTGATTAAATCATCCCAATCATCGAAATCTGCAAGGGTTCTCGACTGTTCATCACGTTCTTCGAGAACTCGATTGATGATGTCGGCGATATTGATTTGAGAATTTATATCGAAACCATATAACGATTCGATATGAGCAAGATCATCAGCCAACTGTTGCAAGGCTGCAATTTCGAAAATATTAGCCTGCTCTTGATTGGGGCGAACTTGAACGTAGATCTTTTTTGGCGAAGTCGTCATCACGGTATTCATTTCAATTTCAACTGAATCTCCTTCGCTTTCTGGGGCGAAAGAGGCGATTTCGGTAGTGAAACTCGGTAGTGGTAGCAAAACTGAGGCTGTGATTACGGTGAGAAGAAGGCTGACAATTAGTATTGCAGGAGCAGCTTTGCCGAAGGTTTCAGCTAGCCTTTCTTGACCCGAGTCACTCATCGCCATCACCTTCCGGATTAACTGCTGGTGTTAAAGTTAGACCGCTAATTGGACACGTAGTGTCCTAGTGAATAATGAAAGCCCTCAAAAAGGGGTGGCGAGTCGGCCGGTCGTCTTATGCCAATCAAGGTGCTAAAAAACGAAGGGGCCGAACTTCGTGTACGAGTCATCGGTGAAAACCACACTACCCTGCAACTATTCCGTTCAAGGTTGAACGATAGTGCAGATGTCGAGTATGCCAATTACTTCCAGAAGCATCCTGATTTAGATGAGCCAGAGCTATATGTTCGTTGTGTTAAAGGCAAGAATGCTGAGAAGACTTTCCGCTCCCTTTGCTCCGATATTATCTCGGAATTTTCTGGATTAAAATTGTGAGTTCGGTGTCCGTATGGACTTGAATTCAATCGAGGAATACCTCGGATTTGGAGAAGGTGCTGTTCCGTCTGATGGAATTGGCGGTATGCTAAAAACTCGCATTGAAGATTTTCGGGTCGAAGAGGTTGCAGCCACGCCCGCTCTTGACCCGAAAGGTCGTTTCACAGTGGTTCGTGCAATTCTTACAAATTGGGAAACAAATCGATATCTAAAACGATTAGCTAGAGCGTGTGGGATTAATCGAAATAGAATATTTGCGTCAGGTTTGAAGGACAAACGAGCGATTACAACCCAAATATTGGTAATCGATGCTCACCAGAAAAAGGTCGAAGCAGTAAACATTCCTGATTCAATATTGGAAGTTCTCGGGAGAACGCACCAGAAAGTAGGAATGTCAGATCACGATGGAAACCGATTTGCAATAACCGTAAGAGGTTGTGTCGATAAGCAAGGTAATCCTTTGGATGGAAAAGAAGCAATGCGAATAGTCCATAAAATTCTCGATGATATGGCACAAAGGCTAGGCCGTGATTTCTTTCCAAATTGGATAGGTCCTCAGCGATTTGGTTCGACAAGGCCAGTTACTCCCGAGGTTGGCCGAGCAGTAGTCGCAGGAGATTTTGAGAAAGCAGTCAATCTATATTTGGGTATGGCGGGATTAAACGATGGTGAGGAAACCGATGCGCTAAGGACAATGTGGCGGGAAACTCAAAACCCAGAAAAATGTCTTGAAATAATTCCTGCCCATCTTGGTTTTGAACGAAGCATGCTTGAAAGTCTTGCAGGAAAACCCGATAATTGGGTCAAAGCCTACAAGACGATGCCACCTTCACTTCAACTTCTCACAGTACATTCTCTTCAATCACTGGTTTTTAATCACGCAGTGGCTGGGAGACTAACTGCTGGTATTGGATTGGCAGATCCAGAAATAGGTGACCTTGTTGCCCCTGTGCATGCGAATGGCCGCATCGATGTTGGGAAGATGGCCGAGGTTAGCGAAACTAATCTCGAACGATGTAAAAGAAATTGTCGTTTAGGCAGATTATCTGTCACTGGACCATTACCAGGGAGAGATGCAAAATTAGCTTCGGGTAAAATTGGTGAAATCGAAGCGCAAGCGATGGTAACTACAGATGTTCATGAGGTAGATTGGCAAGTGAAGGAAATTCCTCGTCTGACAACTAGTGGAACCCGCCGTCCAACTACGGTTACTTTCAGAGAATTTAGTGTAGAAGAAGTTCCAGAATTATTCGATACTACACTTTCAAAGCGTTGGGAAGAAGGACCAAAGGATGGAGATCGATGGCATCCTGAAGGTGCGAATTTGAGAATGAAATTTACCTTGCCACCAGGAACTTATGCAACTGTTTTGATGCGAGAATTCATGCGTTCTCCGTTAGATCATTACTAATTCATCCATCAATGCCAAGATGTTCTTCCATCTTCAATGCAGCCTGAAGGATTAGGATACCTATAGCAATGCCTCCAATCACATCGGTGAACCAATGTACTCCTGCAAGCATACGTGCAGAACCGGTGAAAATGACGATTGCGAACCAGATTCGAGTTGCATTTCTGGTTTCAGCCATTTTGATAATCATGCTATTCCCAGTACTCTTCGTAGCGTAATTTCTGATGATGATAAAGCATATCAAACCCCATAATACTGTAGCAAGCATCGAATGGCCACTCGGCCAAGCATAGTCTCCCATTCCAACTGAGGTGTGAGGACGAATTCGACTGACTAGTTCTTTGAGGGATGAGGAGACAACTCCCGTAAGCATCAATGGGAGAATAAAAGCAAAAATAGAGGGACGCTGGCTTGATCTGTACAAAATGATTGTTCCAATAATTCCCCCTAATACTGCAGTTTCAAAATGCCCTGGAGTTGAGAGTACCAATCGAGAGAATCTTGCAAAATCAGATGAGCCATGTAGGAAGAAGAAATCGTAAATCAAATTGTCAAGAGGTTGCAGCGGGTTATCTTCCATGGTAGCGCAAATCCCAAGTGAGGTTGCAAGTAATAGGCAAGCAAGTGAGAATTTCCTTGAAAGAAGCCAACTCGGTGCTCCGCTTTGCACATTCTCTCCCTCCACGATTTGAGGAGCAGCCAACTGTTAATCAATGCTGAGCAAGATTTGTTCAGGTAAGAAAACGCTCGAAGTTCACAGACGGCCCATTTCTAAAGCTTCGATTTGACCGATTAGGGAGTCGAGTGCGCGGACTCGATTCTCAAATTCATCGACAATTCCTTCACCTTCACCTAGAACAACTTGAACTTCTATGAACATCATACCAAATGCAAGAGGTTTTATCTCAATAGCTTGGACTTCTGGCAATGCTCCAATCTTATCTGAAATTCCTTGGTAATCAGGAACTCCGTCTTCAAGAGTATCAATAGTGACCTTATACTTAACAACAACATGACCCATAAATTTCACCTCTATTCAAGGACCTTGAAATCCGCAATCAGTGCAAATGTATGGTACTGCTTGAACACGACATTGTGCACTCCGTCCAATTGAGTTTCCACAATCTGGGCAAGGAAATGCTGTGCTCTTATCTTCGACGAGTGGTACGCCGGATGCTGTACAAACTTCTGCTCTGGCTACCATATTTCTTCCTCGGACGAGTCGGGCGAGCAACCACCCCTTTTTAGCGTTGACCGATTACATCGGTTAGTGATAGCCACGCAGCACCACATTTCGACCCCTTTGCTTAAAATTTCTTTAAACCTTTAATGGCCAATGGAATTTCTAACTACAATTATTTTTTCATACTGAATATTTGGACTCACTCGCTCAATACAGTTAGCTTACCCGAACGTCCAGTCGAGATCACTCGCTCTCCCATTCGACGTTTACACCATCCATTTTCAATTCGTACTCGGTCCCCGGTTGCAACCCAGTCGATTTGCTCATCCCAAAGCACGAGACCCACTACTCCAGATTCGTCTCTGCCACAGGCAGCAGCCACACGTCCAGTCCATTTTCTGTTCGAAACCATTCTCGGTGGATAGCGACGTAAAATGGTGATTTCAATCCTCGAAACTGGTCGATCTTCCTTCAATCTGTCAACTTTTATCCTTCTTTTCGTTCTTCTACTGATTGGTTTTTCATCATTCTTGGCATCATTGAGAATTTCTAATTCTAATATTGTTCTTTTCGTCATATTCCTCGTAATCACTCAAGTACCTAGTATATGATACGCACTAAGAGGCGTGAGTAAAAGTGAAGGTTCCCTTAGGGGTTTCTGAAAGTGAACGGATTCATTCTTTCTTTTTATGTCGGCGAATACCTATTTTTGATTCAACCGGGGGGTCATCAACATGAATTACGATGTCTAAATTCGCTAAATGCTCCGTGATTTGTTCAAATGCAGTCTTTCCACGTGCATCTTTGTGTGGAATTGGTAATTTATTTCTACAAATCAAATAGGTTTCAGAGGACGAACTTCTCGAAGCGGTAGGTGCGTATCTACGGACATCACTGAATCTTTGTTTGGCTGCATTGATTAGCCCTTCAATTCCTACGCCTTGGAATATTTTTGTCACAAAGGTTCCACCAGGGGCTAATATTGGCATTGCAGCATCTAATACCATCGTCGATAATTCTAGCGATATTGCTTGATCTGTATCGTATCTTCCCGTCAACCTCGGTGAAATGTCGCTGATTAATACATTCAGCATCCGGCCATCGAGCATCCTATCAATTTCTTCGATGGTCGATTCTGATTTGATATCACCAATGATAATTTGAGCTCCTTGAACAGGTGAGGTGCTGAGCAAGTCGAGACCGAGTACGAAGCCGGATTGCCCAACTTCCTCGACGGCGACTTGAGTCCATCCTCCTGGATGGCAACCCACATCTAGTACAGTGTCACCTTTCCGCAATATTTCGAAACGATCCTGAATTTGCTTGAGTTTGAACGCAGATCGTGCTCGATAACCCTTCGACTTCGCCTGTCGGCGCCAAGGATCGCGGCGATTCTCTTGATACCAGCGCTTACTCATACAAACCTCTCGTCAAGCCGTTGGGTTATGAAGGGAAGCCGGCTAGGCACGAATAATGATTGGAAATGCGTCGTCTCTGCCAACACTCGCAGTCGCTATTCTTCTGATATCAACTCCAGCATTTTCTGCTCAACAGGATGATTCAATTCAACCTAACCACAGTTCTCAAGGCGGTCACACGATAATCATGGAACAATTCACTGCAACGTGGTGTGATATCTGTGCAACGATTGATCCTTGGCTCCCCGATTGGGCCGATGCCCGCGGGTCTAGAATTACTCGAATCGCTCTCCACGATACCTTCGAAGATCCTCTTGGCAACCCTGTTACTACACATCGCCTCTCTCGCGTCGCAAATTCAAATCCCCTCGCACCGTCATTTTGGTTCGATGGAGATAACGAAATTGTCGGTGCGGTTTCCCAAGCAGACCTCGATCTTGCACTATTGTCGGCTGAAAGTTCACGAAATTCAGATAGTATTCTTTCCATTTCAACTTATTCTGGTGTTTCTTCAGACGAACAAGAAACAATTCAAATTGAAGTAGAATTGAGTGAGGCTAATTATGAAGAAAATTCTCAAATTTCTGTTTTCATATTACGTGATTCAACGATTTTTTCTGAACAAGCATTGAATGGAATTACCGAACATCACGATGTTATTGTAGGTTATGCAGAAGCGCCACTAAGTTCAGATGTTATATCTTTTAATTACGGCTTACATTCTAGTAGAATTGCTTCGCAACAATCCGATTTCAAGATGATTATTACTTTTCAAATAGATTTTGAATTTCAAGATGAATTGACAATTGTTGGTGTTCATGAATTAATTCAACCAAGTGATGAGGCGAGTATACTAGGTGCAACTTCTCTCACACTTGAAGATCAATCAAATGCTTCCTCTCGCATACCTTTGTGGTTTCCACTGAGTCTAATATTGATTCTCAGCGCGTTAGCACTTAGAGCCCAATCTCGTCGATAAGTGCTCGTGCTGTGTATCGAATTGCAGCTTCAGATTGCATCGATGGAACAAATCCGGTTGAGAATAGATATTCTACATCGAGAGATGTCTTTGGTACATCGCCCGCCCATCCACGTTTGCCTCCGGTATATTCTATTGAAACATTTTCAAATCCAGATTCTTCAACAACGATTTCGGCGATACGACGAACCGAGCAAGTATCGCCGGTACCAAGATTGTATAGATTGACATCTTCATCAACACCGTCGACGAGATGAACCATCGCTCGAACACAATCTTCAGCTGACATGTAAGATTTTTCTTGACGTCCATCACCCAACACTTCGAGTCGAGTAGGGTCAGCTTTCAATTTGTGAATGAAATCGAAAATTACGCCATGAGTGCCACGACTGCCAACAATATTTGCAAAGCGATGCAGCCAAGATTTGGCGCCAAAAGTTCCGCACCATGCAGAAATTAGTGCTTCAGAAGATAATTTTGAGGCGCCATATAGTGAAATTGGCTTAACTGGTCCATAGGTTTCTGGTGTTGGCATAACATCTGCTTCGCCATAAATCGCGCTTGAGCTGGCGAATGAAATACGCTTGACGCCAGAAACTCTCATCGCCTCCAAGACATTGTATGTGGCGATGGTGCCTTGGCGCAAATCGGTGTCTGTAACTTCTGTGCCAAGTCGAATATCTGGATTTGCAGCCAAATGATGAACAGTCTCTATACCGGCCATTGCGGCCTTTACATCATCATAATTTAGTAAGTCGGCCTGAATAATCTCTACAGAATCTCCATGATGAGCAAGAAATTCTTCACGTCCCGAGCTGAGATTATCGAAAACTCGAACGGATTTTCCTTGTGCAACCAAAACATCGACTAGATGTGAGCCGATGAAACCTGCTCCTCCAGTAACTAATTCCAATCCACTTCCCTCCTTGAAAAATTCACCAATCGCCGCTTGCCTTGTGTTCTCGAAGCATGTGTGCGGATACTAAGAATCCTATCATAGAAAGATGGGCGACGGTGCAGTAGGCACATATGTGTGGCGCACCGTCGACAAAAGCCAATTCTACAATGACAAGGAAGACGACAATAACCATGCCGATAATCGATGCGTACCAGGAATAATCGAGGTGATTAGAAACCCAGCGTGCGTGTGGATCCATTCGTATTGACAAAATCAAGTAGAGTAGAAGGCCAAAACCAGATATCCCAATCAAGCCCCATGGTAGGGTTAGCAATGTATTAAACGAAGGGTCACCGATAACATCTGCACAGCCGATAAAACCATTGGAACTGCAGAGTGGAGAGTAACCTTTTGAAATCATAGAATTGTAAATCGCATAGGTAATTGCTGATGTGAGAATGCCAGTTAAAGAAAACGCGAGTGCACTGATGACTAGGGCATTAGAGCGCTCGGAGCCGGACTGTTTTTTTGCATTAATGGATAAAAACGAAGACGATAACAATCCAGCTAAAACAACTAGAAAAATTGGTTCTGAAAGAAATTCTGTATTCATCAATTTCCCTCCACATAGGTTTGAAGCGCTTGTTCAATATTCATCAAACCGCCACTTTGCCCCTGATTCCATGATACGTATCCGTCCGGCTGTAACAATACTATGAATGGAGTTCCTGTAACTCCATAATCACGTATGATATTCGAATTATAGTCATCAACATAATTCCATGCATGGGCGGTTCCCGGTCTTTCGACACAGTTGCTACCTCCCGAATTGCAACCGTTTCCATCATTTGAATCGGTTCCATAATTTGTTTTATCACGGAAAGCTTTGATTTCATCGCGGTCACTACTGTGGCCTTGTATGCTCAATTCGACCGCGATGGAAATGAAGGTGACTTTTCCACCCCATTGTGAGTGAAGTTCACTCATCGTCTCAGCTTCTCGCCAACAGTGTGGGCAATCTGAATCCATGAATTGAATTAAGATGAATTTTCCATCTTCACCAGCAGTCCATTCTCGATCGAATTGATCAGTTAGGCGGAATTCATCCCATCCGCCGCCATTGTATGCGCTAGCGACAAAATCAGGCGCGAGTTCACCTTCATTCGGGCCAATCGTAGCAGGAGGTGAAATAATAAATACAGAAAATAATACGATACTTATTACTCCGACAGCTGCTAAAGCAGCCATCAATCGAACATCCTCATCCTTACCTTTCTGAATGGTTGTTGCACGTCGTCTAGCCATGTATCTCAACCTGTACGGCAACCTCATTCACTTTCAGCAGTTCGCTAGTCCGTTCAGTCTAAACAGCCTTAGGCTGAAGTATTATTTTCACTTTTTACATTCTAATTACCCTCTGGACTTAATTCATATCTGAGTGTTCGAGTCAACAATGCCTTGGAGGAAATAAAAATGAGTAAATCAAAAACCCAAACAAAAAACAACGAACAAGAAAATGAGGCGAGCACAACCCTAATCGGTTGGGCTCGTCGAAGTCGTGCAGGAGGAGCACTGAAGCTTAGTCTGCACACAGAGGCGGTAACAAACTGTCACTCGTATACGACTGCTGACGGTACAGCATATGTGCCTCTAATAATCAGTATTGCAGCTTTGCGTCGCGTACTCGATGGCGATCAAGCAGTCACTACGATCAGCCAGTTCGAAGAAAACTGAATCTGAACAGAACAGCCTCTCACGTGGAGCCGATGCGATTGTTTCATGTGGCTCCCGTGAGGGCACCCTTCTGTGACCGAAGGCGAAGTCGATAGCGATGACGTGTTACGCGTCGCCCTCGACCAGGATGACGAAGTCATCTTCTGGGAGAGATTCTACGAACGTTTAGGTCCATTTCGGGATACTGTTATCTCCACTCGTAATAAGGTATTGAATAGCCCAATTGGCGATGCTTTCGATACGGGAGCACAACTGCTAGAAGATTTAGGTGAAACTGCAGAAGCAGTATCGGTGCGGACTGCTGAATTAGCTTATTCCGCTGTTCTACGTAGTCCTGGATTCATCATTGCCTTGCTATTACTTACTACCGCGATAATTGGTCGTGATGCACTTGATTTCGAGCATCAGATTAACGGTGATGTTGAAATTTATTTACCTGATGGAGCTGATTCGACCGAATTATTGTTACGGGTCAGGGAAGCACCTTGGGCGACGGATATTTTCATTCTTTATGTTCAAACAAATAACGCTGCAACCGGCGCTGAGCACGGTAATGAAAATATTACTGATGTGAATATTTTACAACAGATGTCTTGGCTTGAAGGGGATGATGAAAATAGTGGTAATGGTGGCTATCAATCCGGTTTGGACGAACAAAAAAATGACCGGGGAACTCAGGATGGAATAATTTGGATTCTTTCTCCGGCGCAAATTCTCAAAGAAGCGAATTCATCAAGTTATCGTTTTAATTGTGCTGTTGAAAAATATGGATTACCAACAGGTCAACAGGACGAGTGTGCATTGGCTCAGTTAAACCCATACGAAGGATATTCAATTCCAGACGACCAGAATCGAGTCGATAATTTGGTCGACCAAACTAATTCTCTTCTCTCTAGTTTTGTGCGAGATACCAATGGAGATGGAGTTTGGGATACCGGTGCAATTGTCATGGGCATGATCTTCGAGATGGAAGGAACCGATGTTCCGTCAAGAGATGACCCGAAAGGAATAACAGATGAGAATCCTAGTGGGCAAATTCAGGATCATCGAGCTTTCATTCGTTATGCTCAACGGTTAATATATGACGAATCAAGCCTATCCGATTGCGAATTATGCCATCGGACATACAATAATCCAGTCTCGACAATGGATTCAGAACGCCTTGATGTTATTCCCGACCGTCAAGCGATAACCATAACTGGACTCACTCCTGTTTTGCATGATGTGTCCGATGCAATTTACCTTGAACTCGTTGATACAATGTTACCGATAAGTGGGGTTCTCGTTTTGCTGACAATGTTGATTCTCCACCGAAATCCAAAAGTTATCGTCATCTGTGGATTACCAATTGCGATGAGTTTAGCTATTACTTTCGGAATGACAGTGATTGCGGATATTATGCTGACACCGATGATTATCTCCGCGGGGCCGATTCTTGTCGGACTGGGCGTTGATTACTCGTTGCATCTGACGAATCGAATTGAAGAAAATCGTGTTGAATTAATCGAAGAAAGACTCGAAAAAGCCTGGATGGCTAATCGAGACGGTCTGAAGACTGAAGATATCGACCCTTGGGATCCACTCATCAGCTTGACTGCAACTGTTCGAGCGGTGATGACCACTGGCCACGCAATTTTCCTTTCTGCCCTTACAACGATTATCGGATTTAGCGTATTGATGTGGCCGATGTTGGTGCCAATTGCACCGATGAGGACGGTTGGAATTACACTAGTTATAGGAATAATGACGACATTTATTCTTTCGATGTTAATGGTTCCAGCTCTTGTTGAAATTTTCAAGTACCGTAAGGGACAAACAAAAGCATTCGACAAACTTTGGGATAAAATTGGTGAGATTCCTGTGAAAACAACTCTACTAGTTCTAATCGTTACTTCAGTTGTTACAATTTTTGGAATCAGTATTCTTTCAGAAACCTTAGGACAAGAAATTACCGGGTCCTCTGATGAAGTTCCCCCTGGTTTATCCTCTTACGAAGCTCTTCGTGAATATAGTATAGTTTTCGAGGGCGGTCAAACTAACATGTTCATCATCGATGCAACCGATCGTGGTTCACACAATGATACCGCTCCGATACGTGATTTACCAATCCTCGATTCTATTGAAGAGATTCAAATTCATATCGATAACGTTCCTGAAACATCGACAATAAGTCTGGTCAATATCCTGAAAGCAATACATGTTGATCTCAATCTTTCAGGTGTCGAAATATATGATAGAAGCCTTTGGGAGATTCTTCATGATGAGTGTTGGGAGCATTCGAGTGACCCGCTGAGGCCGGATTGTTGGGCATATGCGTCAACCAGTAGGAACGATATGGTGAACATCGCTTTCGATACCCTTTCTCCCGAAGTTCGCTCGATGCTGATGAACAAAGATGAGGGAAGCGGCGAAACAAAAACTCTAGTTTATGCAAACCAACCTTACATCAATTTAGGTAATGCAACTGTGTACAGAGATGCTATTGATGATATTCTTGCTGGCGATGAAAAATGTACTACTGCTTGGACATGCACTGCACTTGGAATCGATGGTGTTTACAATTCTCTACTTACGGGTGGTCTCCCTGTATCAATTGATATAAACGCTGGAATTCATGAGGCTCAGAGTGAAACTACGATTGCAACTATGATAATTCTCTTATTCACGATGGCGATTTTATTCCGCTCTCCTCGACTTGCATTTTTCACAATGACAGCCGTTGCAGTTGTAGTGCTCTGGCAACCCCTTCTGATGAAAGGAGGTTCGGTGAATGTCAATGTGTTCACCGCTATGGTAGGTACAATCGTTTTCGGAATTGGGGTTGATGATTCGATTCATATTATTGACCGAATTAAGGACGAAGGCGAAACTCCTGCTGGTATCGTCAAGGCTGTTGCACGAACGGGTCAGACTATTTTCGAGACGACTGCAACTACTTGTGCTGGCCTTGCTGCGGGACTTTTCGTGGCGATCCCTGGTCTGCAGAATTTCTTCACTCTAATGATGTCTTTACTGATTCTCGCACTGCTGACAAGTTCGATTCTACTACCATCAATTATTGTGGCTCAGCGTGAAGTTGCTTCGAGGCTAATGGGCAAAGGGTCTTGGTTAGACTATGATGATTCAGGAGCGCTTGAAGTCTCGGCAGTCTTAGATGCGATTGTAGAATGACTCCGAAGTTTCATTTTCAACGCTGACGCAATCAAATTAAGCGAGGGTGCAGGGAGTAAGCCCCTTTCTGTTCACCTTTCAGCTGGTCACATTCAACTTAGCATCCTACCTGTCCCTACCGATGAGCTACGGGACTGCTTGGACTTGCTCCAGCGGGGGTGCTCGTTCCAGCCACGATTCAGACAACCTCGCCCCTTCGGGTTCACCGTACTCGACTGATGTGGTTCGTTTCTGTTGCAGAGCCGGCCCTCCCGGACCCCCGACGTAAATCGGGCCGCTTCCATCTTGGAGAGGGGACTTTCCTCAGTGTCGTACACTGTCAGTGACCCTCCTGCTCCCTCATATTACCGCTATACTCGGTGCTGAAGAACCCAACGGTAGGCTCTCCGACCATTTTAGACTCATTTTCATGTGCTTGTAATACAACTTTCAACCCTACAAAATATCTCGTTATACTACTTTCAGTTTACCTTTATTCGTCATAAATCTGGTATCTTAGACGTTCTTTCACAGGGTAAGCATCATGTTTGTCCCACGTTTGGCCTCATCTGTGTCTGAGGTTGAGGAGTTGAAGCGCGAGGCCGGGATTGCCGCTTGTGATTTTATTCGTAACGGAATGAAACTCGGCCTTGGAACCGGCTCAACAGTCAAATATACTGTGATTGAGATTGGCCGACGAATTGCTGAAGAAGGTCTCGAAGTAGTCGGTGTGCCGACCAGTGAAGCAACACGTATTCTAGCAGATCAGGTAGGCATCCCGTTAGTTTCACTTGCTGAAACTGGTGGGCTAGATCTAGTCATTGATGGAGCGGATGAATTTGATGGCAATTTTGCTCTTATCAAAGGAGGCGGAGGTGCTTTAACACGAGAAAAAATTGTTGCACAGTCAAGCAATGGTATGGTAGTAGTCGCTGATGATCGAAAACAAGTTTCGACGCTTGGTGCGTTTGATTTACCAATCGAAGTTCTTCCTTTTGAGTGGCGTCGAACAGCAGATCGAGTCGCAGAAATTTGCCCCGGCAAAGTTTCTCGACGTGGTGGAGTTGAACCATTTATTACAGACAATGGTGGCTACATTTTGGACTGTAAATTTGGAGATTCAATAAGCACTCCTTCATCATTGGAAACAAAAATATTGAGTATCGCTGGTGTAGTCGAAGTTGGCCTTTTTGTTGGCATCTGTGACGCAGTTATCCTCGCTTCGAGCGGAGGCGTTCTAACTCTTGTTAATGAGAATGGTAGACTCACTTGAGCATTATCTCGACCGTTCCGATTAAAGAGGGGTGCCAAGTCGGCGGGCTGGGTCTGTAGCTTAGTCAGGTAGAGCACCCGGCTCTTAACCGGGCGGTCGCGGGTTCGAACCCCGTCAGACCCGCCAAAATATACCACTCGGCCGATTGGCTGAGTGATTTATAGACACGATTTTCAGGAATAAATCATTATTTTTCATAGTATATTCTCATAAATCAATGAAATAATAATGTGTCGAAGACTACTCCAATTAATTTTCATTTGAGGCACAGCCAAAGGCTGACTTTGATATGTTAGTGGCGTAGCGCATGAGTACGGAGAGTGACACACTTGGCAAAAGATACGTGGATTGGAGATGTTCTTGCCGGTAATTACAACGGTAAAGAAGTCGAGTTGATGGGGTGGATACATCGGTCCCGCGGCTCAAATAAGATCCGTTTCATTGTCTTACGCGATTCAACCGGTAATGTTCAGTGCGTTGTTAAGCGAGATACTATTGGTGACGAGGCATTTGAAGCGATGAAAACCGCATTAATTGAATCCAGTGTCATCATTCGTGGAACTGTCCAATCTACTGATCGCGAACATGGCTATGAAATTCAAGTGACATCTTGTGAAATCGTAGGTGGTGTAAATCCTGAGCGCCCTTTCCCAATTACTGAATCTGCGATGGCCGAAGCCGATGGTGGAGAAACAGAATTCCTTCTCGACAACCGTCATCTGTACCTTCGCACCGGCCGAATGACGACGATGCTGAAAATGCGTTCGACCGTATTCGGGGCAGTCCATTCCTATTTCCGCGACCTCGATTTCGTTGAATATCAAGCACCTAACTTCGTTGCTGGAGCCGTAGAAGGTGGCAGCACTCTGTTCGAGGTACCCTATTTCGGTCGCAAAGCCTACCTAACTCAATCATGGCAGCTTTACGCTGAGGCAGCAATGCCTGCATTAGAGCGACTTTACACAATGGCTCCTTCATTCCGAGCAGAAAAATCACGCACTCGCCGCCATTTAACTGAATTTTGGCATGCAGAAATGGAAATGGCTTGGGCGTCCAATGCAGATATTATGGAGCACGGTGAAGGTGTTGTTCGACACATTGCTCGCACTCTTCTCGATGAGCGAGAAGAAGAACTTACCGAGGTCGGCCGCGACCTCGATTTAGTTGCACAATATGCAGACAATCCATATCCACGAATGCGCTACGATGAGGCGGTTGAAACCTTGCAAGGAATGGGTGTTGACGTCGAGTGGGGTCAAGATTTAGATTATTCAAAGGAAAAGGTTCTGACCGCTGATTTTGAGGTCCCACATTTCTTAACTCATTACCCTAGAATAGCCAAACCATTCTATCACCGCCCTGATCCTGAAGATCCAAAATATGTGCTTTGTCACGATTTATTAGCGCCAGAAGGTTATGGTGAAATCATCGGTGGTGGCGAAAGAACATGGTCAGAAAAAGAAATCCTCGAACGAATTGATGAAGAAGGAACACCGCGAGATGCCTACGAATTTTACATCGATATCCGCCGATATGGTGGTGTACCACACGGCGGATTCGGTATGGGTGTTGACAGAGTAGTGACTTGGTTAACCGGGGCTGATCATATCAGAGAGACTATTCCTTTCCCACGAGATAGTCGCCGAGTGACTCCTTGAGAATGATGTGAAATTATGGGATTAGCAACCGTAAGTACAATTTTTGGTTATCTTTCGATTCTCTCATTTATTTCTGGCATCGGGCTAATCGGTTTGATAATTGCTGCAAATTTTTCACCCGGATCAGCTAAAATGTTGGCGGATCTGCGATCTTCCCACAATCGTAATGCATTGATGTTCGCAGCATATATCGCAGCATTTTGCATGTTAGGAAGCCTATATTTGTCTGAAATCGCTCACCTCGTCCCATGTCGATATTGCTGGTTTCAACGAATTTTTATGTATCCACTAGCATTTATTTTGATGGCTGGATTTATTCGCTCTGATTATGGCATCAAATTTTATGGATTACTGCTCTCAGGAATCGGTGGATTAATCTCTCTTTATCACATCAGAATTCAAGTTTTCAATATTCATTCAACGAGTTGCGACCCGATGAATCCATGCACAACACGTTATCTCGATGTATTTGGATTCATGACAATTCCAATGATGGCATTTGCTGGATTTTTGTTGATATTCGCCCTCCTCCTCTTTGTCGAGGATGTTTACTATGATGATGAGAATGAATAGGCGATAGTATGAGTGAAAAGATTTTTTTCAATTCTTCAAGTCCTTTCGAACTTTACCACATTCTCAATCACTTAGATGCCGCACCTAAACACCAGGTTTTCGGAAGACTTCACCTTCCTTCAGGCCAAGGCCCTTTTGCCTGTGTTGTTGCATTGCACGGAAGCAAGGGTTGGGCTGATCATCACGATGACCATGTGGCAATTTGGGTCGAAGCAGGATTGGCAGTTTTTCAGATAGACTGCTTCGAATCTCGAGAAGTCGAGAATGTTGTCACTGATCAGATTCGGGTGACTCATGCGATGATGACTGCGGATGCATTCAATGCTCTGAATTGGCTTGCAAATCATCCTCAAATCGATGAAACTCGCACTGCAATTACCGGTTGGAGTCTAGGGGGGACCGTTTCACTCTATGCAGCTTGGGAACCAATTGCAGCAGCCCTCTCACCTAGTGGATTGAGGTTTGCTGCACATTTACCATTCTATCCCGGGGCGCATATTCGTCCTGAAATTCAAGATTGGTCAAGTGCACCAATTCAGATTATGCACGGTACAATCGATGATTGGACGCCGATTAAGTTCGTTTATGATTTCATAAAAATCGTTTCTCCACACGGCGTCAATATCGAAGTTGAAGAAATAGAAGGAGCACACCATTCCTTTGATTCAGAAAAACCATTAGAATGGTTAGCAGATGCAATCATTTTGGATTATCGCACTGTTGAAATTGATGCTGATGGCAATATGTCAGCAGAAATTGAACCAGGGATGCGTTTACCGATGAATGAACCGATGGAGCGATATTCAGCATTCATGATTGCACAAAATGTTGGCTGCCACGCCAAAGGACATCCTGAAGGGCGTGCACATGCTCATAAATTTGCAAAGAATTTTCTATTAAATTCGCTGGAAAAGTGAATAATGAAAGTAGTCTTATTTTTTTCTGTAAAGCAGAATCGCTCATAGGTTAACCACCCATGCCATAGGCATGAGTGATGATTGGCAGAGCATAGATTTGGCGAATCCGACCGAAGAACATACAATGCTCCGCTCGATGATTCGAGATTTTGTTGCAGAAGAGGTCGAGCCTCAAGCCCTTGAATATGATCGAGAAGAAAAATTTAATCTAGACCTATTTCGTAAACTCGGAGAGTATGGTTTACTCGGCATTTCAGTTCCTGAAGAATATGGTGGAAGTGGAATGGATGCGACGGCGGTGGCGATTGTCAACGAAGAGTTGAGTTACTCTGATCCTGGGTTGTGCTTAGCATATCTCGCCCATGCTCAATTGATGGTCAATAACCTCGCTCACAATGGTAACGAAGCGCAAAAAGCCCGCATATTACCTAAAGTTTGCAGCGGTGAATGGGTAGGCTGCATGGCGATGAGCGAGCCAGGATACGGCACGGATGTGTTAGGCATGCAGACGACTGCTAAACAGCGTGAAGACGGCCAATGGGTCATAAATGGCCGAAAAATGTGGATTACAAACGGGGCGATTGACGAGGATGGAACACCTGCTGATATATGTTGGTTGTATGCTAGAACCGGCACCGATTCGAAGGGCCGGGCTGAAGTTACAACCTTCCTCGTCGAGAAGGGAATGACTGGATTCGCGGTTGGTCAGAAAATCTACGATAAGACTGGGATGCGGGCGAGTAACACAGCAGAACTAGTCTTCGATGACTGTATAGTTCCATCCGAAAATGTAGTTGGAAGTGTCGGCGATTCGATGATTCACATGATGCGAAATCTCGAAATTGAGCGCATTGGTTTAGCGGCGATGGGGCTGGGAATTGCACGACGCTCGCTGGCTGCTATGAATCGATATGCAAGCGAGCGAGAGGCATTTGGTAGCGAGATTCGTGATTTCGGACAAATTCAGAGACATATTGGAGAATCTTGGGCCGAATATCGAGCCATGCGAGCTTATGTTTATGATACAGCCCGAAATACTGATTTGAAAAAATCGGGCAATCGGCTCGATACGGATGGAGTCAAATTATTTGGGACTACTGCAGCTAAGAACATCGCTGATCGAGCCATACAGGTAATGGGTGGATATGGCTATGTGGGCGAGTACACAGTAGAGCGATTATGGCGAGATGCAAAGCTGCTTGAAATTGGTGGAGGGACTTTAGAATCTCACCAGAAAAACATCACCAGAGACCTTTCTCGAAGTCCAGAAAAAATTGAAGAATAATACTCTAATTTCATTTTTTGACCATACCAGTTCGTTATTACTCATAGGGGCAAACACCACGATTTTGATTAATCGAGCAAAATGAAATATGCCAATGGGTGGTAGTCCCGCCCGGATTCGAACCAGGGTCCTCAGGACCAAAACCTGAGATGATGGACCACTACACTACGGGACTGTCCAGCCTTTCGTGCGGCATTTTCCATTTGATATTGACTGTTAAGATGAGTGAATATTCACATCATTTTGAAATCGCGATGCCGGCAGATACAAGGTCTCGACAATATCCGTAACAAATGTGAATAAGCGGATTTCATCGATTTTAGTTTTTCTGATGCTATCCTCATCTCTATCGATAGCGGTAACTTCTGCTCAGTTTGCTGAAAGGAATACAAATATTTTTTTTGATAACGGTTCAAAAAATGATGATTTCCCTTCACAACCTGCTGGTAATCAGTTTGATTCAGCCCAGCAGAATGTACCTGAATTAGGCAATCCTTGGCTCGAGCCTACCTTAGAAGAACGCGTTGCATTCGGGGTGGAAAAAGTTCGAGTGACAGTGATTACATGGTCACTGGCTGAACTTGATGATTGGCAATACAAAATCGGTGCGAAAGAAGAACAAGCACCTGCAAAAGGTGGACAAATATTGGAGGTAACCGACCCATCTAATGGTGAAATTGATCATCGTACATTTTGGCTTGATTCTTCTTTCCTTGTTAAATTGGTTGGAGTTGCCGGGGTTATTGCGATTCTTGATGCAGAAAATAGCCCCGAACCATTCGATACTACACCATTCGAGATGCCTGATGGCATGCAACCAGAAAGTGTGCGAACCGGAGAAATTCATGGTGCAAATGATGCGTGGGAGCGTGGTTTTACGGGCGAAGGAATTGTTGTTGCCATCGCCGATACGGGGGTTGATTTTGGGCACCCAGATCTTAACGGAACTCAAGCTAGGGTTACCGATTCACGCTCAGATTGGAGCGATTGGCCAATGATGTTCGACCATAATTCGATGTATTATTGGTTGGTTAATGGTGATGCATATCCTACTCGAAATACCTGGTATGCAGATACTTCAACCGTAGATTTTGATAATGATTCGAATGGAGTTTTGGACAATTCTGGTCACAATATTTCCGGGCTTCCTACTTCTATTTCGGGCGAGTATCACTTAGGTGAGCACCCAGATTCTAATCTGCGTTCAAAGGTCGGTACCGACGTTCCAATTTTGGTAGTTGATGATGAATATACAGGAGTTTACAGAACCGTTTATGCTGACATGGATGTCGATGGAAATTTCACTGGCGAGAAAGCGATAAAACCCGGTTCTGAAACCACCGGTTACGATACTGATAACGATGGACTGTGGGACATTTCCGGTGGATTAGTTTACTGGGTGTCCGATGGTCGAAATGGAGTGCCATATGCACCTACATACTCCGCTCGACACGGCTATTCAAACCGGATTGCTGGTTCGGGTGACCTCGTGCTATTTATGCTTGAATCAGGGAGTCATGGTACGCTTTGTGCGAGTGCTGTTGCTGCTCAAGGAAAGATAGCAAGTGGCAAGGTTATGGGCATGGCTCCGAATGCAACAATCGCTTCGATTGGCAATCATTATTCTGGTGGTCATGCACTTGATGGTTGGCGTTGGATAGCAGAAGGAAATGATGGCAAACCCCAAACTGCTTTTGATCAACCTAATATTGGTTCTTTCTCTTTTGGATATTCATCAATCGATGATGCTGGAGCCGATGGCTATTCACTCTATCTCGATTGGCTGACTCGTGTATACAATAATCAAACCACATATTCGGTTGCTATTGGAAATGGAGGCCATGGATTTGGAACGACGAAAGTACCTGGTGCTGCAAACGGAGTTTTCTCAGTAGGCGCGTTCAGTAGCCGTTCCAGCGGTTCGTGGGGGCAAAATGCGCCTTGGTCTAATCGCGGCCCCAATGCGATTGGACGAATGGATCCTGACATAGTTTCAGTCGGCTGGTCTGCGACAGGTGATTATCCTCTGAATTTACGCAATAATGCAAATTCGGCTTATGCAACTTGGGGAGGGACGAGTTTGGCAACTCCAATCACTGCTGGATTATTAGCCGTCGTTGCCGAAGCTTGGGTTAAAAATCACGGAGAAATACCAAAATCACAAGAATTCCGTAATTTTGTTCTTTCAACAGCTGACGACCGAGGATACGAACCATTCGTCCAAGGTGGTGGCTGGTTCAATGCATCGAGAGCTGTAAACACGCTCGAGGGAGATAATGGAACTTGGTCGATGAGTCCAGCCCAATGGAATAGTGGAACTTTTCAAGGGGAACACCGAGATGCGAATATCAATTATATGTTCCCTGGTGAAACTCAATCTGTTGATTTAGATTTTTACAATTCGGGTGAATCGGATATATTACTTTCATTTACACCGACAAATTTCAATCCAATAATGCATCAAACGCGTACTTGGATGAGCCTAGGAAACGGCTCGGAGAATGGTGAGAATGACACTTGGGACGGACATCAGGGCGATAGACCTGATTTGTTAATTCCACTTCATCTTCCTAATACGACATTTGCCTTACCCGAAGATACACGACAATTACGGGCTCGTGCAACAATTGATTATGCCGCCTTCGATGGTGATATGAATCGTAATTCAGAAGAACGAGTTTACTTGGAAATTTACAGGTGGACTGACAATGATGGTGATGGAATTTACGTTGAAGATTTCGACAATGACTCGATGGTCGATTCGGATGACTGGACTGAAAGTGGAGAGTTCGACGAAGTCACCTATTGGTGGTCGAACGGACCGAATGCTGAGGTTCGAGTCGGGAATCCTTTCGAGGATGCAAGAGATGGATTATTCCTCGGTGTTTGGAATGATTATGGGGAAAATTCAGATGATCCAGTCAGCATCGAAATAGATTGGACTGCATTCGGTTCGGGTTCAGATGATTGGCTAAGTTTGCCTTCGACAATTGTTTCGGATGCAAATAGTACTGATACGATTCAAATGCAAATCGATGTGCCTATGGATGCAGAATCTGGCCTTCATCAACACGGGGTTTTAGTCAAATCATATCTAATCGATGAAAATGGCAGTGTGGCACAGGTTCCACACCGAAATTGGACACTGCCTGTAGTCACAAATGTCCCTTGGTCTGGACCCTTTACAATCACTCCAAAACCACTCGATGGTAATGTCAGTAATCAAACCCTATATGATGAGGAATGGATTAGTGGTGCTACGCGGTGGAATTGGCGTGCCGAGAGTGGAGATTGGCGCTTTTTAACTGTCGATTGGCCAGCCGAATGGGCGACTGGTGGGACAGTTATTCTCGATGTGGATTGGGATGACAATCCATATACCGATATCGATGTACTTTGGCTTGACGAAACGCCACACGGCTACGCTGCTGATGATCCGGATGCATATGGTGATTCGACTTTCTCAATCACTTCTCGATCCACGAATAATCATGTTGGAAGTGGAAGACATAGTTGGGGGACTTATACAGGAACTAGTCGCGAAGTTTTCACAGTTCCCGCTCTGGCTGGTACACACCAAATGATCCTTCATACAGCCTTGCACGGGGTTAGTACTAATGATAATCCTCTGAACGTATCAGTGGGTTATGTTGCTGCCGAAGAAGGGGGTTTCCAGCGCTATGTGACCGACTGGTCAGAGGGGGAAGGCGTAGATGCTGTCCACGTCGTTTCTACAGTTCCAATGGAGGTTGAATCCGTACGCGCTTATGGCTGGACTCAACCGATTTATCTTGAAAATGAGACTGCTTACCAAGATAATTCTGGTGATAAAATGTCAGCATCTTGGTGGAAGAATTTCACTCTCGACGAGGTCTCAGAATTATCGATTTCGATGAATGCACATGATGATGCTGATTTGGATTTATATTTGTTCAGAGATGATAATGAGAATGGTGAATTTGAGTCGAGCGAAGAGATACGCCGCTCTATTTCCAGCACTTCGTCAGAATCGATAAATATTGATTCGCCCGATGATGGATTTTATGCTATTGCAGTACTAGGTTGGTCGGTTCCATCTGTTACAGTTCAATTTTGGATTGATATTGATATGATAGGGGGGAATGAGTTGAATATTACTAATCAAATGACCTTGTCTACAACAGAAATCAATTCTATTTGGCCTAATGGTTCCTTAACTCTAGCTGGTGAGGTTCCGCAGAGTGCAATTCAGGTCAATTTAGCTTTCTTGAGGCCAGAATCAGCAGGCATTTGGATGGGCCATGTCGAGATCGAATTGGTCGGTGGAATTAGCCTCAAATTACCATACGAATATGTCCTTGCTGAACTCGCTCCAGAGGTTGATTTTATTGTGCCTGAAAATTTGACCCATAGCAATCAAATTTTACCTGTGGAAATCCATGCTCTCGATACAGGAATTGGCTTTGCTTTAGATGATTTGAATTGGTCACCAAAGAACAATTTGACGACGATTCCAAATGCTGATTTGGTCGAGGCTATTGATACAGATTTGAATTTTCATAACCTGACTTCCATTTGGAATTCAGGCAATCATTTTGCAATGCCTGAGAATCTTTCTTTCAGAGAGGTTTGGATTAACTCAACCGTTCCTGCAGTGGAGCAGTGGCATGAATACAAATTAAACCTGACGGATCGTTCTGGGCTTGTCGATGAGGATTGGTTATCTGTCAATTACGATATTACAACGCCATTATTAGCTTTATTTGGTATCCCTGAATTTACTCAACAACAAGTCTTGAATTACACGATTATTTCTGAACCAAATTTGATTGTTTACCATGATGATATTCCTATTCTAATAGATGAAAATGGTGAGGGTTATTATCAATTTAATTTGACTCAAATAATGGTGGCTCAACCCGGCTCTGATTCATGGGATCCACATTATTATAATTGGGGTAATAATCTGTTTGAAGTTAGTGTGACTGACAGGGCTGGAAATAATGCGAGTATTGCTAATCGTGTAATCTTTGATAATCAGTCATCCTATATTCGAATGAATGGATTTGGGCACTTGGAATTCATTGATGCGGATTTGGATCCTTTGGAGATGCCGATTTCATTAGAACAGATGGCGATTGGAAACAATTTATCGGATGGTTATGTATACTTTGGAACTGAAGGCGATGTTCGGACTTGGTGCTTTTCATTACTTACTCAATATAATGAGGTCGCATACCAACAATGTGGCACTAATCTCTTGCCTAATTTTGATCCTCCTGCTACTTCTGAAGACACTCCGTGGGGTGCAGACGGGGATTTTGGTCCTGATATTTCTCTGAATTTTACTGAGATTCTCAATGGAATATATGAAATGAGATTCAATTTGACAGACTGGGCAGGAAATATTGCTTCGCAGTCTTGGGAATTGTTATTGGATCAAACCACTCCTAGTGTTGAATGGGAATTATCACCCGCCTCTGCAACAGAATTGTCTGATCACCGGCAAGGATTGTCATGGACTGCCGATGAAAGTGTGCATCTCAGATTCACTCACAACGGTATCGAATTAGCCGAATGGAATGGTTCAGCCGGCGGTCATTTCTTCGATTTGAACGAGACTGGCACGCATGAATTCTGTATCGCTGCTTGGGATATTACTGAGGGGCAGTTCAACGAAAATCATTTCTTAGAATGTCGCATATTAACACTTAACGCTTCAATTTATCAAACTTCGGTCACCGCACCGTGGGATGGTGGAATTACTACTGAAGATTCTGTTGAAGCGGTGGGGCGAAGAGGCCCAGTCCAAGAATTGTGGTGGTGGCGTGTTGGGGACGATTCTGACAAGTATTTGGTACCAGCCGGGCTTGAATTTGTTCAATTGCAATTTGATTTGTTCGAGGGTACTAACGACTTTGTCATCGAAATTCACGCTCTCGATAAAATTGATTCGTTTTCACTTTCGATTATACGAGATACCACCCCTCCTATCCTCAGTTTCTACGAAACCATAAATCGAACATCTCCATTAGAAACTGAAAAGGTACTTTCTGGAGAATGCGAAAGTGGAGTTGGAGTAAAGATTTGGAGCGATATTGACAGCCAAACTTTCCTCTGTGATTCATCTGGCGAATTCGAATTGTTACTAAGCGTCCCAGAAGTACCTGGTATGCACTTGATTCAGGGGGTAAGCTCAGATCAGGTCAATAATCAAAATTCACATTCAATTGAAGTCCTAAACCAAGAATGGGTCGACTGGGCAATAGACGATGCAAAAAATTCAGGCCCAATGCTGTGGCAATTCCTCGGTGCATTAGGTCTTGGCTTGTTGCTGATTATTACCCCGGCTATGGTTTCTGTATCATTGAAGCGTCGCCGGAGAAAACGAGATGAAAAATCGATAGAAGATTCTCTTGATGAATTAAGCGATATTCTTGCGAATTCGAAATCATCCGACGATCAATTAGGTAGTTCGACCGCTGGAGATTTAGAATCGATTGAGCCATTGGATTGGGATGCGGTGAATGAAGAAGATTTCCCTGAAATGGAAGAATTGAAAGCATGGAAGGCTCGCAATGAGTCGATTTACACTATCGCAGATAAGCCGAAAGACGATGATACAATCGATCTCGATTGAAATAATTTGAATTTTTCACACTGCCATCAGTTGACCACGGATGAGAGATAGACTAATTTCCCATCGACATTTCGCCGCATCATGGCAATTCAGCATATCGCTGTAATCGGTGCAGGGCAAATGGGTAATGGAATCGCACAAGTAGCTGCCTGCGCTGGTTACGATGTGACTATGATCGACATCAAACAAGAATATGTTGACAATGGTATGGCGGCAATAGAGCACTCTTTGGGCAAACTCGTCGCCAAGGAGCGCATGAGCCAAGATGAAGCAAATTCAGCGCTCGCACGTGTGTGTACAGCAATAGAAAAAGAAGCAGCAGCGGATGCAGATCTCGTCGTAGAAGCAATTCCCGAAATTTTAGCGCTAAAACATTCAACTTTTTCTGAACTTGACGCAATTTGCAAACCCGAATCAATTCTTGCAACGAATACTAGTAGTATCAGCATCGATGCAATTGCAGAAGTCACCGGCCGTACCGACAAAGTCATTGGAATGCATTTCATGAATCCAGTTCCAATTATGCGTTTAGTCGAAATCATCAACGGCAGCGACACTAGTGAAGATACTAATTCAGCCGTTGTTGAAGTAGCAGAAAAAATGGGTAAAACTGCTCTTTCATGCAACGATTCGCCGGGTTTTGTAAGCAACAGAATTCTTTGCCCGATGATAAATGAAGCAATTTTGATACTTCAAGAAGGAGTAGCTGAGCCAGAAGCTATCGATGGCATTATGAAATTGGGAATGAATCATCCCATCGGTCCGTTAGCACTATCTGATTTGATTGGAAATGATACGGTTTTACACATCATGAATGTCCTTTACGAAGGATTTGGAGAAGAAAAATATGCTCCGGCACAACTGTTAATCGATATGGTTGCACAGGGGAAATTAGGTCGAAAATCTGGCAGTGGTTTTTACCAATACTCATGATGGTTGAAGTACTCCGAAATCTTTCACTTGTGAGGGGTTGTCTGTTTCCAAACGACTTTTTGATAGGTTCTTATTCCTAACCACCCTCGACCATGCATGAACTCTCGCATGGGTGCAAGATTGATTGTTACAATGTTGGTAGTTTCGTCATTCGCGATTCCTGCCTTAGGAAATGATGCTGGAACTGGCGGGGATGCGGGAAGTACGACTTCTACTGCAGCGAATTTGACAGCTACGAATGGAACTTATTATGGCAATGTATCATCTAGCGATTCCGATGATTACTATGGCATCAATATGTCTGCAAATACCGGAATCGCTGTCCAATTAACCTCTCCTAGTGGTTTTGATTTTGATTTGTACCTCTATAATGCTACAGGTAATACTATCGATGATAGTTTTTCATCATCGAGCATTGATGATGTCACATCGAATGGAACATCAGTCGGTGGAACACAAGTCTATATTCGCGTACAATATTGGTCAGGTAGTGGAACTGGTCAATACACTATGCAAATTTGGATATTCTCTACTGGCAGCGGTGGCGGCGGCGGCGGCGGCGGAAATTGTACCAATAATGATGCAGGAAGTTGCCAAGATGCACCAGGTACAATGGCTAATGCACTCAATATTACTGCAACTAATACTACTTATCAGGCAAATCTTTCATCTGTTAATGATATAGACTGGTTTGCTATGTCTATTCCACAAAATCATGGTATAATGATTGAGATGATTCATCTTAGCTCTGCTGATTTTGACATGTGGTTATATGATTCAAATGGCACTCAAATTGATATTGCATTTACTGGTTCGCAACCTGAAAATGTTGCGAGTAATGGCACAAATGTGGGTGGCACTATTGTTTATTTGCAGGTTGATGATTGGGGTTCAAGTGCACCTGGATGGTATAATTTAACTCTCGAACTTTTCTCGACATCAGGACTACCTGCATATAATCAGAATGATGCAGGAACTGGCGGCGATGCCTCTAATGACTACCTGAATCCCACTAATTTGACGATAAACACGGTTTCAGCAAATAATAGCTACACTGGATGGGGGTCATTAAATAATGATCTTAATGATAACTATCAGACAACTGTGCCTTTGGGCTATGGAGTTGCAGTTTCGGTATGGTTTAATTCTACAGAAGTAGATTTCCAAGTCATTCTAGCGGACAATCAGACTAATACGATTGATTATTCAAGCACCAATAATCCAGAACACGTCACCTCAAACGGTTCCGGTACTTATCCTGGAATGATTGTAGAGGGGATGGATGTTTTAGTTCAAGTTCGTGCAACCTCAGGTGAGGGCTATTATGGAATGTCTTGGTGGTTTTTTTCTCTCGACTCTGATGGTGATGGCCATTGGGATACGAATGAGACAGATTGTGGCTCTGATCCAGATGATGCCAATAGTGTACCCGATGACTTTGACGGTGACGGAACTTGTGATGCGCTTGACCAAGATGATGATAATGATGGGGTAGATGATGGAAATGATCCTTTTCCTTACAATTCGGCTGAATGGGCAGATTACGATAATGACGGCATCGGTGATAATGCCGATGAAGACGATGATAACGATGGTTGGAACGACACGACGGAAAATCTCTGTGGAACGAATCCGCTCGATAGATTCGACACTCCAATCGATACTGATGGTGATGGGGACTGTGATGCAATTGATGCTGATGACGATGACGATGGTTGGCCAGATGATTCCGATGATTTCCCTCATAACGACCAAGAATGGCTCGATAGTGATAATGATGGCATAGGGAATAATGCCGATACGAATGATGATGGCGATGCTTATACTGATGACACTGAAATAAATTGTGGCTCAGATCCTCTCGATTGGTACGACCTGCCTGCAGATATGGATTCCGATGGTATTTGCGATGCGCTCGACCCAGATATCGACGGCGATGGCTACGATAATGCAGCCGATGTTTTCCCCGAGGATCCATTAGAATGGTTCGATACTGATGATGATGGCACTGGAAATAATGCCGACATGGATGATGATGGCGATAATGTCGGCGATGACTACGATTTATTCCCATTGAATGTATATGAATGGGCAGATAACGACGGAGACGACCTTGGAGACAATTCAGATCCTGATGACGATAATGATGGTTGGCTCGATGTCGATGAGGTCGAGTGTGGATCCGATCAAATGGATCCTGTTTCGATGCCTGACGATGCTGACGGTGATCACATTTGCAATATTGTCGACACCGATAACGACAACGATGGAGTTCCTGATTTATCTGATGATTTCCCCTTTGATGATGCTGAATGGGATGATACCGATGGTGATGGTATCGGAAATAATAACGATGCTGATGATGATGGGGATGGCTGGCTAGATGCAGATGAGCCAAATTGTGGTACAGATTCTCTCGATGCTAACTCAATACCTGTCGATTACGATGGAGATATGTTCTGTGACTCTACCGATGAAGATGATGACAATGACGGCGTCCTCGATTGGGACGATGCATTCCAGTTCGATGTAACCGAGCAATACGATACCGATGGGGATGGTACTGGTAACAATGCTGATTTCGATGATGACGGTGATGGTTGGTATGACAATATCGAGGCGATTTGCGGCACTGATGCACTCGCAGACAATTCAATTCCTGATGACATTGATGGGGATGAATCCTGTAATACGATGGACGAGGATGACGATGGAGACGGAATCCTTGACAATTCCGATGCATTCCCTCTAGACCCTAATGAGTGGCAAGATCGAAACAATGATGGTTTGGGAGATAATGCTAACCCTTTGTCAATTGGAGATAAAATAAGTTTGCATCCGATTATGGTAATTGGAACCCTATTGATAATCTTAGGAGGAATCGGAGGAGCTATTTTCATGTCGTCAAAAAAGAAAGATGAAAACTCAGATATTATCTATCTCGATCAAGATGATGATATTAGTGAATATGATGATATTTCTGCCGACGAAGAAATAGATTTTGGAATGGATTCTGACGAAACTGCACCACCACCACCACCACCTGGATTGGAGCCTGTAATTAGCCCAACTCCTCCTCCACTTCCACCACCTGGATTTGAACCAAAATCTGAACTTACAAAACAGCCCCCTCAGCAGTATGATAATGCGGGTGACGTGCCTCCACCACCACCTGGTTTGGACTGAGTTAGTTTTCGTCATAATATTCTATTTGACCTTGAAAAATGCATGCATCAGAATTCAAACTTACTTTGATGCTTTATTGACTGAATTTCCGTATACTGGAATGAAAATTCCGTAATACGTGTGCAATCTATGGTATTTTTATGATTTTATAGGTATTCTCACACTTGCTTCTTCAGGCTGAGGGATGAGCATTCTACGACATGGTTATATCCCTTTCATCGTCTGATGAGGAGCAGTGAACCCTATGCAAAGCAACACCCTCCGCTCTGTTTGTCTAGCCCTATTGATGATTGCCTCGGTCTTTGTGCCATTAGCAGACCTACCATCTGAAAGGTCAGAATTGTCTGATGAACGGGTTGCCTTTGAGGCTCCGCCTGTTCCGTGTTTAGGGAACGATGCTTGTCGTGGAACCGATTCAGGTAATACGTACGCTACAGCGATTAACCTAACGGGGGATTTCGATTGGACGGGTGTTGATGAAACGAATGTTTACTATGGTGACCATCTTGGTGCGCCAGCCTATGGCTACGCCGATGACCTTAGCAATGACATGTTCATCATTGATCCACCTGCAGGGTATGGAGTAAGCGCCAAACTAACTTGGAATCATTCAACTCCGGGTTCCTACCTTTACTCAGAATCCTACGCCTACTACCTGTACATGGGTTCCGAAGATATGCTGGGGTACACTTACACTGATACTTCCACTTACGGCAAATCATGGGCATACTGTTACCGCAGCGACGTTGGCGAGTTACAGATGTCTACCGAAAACTGGGAAATGTACGAGGGGAACTACGCCGGTGGAACCGGATATTGCTACAAGCCAACCTCAGATTACTACTCAACATTTACCGATGT
>JABIKU010000007.1 GCA_018654845.1 Methanobacteriota archaeon | reverse complement strand
TAAAGTCGATTGGGGCTTAGGCCATTGTTTTGATAAATGAAAGTAAAGTCGCAGAATCACTCCGCTCGTGTGGTGTAGTTCGGTCCATCATGTCGCCCTCTCGAGGCGACGACCCGGGTTCAAATCCCGGCACGAGCACCAAATTAAATTACTATTTAGGAATCTTTGAAGACTTTTGAATAGGTCAGAACGGTCTTAAGCACTCCTTCGTTGCAGTAGTAAGGTTCTGATGCGTGTAGAGCATGATTTGAAACTTACTTTTGATGATGTATTGATTCGACCGAAGCGCAGTACGCTGGTTTCACGCTCGGATGTGACTCTTGTTCGCGAATTCAAATTTCGACATTCTGACACGACTTGGACTGGTGTACCGATCGTGGCAGCGAACATGGACACAACTGGCCTGTTTAGCATCGCGGCGGAACTGCAGAAGCATTCTATGCTTACCTGCACGCAGAAATTCTACTCCACAAGGGAATATTCACAAGCATGGGAGGATGGTATCGACCCCAAATTTGTGGCAATTACCAGTGGTTCTACCGATGACTCATTTGACCTTCTCAAGCGTAAAATGGCAACCAATGAGGGAACCAAACTCATCTGTATTGATGTGGCTAATGGCTATCGAGAGATATTCCTTGAGTTTGTCCGTAGAGTTCGTGGCGAATTCCCCTCAGCGATTGTAATTGCCGGCAATGTGGCAACCCGCGAGATGACTGAAGCACTCATCCTTGCTGGTGCTGATATTGTCAAGGTAGGTATTGGGCCAGGTTCTGTGTGTACCACACGCAAGGTAGCTGGTGTTGGATATCCGCAATTGTCTGCTATTGCTGAGTGTGCAGATGCTGCTCATGGGTTAGCAGGGCATGTGATGGCAGATGGTGGTTGTTCAAGCCCTGGGGATGTCGCAAAGGCATTCGCTGCTGGTGCAGATTTTGTTATGCTCGGTGGTATGTTCGCCGGACACGATGAATCGGGGGGCGAACTCGTAACTAGTTCAAATGGAAAGAAGTACAAATCGTTCTATGGAATGTCTTCATCTAAGGCGATGCAGGCTCATTATGGCGAAGTAGCAAAGCACCGTGCTCCTGAGGGCAAGGAGGTGCGAGTACCTTATCGAGGTCCGTTGGAAATTAGCATTCAAGCAATTCTCGGCGGTGTTCGTTCTGCTTGTTCCTATGTCGGTGCGCGACGAATCAAAGATTTACCAAAATGTACAACTTTTATCCGCGTAACGCAGACAACAAACGAAGTATATCAACGATTTAATGTTGAAGAATGATTCAGATTAGATATCAAAAACCACTTGAGCCATCCAACCTGGCCCCTCAAAAGTAGGAATATCTAGATCAACTCCTACAATGATTTCACCGCTTTGAATTTCACGTAAAACCAACTCATGCAAGGTTATCGCCTTCACTTCGACCTCTCTTTCCACCTCGTCACTATCGACCCATACCGCTTGGAGTGAAATCTGATTAGCATCGATTTTTATCGCAGCGTCTACCAACCATTGGTTTTCGACAGATCCTCGATAGAGAATTTCTTCAAGCATACGCACCATTCCTCTTTCGATATCCCCCCCCGGGGCTTGAACAACCCATATTCCCGTTGAGCGAACTTTTGAATTGAGTGAAGCAGCACCCGCTTCGGATAATTGAACTGATTGTAATCCTAGAGCTGCTTCACGCATCGCGCCTGCAGCGTCTGAAGAGAATGCTCGCACGCCGATATCGGCAGTTGTAGGCAGAATCCACCAAGACATGCTGAGTCCTGTGAGACGGGGGGCACGAATGAAGAAACCGGCTATCACTCGAATGCATTACAGAGTTCACCCTGACTTGGGAAACTGGTTGCATCCTTAGGATTCGTATTCCATTTATTCTCACATTTGTTGATATAACCATCACCATCGGAATCTATATTCGCATCAGATGGGTCAAACGGATCGAATTGGAAATAATATTCCCACCCAGACCACATTCCATCTTCATCCTGATCCTGATGGAAAACTTCGGAACCATCCAACCAATCATCGCCATCGGTATCATTTAGAACTGGATTAGTGCCGTTTTGGAATTCTTCATAATTTGTGTAATTCTCTAAATCATCATAAAATCGATTCCCAGCAGCCGTAGTAGGGTCGATATGGCATTCTGAATCTTGAGGGTTATTCCATCCTGGACAATATCGATTCAATTGATGTGTTCTGTTTAATCCGTCATGATCAAAGTCAGATTGACCATCGTCTATTCCATCGAGGTCCGAATCTGGCATGCTCGGATCCATCGGACCGCGAGCACCTAATGCATTCAATGAATTATTGTCAATCAATCCCTCAGATATTGCTTGTTCGGAGTAAAATACCTCCCAACCATCAGGTAATTTATCACCATCTGTATCATCATCAACAGGATTTGTATTCCAGCGATCTGGTGCTTCGAGTTGATTCATTAGCGTATCATTGTCGATGTCGAATGAATTGTCGAGCATCGAACCGTATGCAGGGTCGAGTGCCCAACGGCCACTTGCAGGAATAACGAATCCAGATAGATTCATTTCATGAAGGAAATATTTTGGATCCATTTCACCATCTCCATCCCGATCACCAGAGGTAGAGAATCCTTGGAGATGGTTAGTCCATACCCAACCTCCAGGGCCACGGCCACATTCGATCATATTGTCACAGCCAGGAGGAAGCCAATTTGTCGTAGAAATCCATAAACTGTGGCTTCGAGTATTCTGTTGAACGGAAAAGACCTGCATCTCCCAACCATCCGGTTGACCGTCTTCATCCGTATCATTGATTAGAGGATTAGTCTGAATTTGCCAAGGTCGAGGGATGTAGAGAACTTCATTCCCGTCGTTGAGGCCATCATCATCACTGTCAGCATTGTTCGCATGAGTGATATATTGATCCAATCCATCAATGACCTCTTCGCCATCGGCCAAACCATCGTTATCAGTATCGTGTGAAGATGCGTTGGTGAAGTATTGAGTGCCATTCCAATAGAATCCATCCATAGCTTCTGTGAAGTCTTCCAATCCATCGCTATCAGTATCACGATCGGTAGCATTAGTGAACGTGTCGAAATATTCTACAGCATCGGAAAGACCATCGCTATCAGTATCGAAAACCCCCGGGTTGCTTTGAACAAGAACGTCACGGACGCCGTAGTCAACGACCCGAATAACCCAACCAATTACTTCGATTCCATCGAGTAAACCATCGCCATCAGTATCAGGATTCAATGGGTCAGTCGAGCGACCGTCGACAATTCCATCGCCATTTCGGTCGCGAGCGTTATATTCGTCGAGGTTAGTAAATCTCTCCTCATCCTCAACGACAATTACCAAATTTTGTAATCGAGAAGTGACTTCTTGACCGATTTCAACATTGATGTGATAAACCCAACCAGCAGTCTTCGTCTTCACTGGAAGGTTGACATATTCGCTATTTTGAACGGTTCTAACCCAAAGAATGGTTTTGTTCACAGGTACAAATTCTCCAACAATTACGCTAATTGAATGAATTGTACTGACTCCCACCAAATCATCGTAACGGACTCCGCCATCACCGTCTGCATCATATCCATCATAATCAGGATCTTCCTCAGCATTGCTTCCATCATTAGGATGAATCCCACTCAGGTGTTCCCAGCCATCAGGCATACCATCATTATCGGTATCTGCCTTCAATGGACTGGTGAAATTCTCTGCCCCCCAAGTATAGGCGACCTCGTATTCTTCGATATTGTTCAAACCATCTTCATCTGAATCGCCATAGGCATCGGTTGAATTAGCTGGATTCAAAAATCGATCTCCTTCGTAATCCAAAGCGTAACAATACTCGAAACCATCTGGCATTCCATCACCATCTGAATCCCAATCACCAGGTCCGTTTAATCGACCATCATTATCCATATCTTCCTCAAACCAAGTCATATCGCCTGCGCCAGACATCATCTCATGGAAAGGTGCTTTTAGGGTCAATGTCCCGAAAACTGGAACTCCACAGTGAACTCCTAATTCGATATTCCCATAGGCAATCTCATAACGATCTGCAATCAAATCACCATCGCTATCCTCTTCTAGCGGATTTGTATCGTAACGCTCTTCAACATAATTTCTCAAACTATCCGGCTCAGGTTGTTCAAGATCTAGAAGAGAATCGCAGGAATGACCGAATTGATTACCCATCTCATCCCATGTACTAGCACCAATGTCTGCCTTAATCTGAGCCTTAGTATCAGGAGTCAAAAGATAACAGTCCCAGTTGCCATCAAGTGGATCGAGTAGATTGATGGTTCCTTCAGGAGTTTCAATTGTGTGAGTGTAAAGTGATTCCCAACGGTCGTTTAGACCATCGCCATCGGTATCCTGTAGATTAGGGTTAGTTCCCAATTCAGCCTCATCGATATTGATTAATCCGTCTCGGTCAGGATCGCCGAACGGCCCATTATCAGGGTCGGGGAAAGTTTCGTTCAACTCGGTAGTATCGTGACCTGGATCAGGAGTTTCTGTTTGATGATTTGTATCAGCGGGTTCACCATTGTCGAGAGGATCAAGGCCGTTTTCTATTTCCCATCCATCATCCAAACCATCACTATCGGTATCCGCATTATCCCACTCAGTACCATAGAGAGTTTGTTCCATTCTGTCTGGTAAACCATCGCCATCTGTATCTACTCCTGCTTGATGAACTTCGTCTTCCCCAGTAGTGATATCTAAGCCCCCTTCTTCCCAACCGGAAACAGTTGCAAGGCCGGCTCCGATGATCGTGTAAAATCCTGCTAAACATAGAGTCGCTGTAATTGCAATCACTGCATATTGATTATGATTCAGAGCCAAACAATCACCACGCCCCCCATAGGGGGCGACCAATTCAACTTAGGTTCGGATATAATGTTTAATCATAGGCGAGTCTGAATATTTCATTCAGCAATCTCGTTCAGAGAGAGAATTTTCAGTTTAAGGCCACTCGATTGTTGGTTCAATATGACCTTTCCGCGACGACCATAAGCTCGCTCCCAACAGCCGAGCAGTGTACCACTTAACAGAGCAGGATGTAGCGTATTATCAATAGTAAATTCAACGCCACCATTGTTATCGGACATGGAAACTGAACTGATTTTTCCAAGCCCATCGTGCGAAAGATGGCGGTGAGCAATTCTCAGCCAATCTTCGGTTTTGCTGACAAAAATATGGTGGCCGGCGGAGTAAAATATTTCACGGATAGAATCGGCCATCGCCGTCCACCATAATGCACGATCTTCATCCAATCCGTTCCAAGTATAATCGCTTCTCCCCTCATGAATTTCATCGAGATATGGCAGACAATATTCTTCAAATTTCAATAATAAATCTCGATGAATAAACAACGATCTACGACCCATTATCGTCCAATATCCTGAGTCAAGAAATTCAAGGTCAGCAAATGCATCTTGGCCTTCTTCAGTAATAATTGTTGAAGTGGATAAATCTCTCCAAATCAATTCCGATTTTTTTCCTTTTGGAATTATTACATCGTCCAAGGTCAAATCTACAACCAGCCCTTGCCCTACACTTTCCGACCAACGGAATCGGTGCCTTTGACCGGTTCCGCATTCCCAATTCGCCGCTAAACTTCCTGCACATAATGGACCGTTTGGATGATTATTGACAATGAGTCGAATCTCATCATCATCTTCGAGTAACTGAATCTTACCAAGCCCTCTAGATGACCAATCCTTGCTTGCACCTATCCAATTTGACGGAACCCGACCCCTCGGCTTGGCAAGCACACCACCAATAGACAAAAGGAATTCTTCAGATTCAGCTGAAGCATGAGCTAATCTTCTGCCTAAGCTCTGCCCGGTCCGTTGTTCAATTCCTTGAAACCAGATTTCAAATGAATTTGCAAAGACTCTCCAAGCGATTTCATCCTGTCGATATCTATCTGCATAAGTCCCATTTGAAGTGATTTTCCATCTGTTCAGGAGAATATCCTTAGATGATTTCGGTTTAGATTTTATAAAATCAAAAAAACCCATATGATCAGCCATTTATGAATTTGTCAATCCTAGAAAATGCTTGTTCAAGCACATCGATTGGAGGTAAGCAAACCATACGAAAATGGTTGGCACCAAATTCTGGAGAGAAACCCGAGCCATGAACGACCAACACATGGTATTTGTGAAGTAAATCAAGGACCCATTGTTTATCGGGAATGGATTCGTCCAAAATTTTCACAAAGAGATAGAAGGCACCGCCAGGCGATTGGCATTCAAGACCTTCGATTTCATCGATTCTTTTCAGAGAATAATCCAATCTTTCCTTTACACGAATACGATGACCGTCGAGCCAATTTAAATCTTCACTCAGACCAGCAAGATATCCATGCTGCGCTGGTGTCGAGGCACACAGACGACTGCGCAGAAGGCGCTCGGCACCATCTCTCACAAGTTCGAGCACACCGCTCGGGTCGTGCCAAGCCATGTATCCAATCCGCCAACCTGGAGCAAAGTAAACCTTTGAAACGCCATTTAGAGTAATTACTGGAACATTTGTTGAACGTGAAGCGACCGAAACTAGTGAACCTGTGAAATCTAAACCATCGTAAATTTCATCAGAAATTATTGTGCATTTGGGCCAATTTGAAGAGATTTTAAGTAAAGCATCGATTTCTTCAATCGTCGCAACATTGCCAGTAGGATTATTTGGATTAATGAGTACGAGAAGTCGAACACTATCGTCCATTTTTTCTTCGATATCAGCCAAATCGATTCGCCAATCATTGTTAGGGTCGAGTCGGTACTCTACCGTTGATGCCCCGTACATTTGTGGATAGGCCATATATGGCGGATAATGTGGTCCAGGGGCAAGAACTGTATCACCATCTTGTAGAAATGCTGCGAAGATGATTTGCAGTGCTTCGGTTACTCCATGGGTAACATAGACATCATCTTCGGTACAATTCCAGCCTTTTTTGATTTCAGAATTTGATATCGCTTGTCTTAGAGCAGGGATTCCGTATGATGGCCCGTATCCATTATCTTGATTATCCAATGCTGCCTTGTAGGCAGCAATCATATGATCTGGCGTTGGTAATCCAGGATATGCTAATGGATCGCCAATGTTCAATCGAATGATTTCGTGCCCTTGTTTTTCTAATTCAACTGCGGGGACGACGACGTCGCGTATCGCATATTCGATAGAAGAAGCACGTAGTGCAACTTCGATTGGTTCGCCCATTCTTCAAACCCCGAGCAAAGCGCGAGCCGCGCTTAAAGCGGCAGGTATTCCTTCTCCATTCGAGCCACCGCCTTGAGCCAAAGTCGGGCTACCACCACCGCCACCACCTATGTGTACAGCGATTTTGTTGAGAATCTCAACAGCATTATGTGATTCTGCAGCAATTGTTCCTTCGGTACTCGCGACAATCAATTTACCGCCACCGTCGCGAGTACCGAGAACAGCAAGTGTTGGTTTAGATGTATCTCGTGTCAATTGAGATAACATCGTCATCAGTTGTTTCATGTCGCCATCAATTTCCATAATTGCATAGCGAATTCCATCCTTTTCGACTGCGTCACCACCACTACCACTAGTCCGCAGGCGGACTATTTCCGCTTCTAATATCTCGATACGTTTCTGTTGAGTTTTCCATTCATCAAAGAAGCGGGAAACTGTCTTAGGAAGATCTTGTGGTTGAACGCCAAGAGTCTCTGAAGCCTCGGCTAAAATCCGCTCTTGTTGCCGCGCGTGTTCGCGTGCCGTCTCTCCTGCCACGATTTGCAGACGCTCCACTCCGTCTTGGACTTGACTAGCACGAATTATCCGTAACTCACCAACTTTTCCTACCGAATCGTGATGTGTGCCTCCGCATGCTTGAACATCGAAATCTCCAATTTTGATGATTCGAATTTCGTCGTGTTTAGGCGGACCACCCTGATATATGTCGAATCCAAATTGGGCGTCCGCCTCGGCCCTGCCTAGAACTATTTTTTCAACCGCAATGTTTTCTGCGATTATTTCATTCGCTCTATCTTCAATTTTATCGAGTAAATTACGATCCATTCGCGAATGATGAGTCAAGTCGATTCGGGCATATCTCTGACCTTTGTTAGATCCAGCTTGCCAAATATGTGGGCCGAGTAATTCTCGAGCTGAGCCACCAACAATGTGTACACCCGTGTGGTGATCCATAAGTTGGCGGCGTCGGTCCCAATCAACTTGACCAAATACATTGGTTGTATCAATTGCTGAATCGGTAAAATGTATAATAATACCATTTTCGGTTTTGGTATCAAGGACTTCAACTTCACCCAATTTACCTTGATCACCAAGTTGCCCCCCGCCTTCAGGATAGAATAAAGTTCGATCTAACACAATCGCGTGAGAAGGTATGGCAGAAACTTCATTTGATAGGTTCAATGATTTAATTTGTTCAGCAGAAAGTTGCTCGCAGTGCAGCATTGTTGCTTCAAAATCAACTGCGTTTGTATCGATGTAAAAATCAGTAATTGTCTCTGGCAATTCGACTGAAAGTAAATTAGATTTTGTTCGTGATTTGGCAGCAGCCTTGGTCGCAAGCGCATTGCGTGCGGCCATATCTGCTGCAAATCCAACTCGGACAGAAAGATTTGTCCAACCGAGACCATGTGCAATAGAAACCACCATGTCTGGCTGTATTCCCCTTTCCTCAGCCATCCGGAAAAGAATTTCATCACTGGCTTCGATTGCATCTTTTGGCAAACCCTTCAATGCGGTTCGAACAGCAGCCTCACCCTTTCGAATCATTTCATGATATCGCTGTTCCTCAAGATTGAGAATTTCAATAATGCCCCCCTCAGTTTGCATAAAGTTGCTCATATCTAGATGGGCGTCCATATGATGAGAAGCAAGTTCTGAAAGGCTAACCACCATGTTGAGTTCATCCTTCATCCTACAGACTCTTCGAGCCAGCATTCGAGCAAGATAACCGGCTTTGGAATTACTCGGAACCAAACCATCCCCTAACATATTGCAAAGAGCATGCATATGGTCAGGGATTCCATAAATCGAAGATAGAGGTTCGGTTACTTGCTTCAAATCTGTAACTGAAATTGATATTCCTTGTTCATTTAATCGCTCGGCGAGTTTATCGTAAAGTGCTGAAACATCGGTTCCGACATCGATGTTCAATATTCCAGCCAATTTAGATAACTCGCCTAATAAAACATCGGTTTTTACCGAAAATCCAAGATTTTCGACCATTTCATCAAAACCAGCCAGTTTTTTCAACCATTCAATAGATTCCGGATAAATCGCTTCGTAAATCGTCGGTGTACCAGCTGCTGCCCAACAAAATCTCTCGAGGCCATATCCTGTATCGATAATTTGTAGATCCATCTCACTATAACGAATACCTTTGATATCGATATCGCCAAATTCATCTTCTTCGAGGCTCATGAAAACAAGAGTAGCTAATTCCAAACCACCGACGATAACTTCCAATGCAGGGCCGGCATTTCCACCACCCGACCATGGATTTTCAACATAGGTAATATCACTAGGTTCAATGCCGAAGGTATTGATGAGCATATCATCGCAATACCGAACGCATGAATCAATCCAATAAACCACTTCTCCATCTTTTGGTCGATTAAAAGCATGATGTGCCATCATTTCAAAAGTTGTCAAATGGCGACCAGAACGACCTACTGCAGCTACGTCAGTCAGTCGGATGCAAGGTTGGGAAATCACTAATGGATTTGCAGGTGGAGGAATTTGACCACTGGTCACATGTGGTTGAAAATCAGCGATACTCGCAATCGTTAGATGGATATCATCGCGCCAGCGAGCGATTATTGGGTAACCTGTTATTGGAGAATGACCTCGCTTCTCAAAATAATTAAGGAAAGACTTGCGCATTGCGTCTTTCAGAGCCTTTCCTCGCATTGGAAATCCGTCGATAATCGGCGTTCCAATGAAGGTGTAAGGATCTTCGTAAGTATCACCAGAAGTCGTGCGATTTGAGTCGCGCGTCCAGAAGTTGAGGCCGTTAACAGTACAAGTTCGACGGACATGGCCCGACTCTTTCCAGAATGGAATATTAGTTTCGCCGAAAGCCATTGCTGAACACCTCTCGTGCCTCGGATTCGTCAAACCATCTTGAAGGCGATTGTTGAAAAGCCTGTCCGACTCGTTGAAAGGTGGGGTGTGATAGGATTGCTCATGCCAGCCGAATGGAGGAAGCATCTTGAATCGGCAGGCCCTAGTCGTATGCGAATTCGCCAGCACGGCGATATGAAAACTGATGCTATTTTAATCGCCGATCCAGAGCATCTAGGAGAACATACCGATGACCGTTCTCCGGCTCAATTAGTCAATACTGCTTCACTCAATGGAATTGTCGGCGAAGCGTGGGGTATGGCCGATTGGCATTTTGGCTACGGATTTCCAATCGGTGGAGTTGTAGCCACCGATGTCGAAGCGGGCGAGTTGGGTGGTGCTATTTCCCCAGGAGGAGTGGGGTTTGACATTAATTGTGGAGTCCGGCTTTGCGCTTTAGATGTAGAAATCGGTCAAATTAATGCAAAATCATTAGCGGCTAATTTGTCCCAAACCATCCCTGCAGGAGCAACTGGAAAGGGAGGGGTTATTCTCGATGATACAAAGATAGAATCCGTGCTTTCGATGGGAGCAGAAGCCGCTATTGAGATGGGGTGGGGAGAAACTCGTGATCTTGCTGCTATCGAATCGAATGGAGTATTGGATACAATTGAGAGGGATATTGGTGAAAGAGCACGAAAGCGTGGCTCAAAATCGATGGGGACTCTTGGCTCAGGAAATCATTTTCTCGAATTGCAGGTAGTCGATCGAATTGTCGATGAACGCGCAGCAAATGCATTTGGGCTTAGAGAAGGACAAGTGACGGCGATGATTCATACAGGTTCCCGTGGACTGGGACATCAGGTTTGTTCAGACCATGTGTCTAGAATCGAAGAGCAGTATCAACGGTCAAGTGAAGGCTGGCATGCACCAAAATGGAACATGACTCTCGCAGATAGGCAACTTGCTGCTGCGCCAATACACAGCCGTGAAGGTGCTGAATACCTTGATGCGATGAACGCAGCTGGAAATTTCGCTTTCGCAAATCGCTCAACCCTAACACAACGACTGAGAAATACTCTTCGAGATCAATTAGGAAGCGATGGAGGTCTCGAAGTCGTTTACGATGTCAGCCATAATATCGCTAAAATCGAGGATCACAGAGTTCACGGTGTTTCGTGTAAATGTTGTGTCCACCGAAAAGGAGCAACCCGTGCACTTGGTGGTGATCATCCTGAATTAGCTTCCAGATTTTCAGGAATTGGCCAGCCCGTCCTCGTCCCCGGAGATATGGGCACAGCATCTTGGGTCCTCGCCGGGCCAGCCAGCGGTGCTAACGATGCTTTTTCCTCATCTTGTCACGGTGCCGGCCGAAAACTCTCACGTACCGCTGCTAGAAAACAAATTGATCCAGATAAACTCCGCGCCGAATTAGAAGCTGCGGGGATACATGTCCATACCAAAACTCCGAACGTCCTAACTGAAGAAGCACCGGGAGCCTACAAAGATGTGGATGAAGTAATTCGACTAACATCTGAGGCTAACTTAGCAAGACCGGTAGCACGATTGAGGCCGTTTGCAGTCATTAAGGGTTGAATTTGCCGTATTATTTCTGTTGATAACGAATTTCGATATTATCGTTATTTTGCAGACTATATTGTTCATATTCAGAATTCAATACCCCATTGACATACATAACAATCTCATAATCTGAATTTTCATGATTTCCGAGAATTTCGTCTTCATCAAAACTCTCGCCCCAGATATTGAAAAAAGATCCTAGAGTAGCATCCATTTCAGAGGGCGTTTCTATGTGCAATTTTCCAGTATCGTCGTGAGTATGTATCCCCCTCATTCCATCAGGACAATTCTCATCTTGAATCCCTAAATTGTTTGGAATTAGATAATTATCACCATCAATAATGATCTCTACATTAGCGTGGTAATGAGTGATGTCATTAGTGTGAGAACTCAAACAAACACTTTCAATATCCCAATGATCAGGTAAATCGATAACATCTTTGGAGTCTAGAATTACTGCCCCCACAAATATCGTTGTAGTCAAAATAGCGCCCACCAGTAGGACTTTTTCAATCGCCATCGAGTCATTCGAAGAAGGCGGTCATCTTGAACCATGAGGGTATATGGCATCCAATACAAAGAAGGTAGGGTGCTAATGATAACTATGTAAACCAGTGAATACTGAAATCACATGCAGTAGCCGCGACGTGGTTGATTTGGGATTGTTGGTGCGGCACCTGATGAAACACCATCTGCCTCTTCCATTATTATTGTCAATAATGTATTAACCAGGACTTTTAGGTCCTCTACTTCGTCTTTCAATTCCTCTACGGTCACGGCATCGCCCCCATTATGCATACTAATCCCATCCGAGGAAATGCTTCCTCATCCCCATAACGCAGTCATTTAGCCTATAAACAAGAGAGGTAATGTAAGTGAGCATACGCAGGTTATACAAGTCAGTCTAAGATGCCGTTTCTGAAAATTTCAATCAATCTTCATCTTCGTATTCTTCATCGTCTTGGTCTTTAGATTCTTCATCATATTCCCATTTTTCGTCCTCTTCATAATAGGAATCATCATCATCGTCCTCGTAATAGTAATCATCACCACCACGGTTTCTCATTACAAAGAATCCAACTCCAATTAAAGCCAAAGCACCTACCGCAATCAAAATCATGACATTATCATTTGATGTTTCGATTGGAATAGGTTGGACATTGATGCCAGATAATTCGACATTCATACGATTATTATTTTCGAAGTCCTGATTGACAACTAAAACCAAAATCGGCTGACCTTCCTGCCATGATTCCCACTGGAAATTATGCATTACACTAGAGCTTTGGGCATTTAGAACAATTTTTACATCGCCATCTCTCAAAGTTGAGAAAGACATAGTCCAAGATGAGGTGCCATCAGGATTGGTCTTCAATTCGTAGAGACCAACTTCGAATTCACCATCCCTCTTACCGGTATTTTCCCAGAAAGTTTGGATAGTCAACATTTCACCAACTAAGGGGAGCATTGTAGGATTGATAACAGAGCGAGAATAAGTCCCGAGGAATTCCATTATCCTCAGAGATGGTATTCGAGGCGCAGATGCACTTCCCAATCCAGAGACTTCATTTCCAGCTCGATCGGTCGATGTGACCCAAAATGCAATCTGATCTCCCTGTTCAATTTTCATACCATTAAGAGGAGTCAAATCAAGAATATCTTGGTAGACATCTTTTGTCGCACCATCATCAATCATTGGTAATTGACCACTTCCTTCTGAACCAGCAACTGGCAAATTATTTCTCAAATATACCCAAGAAACATCTAATGAACCAACGATCATACCGATTTCATCCACCATAGTCACCGTGATGAAAACCTCATCTACACGATCTGATTCAATTATTGTCAATGATGAATCAGGATAAGCTGATTGATCGAATAGTACGGTGGGTGCCTTACTATCGACAGTAACAGTAGCGTCCGAATTGGAAACTGAAGTGCCGAGCCCTGGCATATTCAAGACAGATGTAGTAACATCCATCGTCGGCATCAAAGGCACTCGGGATGGCAATATCATCGATTCCATGAAGGTCCCATCGTCGTTTACGCCAGTTGAAACAGTAATTTCTTGAGTCCCGTAAATGACGGTGTATTGGACTTCTAAATCATCGGGTATGGATGTAGCTACAGCTCCTGAACCGACATAATAAACTGTTCCAGACATCTCGAACTCGTCACCTTGGCCGAGATATACTGACACTCCATCTGCCAATACTTGAGGCGGTGTCATGTCTTCGATTGAATCTGGAATCGCAACATATTGATTATCAAGACTCCAGGATAAGGATCCAATATTATTCTGAGAAGCAACTGTAGTGAAATCATCAAGAATGGAAATACTTGGTTTACAACTATTTTGACCATCTTCCCATGGGAAATTCCAAGAAATTTCAAAATTAATACTTAATTGAATAATTGTGGAAGTCACCTGAGCGGTTTGAGCAGATATTGGAGAGACCAAACTATCGGTTGCAGTCCAAAGAGTGCCCCGCGAGGGATTATAGAATAATTTTCCTAAATTCGTAGATCCATCTCCACAAAGCATTACTGAAACATTATCCAATGTATTGAGGCCGTTAGGTTCCTCAATTTGCATCGAAAATGTGTGTGTAACTCCGGGGAGTAAGTAGCCTAATTGACGATCTAAATTATATCCAGATGCTAGCAAACTTGTTGGTTCATCGGTAGCAATAATTACTGAAGCCCATGAATTTACGGCTCCAGCTCCACCGCCAGTTCCGCCATCTTGATATGAAAGCCCAGCCCAATCAGTTCCTTCAATCCACATATGAACAGGGGAGTTGAATGATTGACCAGATACATCAATTCCAGCGAAATTAACTTGTTGTTGGCCAGTCATTCCAGAGGTCAAAGGTTGGGTTTGAGATAGGTACTCATCAGCATCAGCGATGCCGTCTCCATCAATATCATCGACAGATTCCCTCCAATAGTGTAGGGTCACAATTTCACCGCGAGCATGTCCCTCATCTATTGTGACGAAAACGGATAGAGGAACCGTTGGATCCCAAACCTTGCCATGAGCAGGTTGTAATCCCGTCGGCGTATTTACTTCAATAGGCCCTGCCACAGGAGGAGCATTATCAACTCGAATCTGAACATTAGCAAAATTCCCAGTTACATCTTCGGCACCGAGTGAAGAACCTGTCGGACCTACAGTTATCATCTCCGGAACGAGTACTAGAGTATCCAACCCGGCTGGTGGTGTGATCAAAGTATGGTAAGTTCCATCTTCTCCTGAAGTCAATAGATACATGCCACCCGATAAATTCAGCCCGACATTAAAATCACTAATACTAGGTCGGTCATCGGTTGAGTCTTGGAATCGAACTGAACCAGTGATATTCAACTCGCTTCCATCTACCATAGTATACGGATAGAATGTCGAGTATTGATTCGACAGCAATCTTCCAAATTGATCGTGAACTTCGAATGAATCAATTTGTAGATCGTTCTCAACAGCTTTCTTACCATTCTGACCACTCAAAGATACAGCAGGCCATACAGTTTCATCATTAGTATCATATGCTTGTGATACCCAGCGAATAGAATCAACATCATCCCACATCCAACTAACGCTAAAATTCCAATGAACAACGACATCGACATTTCCATCATTGTGCATCAATAGTTCAACAGAACTTGCAGAAATATCCATTGGAGCAACAGAATTGCCAGATGATTGACTAAACGAAACAGGATCAGAACCAGTTCCCCATAAACCATCAGCTCCATTGGTTACTTCGAACATCAATATTTCACCATCAGATGCGGTGCCTTTCAGAGAAATTGTCTCAAGATTTATATTATCAATTAGGTGATGATGTTTAGTAGTTATTTCAAACATTTCACCCGTAGGGTAGAGTGTATTTGGAACTTGGAAATCCCTGTTAGTAATTATGTAATCAAAGTTTACATCGCCATCAATTGAAAGTGAACCCATCTCTGCAGTAACATTCAATGGAATCGAAATCATAGTTGGAGGAGGGTCATCTTGAGCCAATGAGGAGTGGTATGCTGCAATATCGTTACCTAAACCAGAAACATTTTCAAATATCAAGTATCCAATTCCGAGGCGAGTTAGAGTGACGCTCTGAGCAGAATTTGAATCGATAGAAATCTCCACATCACGCCATTCACGACC
>JABIKU010000037.1 GCA_018654845.1 Methanobacteriota archaeon | reverse complement strand
TCTCTTTAGATCGCGCCAGGATGCTCTTCCGGTCGTACGTAGAAGGGCTCCTCAACGGTAACACGGATAACTTCTTTACCTTTACGGTTGAAGCCGATAACCGTGTCGTTATACATCTCAAATTTCTTACCGTGAATGTTGGTCTCGAATATTTTCGGACCTGGCTCACGTTTCCATTTGAAGATGATACGCTGGGTTGTTCTAAAGAGCTGCAGAATTCCCAACAGATCTCGGTCTGGAACCATGTATTGATCAATTGAATGATCTACACCCGGTCCAAACATCTGCTGTGAGTAAGCTCGAGGAACGTGCCGTGACGGAATGTAATATCCGTTTGGCTCTGTGCCCAACTGTGGGTACAGAGGCAATGCTACTTTCCGGTCCCGAATCAAGTAATACTGTGGGTTATCCGGATCGTGAGCCCATTCGCCGTTACCGCCGACCTTAACCAGACCCTGTAAACGGATCTTACCAACACAAGCCGCCATACAACGTGTCTCCATCTGATCACCTTCCGTCAGAGGATCGAGACCCTCAATACGCGGATAACAGGCGATACACTTCTCGGAGATTCGAGTCGTACCACGAAACATTGGCTTTTTGTAAGGACACTGCTCAACACACTTCTTATATCCACGACAACGCGACTGATCGATCAACACGATGCCATCCTCTTGGCGTTTGTAAATAGCCTTTCGAGGACAAGCTGCGAGACAACCAGGATACGTGCAGTGGTTGCATATCCTTTGTAGATAAAAGAACCAGATTTTGTGCTCAGGGAGAACAGACTTGGTACCGTTGTCTCCACCGAACGTTCCTTCACGGGACTGTGTGAACTCACGGCCATGAGCAGTATCTTCACCGAAGTTCGGGAAACGCCACTCTTCATCCGTAGGTACATAGCCTACCGCTTGCTGGTTCAAACCGATCTTAGCAGGAGCTTCGAAGATGGTTACACCTTCGTACACACCGTGGATCGCTTTATTAGAAGTCTTACGTACATTCCATACGTTCTGACCAGGGTTAGATTGCTCAAGCATCTTGAGAATCTTCCAGTCCCAGAACTGAGGATATCCACCGTAAGGTTTCGTTTCTACGTTATTCCACCACATATACTCCTGACCCTTAGAAAAGGTCCAGGTGGATTTGTGGGCCATCGTACATGTCTGACAAGCAATACATCTGTTCGTATTGAACACGAAAGTAAACTGCTCTTTCGGATGCTTCTCGTCATAAATGTATGTCATCATCCGGCCTAATTGCCAGTTATAGACTTCAGGCATTATCAATACCTCCTTAAATGATTAAATGTTTCGTTAAAAAACCGACTACCTAAAGACCCGGTACCGGCGCCCTCAAAAAAGGGCGCCCGCACCATAATCATTTAGATTTTCACGCGGACATACTGCCCAGCGAGATACATCTCTGCAAACCGGTCTTTCAACGGAGACTCAGGTGTGTAACCAGTTCGTACTGGCTCCCACAACCCTTTACCGTGCAGTCCGCCGTCTTCCGCCTTGGAGAATTTAACCAAGACTTCTTTCGGTGTTGCGTTAACTGCATGGTTGTCTGCCTCATAACCATGTTTGAACTTCATTTTGGTTTTTGCTTTATGGAACAGACTATCAGTCTGATGCATAGGCATCAACCATGAACGCGTAATAGACTGCTGTCCACCGTATCGAAAGTTAGACTGATACGGAGTAGACATAGACATCGCGCGTCCGTCAGGCCGTTCTTCATGCGCCTTAACAGTTCGCTCTGTCGCAATCCACGTTGCGTGTTTCATCATGGTGGTATGGTACGGATAAGCCGGATTATACTTCGCTCGAAGCATCAAACGACCAACTTTGTACCGTGGATCTGATGGTTTCCAACCCATGAAAGGACGATCCGCTGGATTCGCATCACAGTAGATGTAGTCACCATCATTGATTCCAAGATCCTTACAGAGGAACGGGTTCATATGAACCTGCCACTCACCAACTCCCGGAGAACGCTTATCCATTCGATAAGGATCACCAAAGTTGTTGTTCCAGATCATGTTCCAGTCAGTCGTCGCCCAAGAACTATGTGCTGTGTGTCTGGACTTCGGCGTAACACAGTAGAAACGATAACCCTTCTCCCACAAGAAGTTTTTAGTCGTTCGTACTGCAGACCAAGGCTTCTTGATGTTTCGAACGTGACGAAGATCCGGATCCTGCTCGTCTTCCGGAATCCCGTAATCATCCGGTCGGATGTAGGGGTTGGTTGATACGATTACGTTCGGCAGATAAGGCGTTGCTTCTGGACCTTCTCTGTGAACGATGAAGTTCTCACCATACTCAATCGCTTCAGGCTCGTCATTGTAGAACTGCGTACGGCCGTTTGGCGTATAGAATGGTTTGGACTCTGTGTACATCTCCCAGAACGGAGTTCGAGGATACGTACGGAACAGCAATAAACAACATCCCGGCTCACCATACTTACCGTTGATGATGTCATCGATGTTATAACCCATTCCAGTCGTTGAAGTAGTAAACAACCGGCGGATCATAGACTTGGTGCGGTTAGGCGCTTCACCTTCATAGACCTTCATATGATCAGCGAATCGCTTGTCACCGGTGATCTCAGCCAAACGTCGAGAGAACTGCCTGTGAATCAGGTTGTCATCGATCGTGTCAAAGATCGGCTTAATGCCGGTGCCACCCCAGATCTGGTGAAATGGGTTTGAACAAGCAGAAGTGATCTCATAGGACTCAAACTCAGCCCATGAGTTCGGAGCGAGCACGATATCAGAGTATTCACAGGAACCTGTGAACTCGATATCCTGAGCTACGATCATGTCTACGTTGTTGTTCGTGTTGAACACCAGCTCGTAGAACCACTTCGCATTGTTGATAACGTTAACATTAACAAACCACACCAACTTGGTCGGTGTAGGCATATGGGTACGTCCGGTAAATACTTTTCGGCCGTAACGAGGCGTATTCACAATCAACGCTTTGTCACGGTGTGCCCAGTAAGATACTTCCTCACCTTTCAGGTAACCCTTGACTTTATTCCAATCGATATTCTTCGAGGAATCAAGCTCGGTGTTGAAAGGATCTTCCGCAACCATAGCTGCAAAGCCCGGTCCTGACCAGTGTGATCCCTGGTAGTTACCCGCTTTGTAGTTACCAGCCCAAGTCAT
>JABIKU010000036.1 GCA_018654845.1 Methanobacteriota archaeon | reverse complement strand
TATCTGGTTAAAAAATACGATATGGATTCGCCATCTTCAGAACTGAATTAATGGTTTGAATGCAGAAATTCTTCTGCTCCACAATATTCTGGTACTAATGCACAAATTTTGAATCCCATTTCATCTGCTGTGTATCTCTTGAATGTATATTTCGGTTCGACAACAATTGTGCCAGTTCTACCATTTTCTGTCTCACCACAATAGATTGCACAGTCGACATCGACTTCTCCCGCCCCGGGGATTTTTACTCGGCACAAACCTTTGCTTGAATAGTAAAATTCGCCAACTTTTGTTGCGACGAATTCGTAAACAACATATCTTTCATCCTCCAAATCAACTTCGATTTCATATGGAGTTAATTCAAATGAATTAGGAATGTAATGATCATAGTTTTCTCTGTCGAAGACGAGTCGAACTACATCGCCTTCAGTAACAACGAACTCGTCTTCGAGAAAATCGATATTGACATTGACTTCTCTGCCAATGCTATTCTCATTGGCTAATTCGCATATCCCATCTTGCTCAATGGTTCCATCTCCACACGAGATAGTTTGATTTTGTTGGGTGAAGAGGATGAGAGATTGGATGATGACTAACCCGATTATTGCAACTGCAATAACCTTGCTCCAATCTCTCATATTCCCCTCCACTTTTTTTCGTTAATCAGTAATTATTTCTCAACGAGTTTACTCGCCGTTTTCGTCATAGACAGTCGTGTCTTCGGCACCAGTGACTTCGATGATTCCGATTGCTCCCTTGTGGAAAGCACGGGTCAAAGCGTGGTCAACTAGGATGTAATTTGCTGGTACTTCGAACGATAGGTCGACAACAACTGCTCCACCAGGTGGTACGAGTACGGTTTGTACACTACCCATCGGTTCATCTCCCACAGCTCCATAATTCCAAACGGCGTCAAATATTTCCCCGATAACGTGGAAGGACGAGATTGTGTTAGGTCCTCCAACTCCGAAGTAAATTCGCATTGTTTCGCCAACGTTTGCCTTGATGGTGTTCTCTCCGGTGAATCCGTGGAACTTGCCGTTGAATACAACATATGTTGGTGTTTCTTCAAACATAGCGATATCGTCAAACTCTTGGTGACCATCTGTTCCAGGCTTCCACTTTGTGTAGATATCGCCTTGCATGATGTAGATCTCCTTGTCAACTGCAGGGAGAGGAGTTTCCGGCTCGATGAGAATCATTCCATACATTCCCTTACTGATGTGAGTTGGCACGTCAGGTGTAGCACAGTGATAGACGAATAGTCCAGGGTGTTGTGCAAGGAAGGAGAAGGAAGTAGTCTCTCCTGGCGCGGTTCCGGTAGCTGCTGCTCCGCCTCCTTGTCCAGTAACTGCGTGGAAGTCGACGTTGTGGTGCATTGTGCTCTCAGCGTTATTGCTGAAGTGAACGACCACTGTGTCTCCAACACGTGCTCGATACATTGGACCAGGAACTGTACCATTGTATGTCCAGTAGGTGAAAGTTGTACCATCTTCAATCTCTGCAGTCAATTCAACAGCTTCCATGTAGATGTGAACAGTTTCAGTTGTATCACGATAGATTGGTGCTGGAATCAAGAAAGGGTCACGAGAAATATCGTCAGTATCAACTGCTAGAGCTGCACCAATTTCTTCAACAATTTCTCCGGTGTTACCACCGTCGCCGACGATAAACGCGCCTTCCATACCTCCGGAACGGTGGCCTGGAACTGTACAGTAGTAAGCGAATGTACCTTCATCGTCTGCGATGAAAGTAAAGGAATCTTGGCTTCCTTCATCATTCAATTGCTCAGTAGAGATGCCGTATCCTTCGATTTCAACATCGTGGAGATTTATTTCTCCCATGATTAGTGTGATGGTGACTTGGTCACCAACATCAACAGCAAGGTCAGGATTTACTAATCCGTCAATATCGCCTCCGACACCAATAAATTGCATCATTTCAGCACGTAGAGTGTAGGAAATTTCGTCGTATGTAACAACTGGTACACACTCGTCTCCAACAAGTCCTGTGCCATCACCACACACAATATCAGGGCTTCCTCCAACACATCCTGCAATCGAAGTAACTATCAATAGCAATGCCAAGGAAGTCGCTCCAGTTTTCTTCATTCCAATCGTTTTCATTATCTTATTTTTCAAGGTATTCTCCTCCGCGGGTTTTGCCCACAATAGACAGGGGAATGAAACCTAACTTACAACCTAAGTGCGAACATATTCGGGATAAAAGGAGAACGGCCAAATTATACAACTTATGCGCGAATATGTTCGGCGTAGGAAGAATACTAGTTTGAGTAATCTTTTATGAAACCAAGCAAATTGAAATTACCAAATAACTCAAATATTTTCTAATGCATTTCTCAAGTCACTGATGATATCGCCAGCATCCTCGATTCCAATCGAGATCCTAATCATTCCGACAGTGATGCCGGATGCGGCCTTATCTTCTTCTGAAACCACCCGATGAGTCATACTAGCAGGGTGTTGAACGAGTGTGTCGACATTACCGAGACTGACTCCGAGTGAGCACATTTTCAGTCCGTCCATGAAGTGTTGGGCAGCCTCATAACTTCCTAAATCAAAGGAAATCATTGCACCGAAATCACTCATTTGTTTTGCTGCAATTTCATGATTTGGATGATTTGCAAGGCCTGGCCAGTAGGTTTGTGTTACAGCGTCGTGCGAGTCGAGGAATTCTGCTACTTCTCTGGCGTTTGCGCAGTGTTTTTCCATTCTCAGTGGTAGAGTTTTGAGCCCGATATTGGTCAGCCAACAATCGAAAGGGCTCGGCACAGCTCCACCCATATATCGCAACTTTTTTCCCGGTCCATTCTCCATATATTCTGGGTCTGCACTTACCACCACTCCGCCGATAACCGTTCCATGTCCGTTGATGTATTTCGTCGTTGAATGAACGACAACATCTGCACCGAGCGCTAATGGTTGTTGTAGAATTGGTGAGGCGAAGGTATTGTCGGCAACCACTTTTGCACCGTGAGCATGGGCGATTTTTGCGGTGTGAGCGATGTCAATAATCGTCATTGTCGGATTTGCTGGAGTTTCGATATAGACGACTTTTGTGTTGGGATATTTTGCAAATTCCGCTTCTAATAATTCTGCATTTAATTCTTTAATTCGGCTATTCGTGATGTTGTAATTTGTCAGGTGCTCTGTAAAAAAATGGTCGCATGATCCGTAGAGAACTTGCTGTGTGATAATGTGGTCACCCGCGTTCACTAAGCTTAGTACAGCAGCATTGATTGCGCCCATTCCTGAACTGAATATGATTGCGCTGACCTGGTCGGAGTTTTCCATTCCATAACCTTCGAGTGCAGCGATTTTGTTTGCAAGAACTTCACCGGTTGGATTGCCTCCCCGCGAGTAAACATAAGCATCTCTCTGGCCAGTGCCCCAAGATTCGATATGCTCAGAATTTTCGAATATGAATGTCGAAGTTTGATGAATTGGATTGATATGTGATCCAGATGGGTCGTGAACTTCGCCAGCGTGTACTGCTGTCGTTGCAATTTTTTGATTTACAGAATTATTTTCATCAGACATGGTAATCCTTGACTTGGCGAAGTTTGGCAGCCATATTATTCTGTGCTAGTGCGAATCTATTCTTTCTCAAGAGAACGAACTCAGTAATATCGAAAAGATTCGCAGACAAGGGGAATTTTCTGCAAGCCTTGTATTTCAATTAAGATTGGTCGTCAGAATCCCACCACTTCTGGTCATCTTCTTTCTCTTTTATTCCCAATGTGGAGAATAATTCCCTTAGCACCGAGTCATATTGATTTCTAGCATCATCACCTTCCAAGAAGAGAATTGCTTTCGCCCCTTGTCCAACCAAATCAAACACTATTTCAATTCCGGGATGGGTAGTCTCCCTTCCGCCCGTACGCTCATCATGGTAACTTTTACCCCATGTTTTCTTCACAATTTCACAAGAAATAGGTGACCGGAGTTCATAATTAATGGTATCATACCTAGGCCACTTAACATACTCAAACTTGACTTGATTGCTCGTCCCATCTATTGTTAGAGATCGCTTTCTATCAATAAATGATAAACAGATAACTCCAACGCCACCAAAAACCAAGACAAAAATCAACATAATTGGTTCAAAGTGAGGATAAGGATAGAATAGTTCATGATTAGTGTAATTTACTCCGTCATTTTCAGTAAATTGGGTTGTGTAAATCCCATACAATCTATCACTCACATCAAGATGGTACAATAACTCACCCTCAAATGGTATTGTATTTGTTTCAGTATACTCCTGTTCATCTTGGCTTGGTTCATCATTACACCATGCAGGATAGTAGTGTTCTTCTTCATAGTGAATGAACAAATCATTACCAGTCCAATTATCTGGTAGGGAGGAGGCGCGAATATACTGTTGACATTCGTACATTATACCGAATTCATCTTGCCATATAGAAGCGGAAGTGATAATTCCATTATCTTCTGACCATCTATATTCAGTAATTCCAACATTTCCACCGGTTTGAGAAGTGACAGAAATTTGATAATGATTGTCCGCAATTTGGTAATCAGAATAAGTTTCACTACGCTGCCCCCATTCACAAAATATATCGCCATCAGAGAGGGTAATTGCATTTTCTTGATCAGGCCAACATGGTTCATCTGATTCTTCATCGAGATATGCAGGAACCACATCACCCAAGATGGCTACTATGGGGGCCATAATGAAAAGGAAACCTACAACAAGTAACACCAAATCGAATATTTGGGTGAATATTACTTCTGACGATGATTTCTTCTGCCCATCATGTAATGAAATCTTAGATTGTTGAGCATTAATAATAATGTGTTCTGGATCATTAAACCAGAAAAGCGGGTAGTTTTCCCATTCTCCGGTATGGTGATTCCATTGCTGGCGAAGGCCAAGCTCTGTGAACGGAATATGGATGCCTAGTATTTTCATAGGTTAAACCATTAAGATTCATTACTTAATGTTTACATTCTATTAAACAATCAGTGACTCAAACCCTGATTCAGATTTGAATCAGTTGATTCCGCCCTTTTCGTAGCGGCGGGTCCACTTCAAACGGCGTGGATTGCGCTTCAACTTCAGCATGTTCTTGCGCGCCTTTGAATCCTTGAACCACAAAATCGAGCCGTCACGCTTGATGAACATCATACCTGTGCCAGGCTCAATCTCTTCGTGTGAGAAACTGCAAATTCTTCGCTCTGGCATAATATTCACCGTCCTAAGCGTCGAGCTTCTCGTCCCGTATCCTTCAGCATCAGAACATCTCCGACACGGATTGGACCGAGAACGTTTCTTGAAATGATACGACCAACGTCACGAGGGTTATTCGAGTCTTCGACTCGGACCTTTACTTGAGTTGCTTCACCAGTCATACCAGTTCGGCCAACGATCTCTAAAACCGTTGCAGGCCATGCTTCTACTGCCATTTTCTTTTCCTCCGTTTATTCCGTGTGTCCTCGGTGAGGTGTTTAAGCAGTGATTGTTTCGTAGTGAGACTTGACTTCGTTGAATCTGTCTTGCCCATCTTTTTCGACCGACATTACTGCAACTGCAGCAGTTCGTGTGCCCGTTGCCATTCCAGCCGCTTCTGCGAGGTAGGCTTGGTCAGCCACGTAGATGAAAGGGATTGACTTTTCATTGCAAATCATAGGGATGTGTGCAAGCAGTTCTCCCGGATTGACGTTCTCAGCCATGACAATCATTTTCGCTGTTCCGCGCTCTGCTGCCTTGGTGACTTCGTTTGCGCCTTTCTTTATGCGGCCTTTGCCATCTTTGCCTAGAGATTTGACCATCTCGTAGACTTGCTCTTGTACGTCTTTTGGGGTTTCGTATGCGATATGTACACTCATTGGATTCCAACTCCTCATGTTTTGGGTAAGCCGGCGCACGACATGGCTGATATAAACGCAACGGGACTAGCAAAGGACTTGCATTTTCTCTTAGTTTGCTAGTCTTGTTGCGACAGGTGTGGTTAAGATGAAAATTATAGAGGATTAGTCCATCAATTCTTTCAGGCCTCTAGCTAATGCTGGAGCCGCGCTAACAACCGCTCGTGGGTTTGGCAGCGAATCGGTACTGTGAACGCCGTCTACATGATTCGCTAGCCGAGAAATCGCACCGCCGGTAAACAATCCGTGGGTGCAGGCGGCGTGAACTTCTGTCGCGCCTTGTCGAAGTAGAGCATCACTGGCTCGACAAATTGTTCCTCCAGTGCTGATCATATCATCGACGATTGCAACAATTTTTCCATTGACATCCAAATCCTTTGGTTGATGTTCAATCGTATGTGCATCAATTCTAGTCTTTTCGAGGTAGCTAAATTCGCATCCAATCAAATTCGCTACCTCGGTGGCGCGAGCGATTGCACCCTTATCTGGACTGAGAATGAAATCAGGCTTGACTTCCTTTGCCAAACGCTCGGCCACTTCTGGCATCGCACTGACACAACGGATTGGCAAATCCATTCCATCGAGAACTGCTGGTTCGTGCAAATCGAGAATAGCGATGCCATCACAATAATCACTGAGAATTTCTGCGATTACTCGAGCTGAGATCGCCTCTCCTTTCGAGAAGCGTTTGTCCTGGCGAGAATAACCGTAGTAAGGAATAGCGAGATACAAACCGCTGCCAACATCTGACATTTTTTGCGGCTCGATACCTTTCACATTTGACAATTCACCGCGGCGCACGTCACGAAGCGCTTTGAGCATCAAAATCGTCTGTAATACTCCTGAATCGGGGTAGGTATTCGAAACCAAAACCGTGGCTTCACTTCGAACTGCATCGATAGCATCTTCTGGAACACGTACATAACCCTCCCCATCGGGGAATCTTCGGCTCACTAATTCGGTGTACTGCATCCCTAGAAGTGGAGACAGAGATTGAGCCACTTCGCGGCTGGATGACCCGCTCACGACTGGCATATCTGATGGTGGCGAGCGGGACACCCTTCATGATAATGCCGGGCGCGGAATAGTTTTTTTTACCCGCGCCCGAGAAAAACTTAGCAAATGCTGACGGGTATCTTCAAAATAGAGCGCTATTTCGCGGGGTCTGCTCAAGGGCGTGTAGCTTAGTTTGGCTGGAGCACCCGGCTGATAACCGGGAGGCCACAGGTTCAAATCCTGTCATGCCCACCAATTCTCTAATCTGAGCGATTGCTATCGATAGTGATGAATTGCACAAATAATGGCCGCAGATGGCCGTTTCAATCATTCTTCTTCGAAATCCGGATCGTTGAGCTTGAGATAAGTAGGTAAAGTAACCAATCTCTTTGTCGAGCAGCGAAGTATTACCTCGTCCAGGCGAGCGGTAGTACGGCTCATCTGAGCAACTGGAATTGTGATAGTATCTGGCAAATTATACTTGTTTTTCACCATATAATGAGGTTTTACGACGACTCCTTTGTAGGTTCGCTTCACCTTAACCATCGAGATGACATTGCCGATATCTACACCATCATTGTCGAGCACAGCTCGATCCATCAATTCATCCGGTGCATACAATTTCTCGTTGATTCGCACCGTATTTCTCCAGCGTCGTTGTAGTTCTCGAATAGATTTCGACAACTTGACGCTGCCATCTGGACGAATACTGTGAAGTAATTCCTTTGATAGTGGAGCGAATTCAGACGGCTTTCGCATGTATTCGTCAGCCACATCCCCAGTGACCTGTATGCGCACCGATTGGACGCATTCATCTCGAGGATGAAACCTCTCGCCGGTAATTACACCGACTAATTTATCGCCAATGTAGACGTCTCTCTGTAGCAGTTCTTGGATTCTAATTTCATCAGACATTCTTCTTCCTCAGGGTGGAGTGGTGCATCCCCCTCGCATTTCTCCTACATCCGAGTATGTGGGTTGGCACTTATACTATGTGATAATAAAGACTGATAATC
>JABIKU010000035.1 GCA_018654845.1 Methanobacteriota archaeon | reverse complement strand
CATGCTGGATTACCGATAATGATCCAGAAATATTTGATTTAAACTCTTCAGGGTTGCAAGAAATTGGTAGTCCCTCCCGGATTCGAACCAGGGTCGTGGGATCCAGAACCCCACATGATGGACCACTACACTAAGGGACTAGTATACTGCCGAGATGGCTCATCTATTTCAAGAAACCGAGGCGGTAAATCCTTGGAAAATTGTGAATAAACTCAATTGTTTCTGAATCCTTGATTGACTGCTTCAAGGCTAGTTGCACTCGGTCGCATCAAATTCTCTGAGAGATTTACCAAAGGTGTATCGGTAAGTCCTAGTGCTTCGTCGGTAGTTTCTATTTCTGGATTGAAGTAAAGAAGCCCTGTCACATGCTTATTTTCCCCTGTTGCATGGTGAATTGCTGCCAATGCTGAGACTGCATCCGAAGGGTCATGGTTACTACCGACTGTTTCGAGGCGTAATGTCGAACCATCGAACATTTTGATATCTTCAAATTTTCCTTCAGGAATATCAACTTCAGCCAACGGGGTGAAGTGAGGAATGTAGTCAACGATATGGAGAATTTCATCATTTCCTTTGACATAATTGTACGAACGATACGATTCATCGTTATTTGAAAATGATACACATGGTGAAATCACATCAATAATAGCCATGCCCTTGTGACTCATTGCAGCTCGGATAAGGCTGGTCAATTGCTTTTTACTTCCTGAAAATGAGCGAGCGACAAAACTGCAACCTAGATTAATAGCCATAGCGCAAAGATCGATTGGTTGTTGCTCATTAGGCATTCCTTTCTTTTTCTTTGAGCCCTTTTCTACGGTAGCTGAGTACTGCCCCTTTGTCAATCCATAAACGCCGTTATTTTCAATGATGTAAACCATGTTCAAATTTCGTCGAATTGCATGAATGAATTGACCAATTCCAATGCTCGCTGTATCGCCATCGCCGGAAACGGCAATGAAGGACAAATCTTTGTTGACCATATTCGCACCGGTTGTAACCGATGGCATTCTTCCATGAACTGTATTGAATCCGTGTGATTTACCGAGAAAGTATGCCGGTGTTTTCGAAGAGCAACCGATTCCACTCATCTTTGCGATAGATTCTGGTGGGATTCCATTTTCCCATGCCGCCTGAATAATCACATTCGAAATTTGGTCATGGCCACAGCCAGGGCATAGGGAGGATTTCCCACCCTTGTAGTCTGTTTTTTCTAGATCTATCACGTTGAGTTTTATGAGGCTCATACGCTCACCTCCATGTGTATAGTTTCAAGAATTAAATCTGAGTAAATTTGTGCTCGTGGAGGTAGGCCATCACTATAGGCAACTTTGTGCATCTTGCTGAGTAAATTTACAGGTAATTCCTTGCGTAGAATTCCAAATAATTGGCCATCACGGTTTATTTCGAGAACAATGACTTGTTCGTGGCTTTCGATAAATTGTTGAACCTCGGAATGATAAGGTAAAGATCGAACTCTACATGTACTAACTGAAAGTCCTGTTGACTCCAACATATCGTCGATTTCAACGATAACATTCTCCATAGAGCCATAATAAATTATTCCAACTTGCTTATTCTCTTCTTCACGGATAATTGGTGCTGGGAGTTCATCTCGTGCACCATCAATCTTCCTCTTCAATCTAGCCATATGCTTGACATAGTCTTCTGGATTTTCTGAATAAATACCGTCTTCATCTCTACCGGTTCCTCTAGTTAGAATTGGTTCTAATCCTGAACCGGGTAATGTTCGATAACAAATCCCATCACCATCTATGTCTCGATAGCGGCCATAATTTTCGATGGCATCCAACTGCGCTTGGGTTCGGATAACTTTTCCTCGATCCATTTTAGTTGGTGGATATTCGAAGCCGGATGTTTCCCAGTGATTCATTCCTAAATCCAGGTCGCTGAATCCGAATACCGGGGTTTGATATCGTTCTGCAACATCGAAAATTTTCCAACCAAATTCGAAGCATTCGTTAACTGTTCCAGGAATTAGTACGATATGTTGGGTATCGCCATGGCTCGCTTCGTAAAGCATACTAAGATCGCCTTGTTGTGTTCGAGTGGGGAGTCCTGTTGATGGACCAACTCGATTGACATCCCAGAAAACAGCAGGAATTTCAGCATAATAGCCCAGTCCAATAAATTCTGACATTAATGAAATTCCTGGGCCACTTGTAGCGGTCATTCCACGTCCTCCCGCCCAATTTGCTCCGAGAACCATTCCGGCCGCAGCCAATTCATCTTCAGCTTGTAAAACAGCACAAGTCGCTCCACCGTCCTCACCATTGCGAAGTTTCGGTAACCATTGGATAATTTCTTCAGCTACCGAGGAAGATGGAGTAATCGGATACCATGCAAGCATATTTACTCCTCCATAAATCGAGCCTAGAGCAGTTGCTTCGTTTCCATCGATAAGGAAAGAATTCGGGTCTTTTTCTCTAGCTTCTACTTGATGTTCAACTTCATCAAGCCAGTTTTCAGCAGCATATTCCCGACCTTCACCGATAGCACGCATATTCAATTCAATGGCTTTTTCTTTACCAGAGAATTGGTTAGTAACTGCTTTCAATATTGCTTCATCATCAATTTTGAGAAGATGAGCGAGAGCCCCTACATAATACATATTTGCAATCATTCTTGATAACTTCGGATTAACTCCTCTTGCCATTTTGGTCATCGGCATACCGAAGACTGTACAATCATCGCGTTCGATAGGTAATTTGACATTTTCATTGTAAATTATCACCGAGCCAGATTCTGCCTTTTCAATATCATCAACCCAAGTATCTTTGTTCATGATTACTCGGTAATTTGTCTCATTTCCAGGTGCTTGATATCCTGCATCGCTGACACGGATAATGTACCAAGTTGGTAAGCCGGATATGTTGCTAGGGAAGTAATTTTTTCCACTTACTGGGACTCCCATTTCAAATATTGAGTTTAGAATAATCAGATTCGCTGATTGTGAACCGGTTCCATTAGCTGTAGCGATATTGAGAGTGAAGTCATTTATGATGCGGGTCATTATTTCCACATTCTCCAAGGAAGCGCGCCAATCCAGTGCTTACGCGGACGTGTTGCCGACGCGAGCCGGTCTTAGGCATTGCCGTCCCACAATTCTTCTATTTTCAGGGAAATCATCATCCGTTGCGGTTTTCAATGAGTGCCGACTCGGCCACCCTCATGGGAGTTCCTGAGGGACTGAAAAATATCTGGGCTGAGGCGGCAAACCTCACTGATAATGGAAATGCAAACCGAGCAGTGAAATTGTTACGTGAAGAGGCATGGAATCTTAGCGATAGCGATTCTGATAAAGCAAAAACCTGCCAATTAGCAGCAGATGCATTTGTTGAATTAGGTAGCGAAAATGACAGCCACCAAAAGAAAAATTGGCAGAGTGCTTACAAGAATTACAATAATTCATTAAAATTCGAACCCAAAAATAAGGATGTTCGTCGCAGCTTGAATCAATTGACTGGGATGATGGATGAGGCGGGAATTTCGCTGGGCACAAGTTTACAAATTTTTGACGATGGTAGCCCAACACCGACTGGATTGGTAGTAATTTTAATCGCAGGGATGATACTTTTAGTCGGACTGAAATATGCTGGCGGGATTATCAATCAAGAAGAAACCTTGACTGCTACGATGGAGATTTCCTATGTGCCAGCAGGTGGGGATGAGGGTGATCGAACGACAGCGCACATCACCATCGAATTATTTGAAGATAAAGCACCAGATCATGTCGATAATTTCAGGCGACTATCTGATAGTGGTGCATATGACCATACGATATTCCACCGAATAATGAATAATTTCATGATTCAAGGTGGGGATTTTACGAATTCTGACGGTTCAGGTGGGCATGCAGCTCAATGGTATGGATATTGTAATGGTGAGGCTGCGAATAGTCAAGGCGTTCAACATACCCCTGAAACTTGTAGGATGGAAGATTGGACTCTTGGTGATGAGGCTACTAACGGCTTGCTTCACACACCAGGCGCTCTGGCGATGGCAAAAACCAGTGCAGCTAACACGGGTGGAAGCCAATTTTACATCGTACCTTCCGATAGCACTCCAAGTCATCTCGATGGTATTCACACGGTTTTCGGAATGGTAATCGCCGGATTGAATGATGTTACTGCGATTAGTGATGTTTCGCTTGAGCTTCAACCAGATGGTTCAGAGGGTCAATCTCCTGTCCACGAAGTTCGATTAGTAAGTGTCGATATTAACGAGAGTTGAAGTTGAACCAGTCAGCGTCGATGTAGGCACAAATTAGTCAACTTCATGTATCGGCGATGAGGCGGCAATATCACAGGTGATTTGATGAGTGCAAACGATCCCTTTTCAGCAGCATCAAAATTCGAAACATCCAATGGCAAGTCGGGCAAATTCATGTCACTTTTAGCCCTCGAGAAAGCAGGACTTTGCAAACTAGATGATTTGCCATTTTCGATTCGAATTTTACTTGAATCAGCTCTTCGAAATTGTGATGGTTTCTTAGTGTCCGAAGAGGATGTAAAGAGAATTGCTGCTTGGTCTCCTGAGATGAACCCTGAAGAGATTCCTTTCAACCCAAGCCGAGTATTATTGCAAGATTTCACTGGAGTTCCTGCGGTTGTCGACATCGCAGCTCTTCGAGATGCGATGGTCGAATTAGGTGGTGATCCAGAGAAAGTTAATCCTCAGGTTCCGGTCGATTTGGTCATTGATCACTCCGTTCAGGTCGATGTTTCGGGCCTGTTTGAAAATGCTCATAAAAAAAATCTTGAGATAGAATATGAGCGTAATATGGAACGTTATAAATTTTTGAAATGGGGGCAAATGAGTTTAGATAATTTCCGTGCAGTACCTCCGGGGAGAGGTATTGTTCACCAAATTAATCTAGAATGGATTGCGAGCGTTGCTAGGGAAGAAAATGGCGTTTGGTTGCCCGATTCTTTAGTTGGAACTGATTCACATACAACTATGATTAATGGACTAGGTGTTCTTGGATGGGGCGTTGGTGGAATCGAAGCTGAAGCCGTAATGCTCGGCCAACCCATTTACATGCTTTTACCGGAAGTTATCGGTTTCGAATTGACGGGTTCATTGAATCCAGGAGTGACTGCAACCGATATGACCTTGCGAATTGTTGAGATATTGCGTGAACATGGAGTTGTCAGTAAATTCGTCGAGTTTTATGGTGAGGGGATTGTCAATTTGAGTTTGCCAGATCGTGCGACCATCGCAAATATGGCACCTGAATATGGAGCGACTTGTGGATATTTCCCTGTTGATCAAACAACTCTTGATTATATGTTGCTATCGGGGAGAAAACAATCTCAAGTAGAGAATGTGAAACGCTTCTTGAATGCTCAAGGATTATTCTATAATTCCTCCACACCTACTCCTAAATTCACCTCCACAGTTTCACTAGATTTGAGTACGGTTGAACCCGCTTTAGCCGGTCCCAAAAGACCTCAGGATCGCGTTGACCTTTCAGACATGCGAAATCATTGGAAACAGAGTCTGAACGCTCCTATCGGCCATAGAGGTCATGGAATTGATTCGACTAGGAATGATGATTCTGTTCAGGTCGCCGGACAAAATTATGAATTACAACATGGCGACCTAGTAATCGCAGCGATTACGAGTTGCACAAATACGAGTAATCCAAGTGTAATGTTAGCAGCTGGATTACTCGCAAGAAATGCTCGCCAAAAAGGCCTCGAAGTGAAACCTTGGGTTAAACCGAGTTTAGCACCAGGATCTCGTGTAGTTACTGAATATTATGACGCAGCCGGTTTGACAGAAGAATTGGCGGCCTTAGGATTCAGCGTTGTTGGCTATGGTTGTACTACTTGTATCGGCAATTCTGGTCCACTTGATACGGAGATTGAATCCGCAATTGATGAAGGAGAATTGATTGTTGGAAGTGTTCTTTCAGGAAATCGTAATTTTGAAGGACGAATACATCAAAAAATCAAAGCGAATTATCTCGCGAGCCCGCCATTAGTCGTTGCTTATGCACTTGCGGGAACATTAAACATCGATTTACAGAATGATCCAATCGGCTATACTAATGAGGACGAGCCGGTGATGCTCGCTGATATTTGGCCAACCGATGCTGAGGTTCAATCGGTAGTCGCTTCGAGTATTAATCCAGAAATGTTCCAAAATAAATACTCGGATATTTTGGAAGAACCAAAGTGGGATGCAATTCCAAGTTCACCATCAGCCCTCTATCCGTGGGATGATGATTCGACGTATATTCGGCTTCCATCCTTCTTTGAAGGAATAAAGCCGGAACCGAAACCAATCCGACCGATTAAGGATGCGAGAGTTCTGCTGAAATTTGGTGATTCGGTGACAACCGACCATATTTCTCCAGCAGGAGCCTTTCCACACCACGGCCCTGCAGGGCAATATCTGGTCGAGCATGGAGTCATTCCGCGAAATTTTAATTCATTTGGAAGTCGGAGAGGCAATCACGAAGTGATGATGCGAGGAACTTTCGCAAATGTTCGAATTCGTAATCAGATAGCAGATGGGATGGAGGGCGGGTTCACTACCCATTTCCCAACCGGTGAGGTGACTACTGTCTTTGAAGCGAGCCAGCGATATCTGAATGATGGCCAAGACCTGGTAGTTCTTGCTGGCTCAGAATATGGCACTGGAAGCAGCAGAGATTGGGCAGCCAAAGGGACATTATTACTCGGTGTGAAGGCGGTAATCGCAACCTCTTTTGAGAGAATTCATCGTTCAAATTTAGTCGGTATGGGCGTGCTGCCGTTAACCTTCTTAGATGGAGAGAATGCAGACACTGTAGGCTTAGACGGAAGCGAATTATTTCAGATACCAACCAGTGCTCAATTAACACCCTTATCTACAATAAAAGTAGTAGCAAAAAAACCGAATGGTAATGAGATAAACTTTGATGCAGTAGTGCGATTAGACACTCCTGTTGAGGTGGAATATTATCGTAATGGTGGCATTCTTCAGACGGTTTTGAGAAATCTTGCCGAAGCGTGAGATTCAAACAGGAAGCACCGTTGGTAGATAACCCCAAGAGGACTTGACATGCAACTTCGAGGCACGGTTCGTTTCCGATTCCGCTCACCCGAACATGATGTCGATGTGATGGTTGAGGGTGAAGCCAGATGGGTGAATTCTGTACGAGAAGATTTAGGATTACAAGGCCGAGTTGGATTCGTTCAGCCGGTTGCCGGCCACTTCTCAGATGATGAATCTGAATCGAGACCGGCGATGGGGGATTCTGAATTATTGATTGAGCCGGTCTCAGAAGAGGAGCGATTACCGGGCCCTACTCCCGATCCGTCAAGTATTCCAGCAGTTGTTAGGAGGGTTGGAGACCTTGATGTTCAGGCAAGAATTTCAGAATTAGACGGGCCATCTAGAAGTGATCCACAGCTCGAATATATGCGGGAATTTTTAGAATCAATTGAGGATCCTGAGCCACTTTCAAATAACTTATCCGGTGATCCGATGGCTGAATCTTGGTTGCAAATATTACTGACATTAGTAGTTCGTGAACATGGACATACATCCTTGCCAATAAGCTCAATTGAGGATTTAGTTGGAGAGAAAATGAATCGTCAAGGAATTGATTTAGAATTGTTTTTGAATCGACTATGGATGATGGGCCGATTGGAAAAAATTCATGGTGGTGCTGAAATACAATATGCACCTAATCCAAGTTGGTTAATCTCTCAGTAAATTGATAAATATTGTTCCAACACCTATGGTGTTGAAAAAATCAACTTTGGCGAAGGGCTAAGAACGATTCGAAAGTCCGATAGATTATGCTGTATGGTCTGCAGACTACCCGAAATCAAAAGAAAGCAAGTCGGAGAGCGATTTTACTCGTTACATTGATGCTTAGTTCGATGTTATTGACTATGGCTCCCGCCGTGTCAGCATCGAGAATTACACAGTATGCAGTTCAACGAGATCCTTCCTATATCTCGATTGGAGATTTAGATTGTGATGGAGACAATGACATTGCTTCAGCGAGTACCATGGGTCATTTCGTTTCTGTTCTTTACAATGATGGATTTGGGGGTTTCGGCGATAGACAAGATGTCTTCATTTCCAATAATGATTCTCACCGCGCAGGTTTCCGTGATACAGCAGACGGGACAAGAGTAGAAGTTGCGGATGTCGATGGTGATGAAGTCAACGATTTAATCTACTATCAACAGAATATTCGATTCGTAGGTGAATCATTCGTTCGACCTGGAAATTTAACTATTCTTTGGGGTGATTGTTCCGAGCGAGTCAACGAATGGAGTGATTCTACAATCACGGTAACAAACCCATACCTCTCAGATATGGCAGTTGGCGATATCGATGATGACGGTGATGCAGACATCGTCATGAACGTCATGGATGCAACTGCGTCTAATCAATACATTCAGATTTACCGCGGGCCAGATCCAACCTTGATTACTGCTCAACAAACATTGATTGTTCCATTAACACATGGTATTTACACCGATTTGATGTTAGGACATTGGGGTGAAACTGTCCTCGGAGGAGGTATTGGCGCCCCAACTGGAGATTGTGAGGATCTCGACATTTGGTTGCTTCGTACACCCCCCTTTAACACCGGAGTTGGGAATTCAGTCGGACATTATGATAACATGACTGTTCTCGAATTCGATTGTGTGCAAGGTCAATATCCTAATCCTATTGCTCCTGGCGCACAAGGTGTTCACGACTTTAAGCTCGATGCCGAGCATAATTATCCTCTCTACGGTATCGACATCAAGGATACTGATGATAATGGCGAAATTGATTTAATTGCCGCTGTCGATGGCATTACTGGAAATCTCTCATATGCGACTAAAGTTGGTAGTTCATGGGATACTCAAAATTACGTTGTTCTCGGTGATTTCAAGGGTGCTTCGATAACGATTGAAGATATTAATCGAGATGGGGAGATGGATTTCTTCGTTCCAACAGAATTAACTTTGACTCGAGTTCAAGATTCAAGTTCCCAAAATCAAACATATCTCTTCCTCGATAACCTAAGAGAAATCAACTCTGTAGAAATTATTCTTGCTAATCCTGCCGGACCCGGATATCTTTCGTCGCTATCCTTCGATGTCGGTCGTCGACCTACGATGGCAGTTCCAGGGCAACTCGCAGGTGGCGAGAATAGCGCTTTCGAAATTGTAATTGGTCAACGAGATTATTCATACAGGTTCGCGAACAATGCAATGTGGTTAGATACTCAAGGTTGGCCCGGAGCAGGAGATTTCTTGTCGGTTTTATCACTTGATAACGAAGATATGGGTATCACATCGGTTACCGTGGCTCCTGCTGCGAGAAACCCCGCAACAGGCCAAGCACAAATCGGTGAGGGTAGTCGTTGGGTCAATGTTACTGTAAAGAATACGGGATTGAATCCTATTAGTGGTTCAATCGATGTTGATTTGGAAGTTAAAGAAGTATTAGGAGGTACTGACACGGTAGTTTATTCAAATAATTTCGATGGCGTCACCGACTCTACGAATTGTGCAAATTGTAATCTTGTAAAATATTCCTACACTGGGGAATATGAAGATGGATTATCTTCATGGCACATTGAAACCGGTTCTTCAGTGACTCAAAATGACTCTTGGTGGGAAGCAGATTCTAATCCAACTAATTATTATTGGGCGGGAATGGATTACCAAAATAATGATAATCAATCTGGTTATTACAACAATATGGATGAGGCTGTCATTCTCGAAAATGTCGATCTTAGCGGTGCCGATGCAGCTTTCCTCGACCTCTCCTTGATGTGTTCGGCTGATTATTTCGAACTTTATCTGGCCGAACAATTCGATGTCGTTGAACGATGGTTGTACGAGGATTCGTGCAGTATCGAAGTTTGGAGTGATGGAAGTGGATGGGAACAAGTATTTTTCAGCGGTGGCTGGGATAATGAACGCTGGTTTAGAATTCTAGCTCAAGGCGTTGACCCAGAATACAATACTTACAATGGAAATATGTACACTGAAACTGCAACAGGTTGGCTGAATTTTGTTGATGGAGGAGGAACATCTCCCGATGAAGATGAACGTGAATCAATTGATTTGACTCCATATGCGGGTCAAGTAATCGACATTCGCTTCCGTTTCCGTTCTGGATTGATGGGTTCGGTTGGACCTGCTGGTTCTTCCCAAGACACAGGATTAGATGGCTTTGCATTCGATAATCTAACAATCAGAAAAAGTGATGTCACCTTCGGAACTACCGAACAGGTCTCTCAAAATATCGCATTTTCTGATCTTGCTGCTGGTGAAACCCGAGATATTTCATTGACAGCAAATTTCGTTGACAATACAACATATTTCATCTCTACCGAACTCAATGATGAATCTGGATTCACTAATGCTGATGATACCAATGATTTAGTCAAATTTCAATTAACGGTCAACAACCTCTTCGATCCCGGAATGGCTGAAGAAGCATGGATTGATCTAGAGAATGGTGTTCGTTATGCGTCAGGTGATAGAGATATCAATGTCAAGGTTCAGAATTATGGAAATACCGTTACTGATTTCGTTGTTGAAGCGTTGATTAGAAATGCAGAACCCGATTTGGTTGCAATTGAAGATTTCTCTGGATTTGAGCCTATTTGGGAAGATGATGGTAATGAAAATGGCAGTCGTCTAGATGATTCTTCGGGCTCTAATGCAATGTTGCCTCAGAATCGAGGCGTCTTCAATAACCATGCATATTGGTTAGGTCATCCTGATTCTGGTTATGGTGATAATTGGAACGAAACCGTAACAATTCCAGATATTCCTATCGGTGCAGAAGGTGCTGATTTCGCATATTTGACTTTTGATTATTATGCTGAAGGTGATCATCTTAAGGATAGCAATGGAAATATTCTCGCTATTAGGGATGCGGCACAACTTGAAATTTCATGGACAAAAGATGGTGAAACCTTCAATGGTCTAATCAAAGGAAGTTGGACCGATTTGAATGAAAATGGTCCCAGATATGGTGACCTATGCGAAGATTTCGATGGTAATGGGTATGATGAAGTCGAATATTTCGGCGATCACTCTGACCGTTACAACTCAGTCGTTTGGTTCGATTCAGAGAATATTGTGAAATCTGTAACAGTTGATTTGACGAATGTTTTCTTGCTAAATATGACTAGCGAAAGCACATTTGAGTGGGAAGATCAGTGTACTAGTTTGGCAGGTTCCGAGATATCGCTTACTTGGAGATTCCAATCAAATGATGATGGGGTTAACGGAAATGCCGGCCTAGCAGGTTTTGCAATCGATAATATCAGAATTGAGGAATTCACTTTCGAAGATGATGGTAACTACAATGTCAGTGTAACTGGAATGGATGCTTCCGAGCGTCAAACCGTGGCTCTTGGTAATCATGATTTCCAGAGTGGAATATACCGAATTGATGTCAAAACATTATTCGATAATACTGACCCAACAACTGCATGGTACAATGAATCAGAGGTTAATACTGCGAATAATTATACCACTATTATGTTCAGTATCGCTAGTGCAGATATCACTCTAATGCAACCAGATGTTTTGGAATGCACGACTGATATTACCTATGAGTGCATCTACCCAATCGATGATTCATCTGCCCACAGTTTTGCTGTACCATTGCTCAATGGAGTTATTGCTGCTGAGTATCAGGTTACGATGAAAATCGTCGATCAAACTACTGGCCAAACCGTTTTCGAAGAAGATGCTGAAAATGGTCCGTTCGATCTCGCTCCTCATCAGCGTGGTCAAGCAAATTGGACAGCCCCGTACAATTCATGGTATGATGGACATGAATACAATATTAGCTTCTATGCAGTATTTACTGAGGATGGTGAATTATCCGGAAATGATCGTTTCTTCTTGATTACCTTCATGGACGAAATTGATGTATTAATTCTCTCAAACCCAACTGATCAGAATAGACTTCAGCGTGTTAAGGAAGACCTTCAATCGATGGGGATGACCTACACACAATTACATGTTAGTGATTGGGATACATACGCAACTCCTGATTGGGTTGAACATTACAATAAGGTACTACTACCTTGGCAAACCGACTACAATGTTGTTTACGGTCAATACTATACCTTACTTGCACAAACCCGTGAATCTGATGGGCTAAGCGTTGTCGACACATTACAAGAGTTCATGTCAGTCGATGGTGGAACTGTACAGATGCATCTCGGTCCTTACCAGAATGCATACGACCCGAACAATTTGCCATTCGATATGTCGATTAAGGATCGCAATCAATTTAATTTCACAGTTGATAACAGGATTCTTTTCGAGAATTTATCTATCGAAGATCAATTCCATCCAATTATGAATGGCATTGACCCTGTGACCTTCTCTGGAATTCATGCAGGAAATTATGTTGCCATTGCTGGAATTGATGTTGCTAGTCAAGTTTACCAGCATCAAGTTCCGGCAGTTTGTGGCGGGCGAATCAGCCTTCAAGGTGGAACTTTCCATACTTTGCTGAAGGATGAAACTCAGGGTCATTCACTGTTGTCTTTGTGTAATTATGGCGCTGGCGGATTGATTGTAACAACTGTCGATGTTGAAAATCCAAGTGTATCGGAAGCATATGGCGGAGAAAATATTCCTCTATTGTCGAATATGTTGGCTTACCATTTAACTCCTTATCCAACTGATTTCGGAATTGCAGGAGATAGTTTTGATTTGACAATTAATGGACAGTCAGTCGTGCTTGATCCAACTACTGGTGCATATCGTGTGAAGTACATCAAGAGCAACGCTGAACTAGAATTCAGTTATGTTTCTGAAGTTGGTGGACTCATTGCCGATTGGACTCTTGAGTCTGGCAATAACGATTCAGTTACTGGCTGGGATGGTTCGATTCTCGATTCGGGAATAATCAGCCATTCATCACAAGTATCGCCTTCAATTCCAACACTCGGTACGTTCTGTGCTGGAGACAGCACGGCACCATGCCGAATCGGTGCTGAATGGGATATCGTTCTCTACCTGCATGATGATGAGGGCCATACTCGAATTACCTACGTCACTCTGATTACGAATGATACACTTGCTGATGATTTCTATCCAGATGCACAAGCAACAATTGTTTATGATGAGGATAATGCCGAATATATCTCTTATGATGGTGTCAAGCCAATCGGTGGAGTCGATTGGCCAGTTTATCGAGTAAGATTGACTGACAGCGGCGATTTGACCGTCACTTTCACCGGTGAGAATAGTAGCGATCCAGATGCACCGGAAGGTGAGACTGGAATCGCACTATACGAATGGCGAGTTGTCAATGATATGCCAGTCGGAGAATTTAGCGATGAACAGCACGAATGGCAGATACCTGCTTCTGCTAGTGATGAATGGAGTTACACATTCCGTAATATCACTTCAAGTTCGGTAATTGAGAAAGATATTCGTGTTGAGCTAATTGTTTATGATAAGGCTGGTAAACAAACTCAAAGTAAGTATCGAATATACTTTATTATCGTCGGTGAAGATTTCGGAGACGATGAGCCGGTAGTGAATTTCATCTCACCTCGACCAACTGATTCCCAATCAGATAATCTAGTCACGATTGCTGGTTCAGTCCTCGGTGGAGCTGAGAACAGTGATGTTGTTGTCGAAGTAGCATTGGATCCAGCAATATTGGATTATACTGCTACCCAAAAGATTACTCAGAAATCAATTGGTAAATTCAACAATACAGAAAATCTCGGAGATGGTGATTCATTTACTTTAACTCTCGATATTTCTGATTTATACGATGTATCTGGAGTATCTGCAACATTATACTTCAAAATCACAGAAGGTGATGGTTCAAGATATATTTTATTCGATCAAAGAGACATTAATCTATTACCTCAAACAGTTGACCCTTGTGACAGTGATCCAAATGCAAAAGGTTGCCCTGGAAGTAAAGGAATAAGCCCTATTATAATTGGAATTGTAGCATTCATTGCGATCGGAGCAGTTGTTGGTGTGACCTTGGTCATGCGTGGACGAGGTGGAAAGGATGAGGCTGAAGATGTCGTCGAACAATTCGGTGGCGTCGAGCAGATGGATCCTGTGGAAGCTTACGTACAACAGATGGTGGCATCAGGATATGATGAACAGACTGCGCGGCAATATGCTGAGCAATACTATGCCTCGTATTATGCCCAACAGAAGCAAGACGGCAATTAACGAATAGTCATTAGTAGTTGAATCGCTATTGCGATTCGGGTATGTTAAGCCGTACCTTGAAGAGATATAGGCGGACGCATTGAATCATGGATACCTCTGGGCCGTATACCGTAGCGGATATTTCACTCGCTGATGCAGGCGAGTTAAGGGTAGCTTGGGCACGTAGTAGGATGCCAGCCTTAGCCGAACTTCGTGAGAAGGCGATTATCGAACAACCATTGGCAGGACAACGGGTAACTGGATGTCTTCACGTCACAAAAGAGACCGCAATTCTCATCGAAACTATTGCGGCAGCAGGAGCAGAAATTGCATGGTCCGGCTGTAATCCTTTATCGACTCAAGATGATGTTGCCGCTTGGCTAGCTCGCGAAGGATACAGTGTCCATGCATGGTATGGGCAAAACGACGAAGATTTTTACAGATGCATTGATAGAACTCTAGATTTCAAGCCAACATTGACTTTAGATGATGGCGCCGACTTGATTTATCGAGTTCACAGTACTTTTCCAGAACTTTCAGAAGGCATAATCGGCGGTACCGAAGAGACTACTACCGGCGTTCACCGATTACGAGCGATGGCGGATGCTGGTCAATTACAATATCCAGTAATCGCAGTTAACGATGCTGAAACCAAATGGGATTTTGATAACGTACATGGAACAGGCCAATCAACTCTGGATGGAATTATTCGAGCTACAAGTGTTCTCCTTGCCGGGAAGATTTTCGTTGTAGCAGGTTACGGTCATTGTGGCAGAGGTTTAGCGATGCGTGCACGTGGAATGGGAGCTAATGTCGTCGTAACAGAAGTTGATCCATTACCTGCATTGAAGGCGGTAATGGATGGATTTAGAGTTATGAAAATGGATGATGCAGCAAAGATTGGCGACATTTTCTGTACTGCAACTGGAATGAAGGATGTATTGGTAGGTAGGCATTTTGATTCTATGAAAGAGGGTGCAATCATCTCTAATACTGGTCATTATGATTGTGAAATCAACATTCCTGAGTTAGAAGAACGGGCTTCAAATGTTTACACGATTAGAGATAATAACGAAGCCTTCGTTCTTTCTGATGGTAGGACAATTCACTTATTGGCTCGAGGTCGATTGGTAAACCTTGCAGCTGCTGAAGGGCATCCTTCTGAAGTCATGGACATGTCTTTTGCTAACCAATTCTTAGCTCTTTGTAAGTTGGCTGAAGAAGGACTGGATTGGGACAATCTAGTCTATGATATTTCAGCTGAACAAGACAGGGATCTCGCTTCGCTCAAACTTGCAGCACATGGCTTCGAAATCGATGAATTAACAGCAGAGCAAATTGCTTACAATAGTGATTTTAGCGCTGGGACTTAGTCTAGCGGTGGTAAATCTTCATCGATATCGGTGTAATTTTCATCCTCTACGATACTTGACCAATTTGGTAAGTTAATTTCCCAATGTTGATTTATCTTCTCATCTGCTTCAATAATGTGCTCCAATCTAGATTGTAGCGATGGACTACGTTTTGTGAGCATTGAATTGTAAACGACGCTATATCTAATCGATTCAGGAATACATAATTTCCCCGAGGTCGTTTCCATATCAATTGCTCGATCAATATCCAGAGCATGTCTATTCCTCTTCTGTAACATGCCCATTGAGACTCTAGTGAGGAAAGCAAACATCGCCAAGATGATTATGAAAACTAGGATGGTTCCAAAGACGGAATCACCGATAAGTGACATCGTTAAAGTACCGAAAATAAAGACTATTGGTGCTATGAACATTACCAACCAAAAGGTCGATGAAATCGGTTTGACTTTTTTCATTTTCTCGATAACTTTCCATCGTGGATGTTTGTGATTTTGAGGCTTAAATATATTATCAGCCTCCATTTTTGCTGCTCTTTCTACCATTCGGCGAACTCCATCCATTCTCATTGCTTGTTCATTCGAAGGAGCATCCATATCTTCTTCAGTAAGATCGTTAAGTCGATCAGCACACTCTTCGTAAAGTCCAAGGTTTACTAAAATCGAAATTTGTTCAATAAGTGGAGTGACATCTGTTGGTCTGTGTTTGCGATAACTTTCCCACCATGCCAGAGCTTCATCGAGCATTCCTAATTGATCGACGAGTAACCATCCTCCGAGAACCCAAGCTTCTGTGTTATCTGGATCAATAGCGATTACTTTTCGAACTGCAGCAACCGCTCTCGCAGATTGCTGTAAACTAGGATGTGAAGGTTTTCCACGTGTTCTTGGAGGTAATGACCAATTTGCAATCGCCATCCAAGCATCAGAATGCTCTGGGTCGATGTGGACGACATCTTTTGCAGATTCAAGAGCCGATTCGTAATCTCCATTCTTAGAAGCTTCGATAGCATCGAGCCAAGCCATCTCGCCACTTTTCGCCATAAGCGCTGCTAACCGATTCAAGAGAAGAATGCTGGGGTGTTAATAGTTCGATTTATTTCGACTCAACGTCTTTTATTCCGAGAACGATTTCCTTGGTTTGAAGAGCCTCTACCGCCTGAATATCCGCCCGATCTTCCTCCAGATCGGCTACCAGAGCCACTCGACCTTCCTCCAGACCGACCACCAGAGCCACTCGACCTTCCTCCAGACCGACCACCTGAATATCCGCCAGATTTTCCGCCGGATTTTCCGCCACGTCCACCTGAGTAACCTCCAGACCGACCTCCAGATCTCGGGCCTCGGCTCGAGCCACTGCTAGAGTTACCTTTTTCATCGGATTTCTTGTATTTCGGCCGGTCGGGTCGACGCTCTCGTTTCTTTGTGTGACGACTGCCACGTGTCGTTCCATCTTTTGATTCACTACACCTGTTACATTTGTCTCGTCGAGCGTAATTATGATTCTTACACTTTGGACAAAGCCAGTCTCCAGGCTTCATATTTGGATTTTCATTATTGCCACCACGGCGATCTCCACCGCGATTGTCGTTTCCGTAGCGATTGCCTCCAGAACCGCCTCTTCGATCTGAATATCCTCCTCGTTGTTCTGAGCCACCACGATAATTGGACCTGCCTTTGTCACCACCTCTGCGGTCTCCACCGCGATTGTCGTTTCCGTAGCGATTGCCTCCAGAATTACCTCTTCGATCGTCTCTACGTTGATTTCCACCTCTGCGATCTCCCGATTGATTATCCCTGCCATAGTTGCGGTTTCCTCTATCGTTTTGTGGACGTCTGTCACGCGGTGCTATTTCTACGGGGGAGCCGAGAGTATTGTTTACTTCAATTCCTTTCGCGAGCGGATAGATGTGAACAAAAGCTCCGTCCACCGCTCCAATGACTGAATTTACTCGACCGAGGAATTTCCCTCCGGCGATTCGAATACCGGTTCCAAGGCCAGGTGCACGACCCTCGAAAGAGGCTAGAATCCCTCCTTCATGAGAAGGTCGATCGACTTTGCCGGTGAAACTCATAACTCAATCGCGACGAGTCGAGTATATGAGACCGATAGTGAAGGATAATAATGTCAAGCTCAAGCTAGCGGCAGGTAATATGCCTGTACTTGTGTCTGGATTATTTTCGATTGGTTCGATGATTTTTTCTTCAAAAAGGTGAGAATTATTTATGTCGATGACGGCTTCACTGCACTTTTGGGAATCATCACAGCCAGTGATTAATAGACTATGCTCACCTGATTCCCATAATTCGAAATTAATCCGTGGAGTTGACCATGAATTTCCTGAAATAGAGATGCTTCCTGCCGTAGTTCCATCAATTGCTAGACTGAAAGAAACAGCTTCTCCATCCGGATCGCTGAATTGACCTTGAGCTTGATAGAACGATCCATCCCAACCTGATTCTGAAACAGAAATTAATGGCGGTAAACTTTCCTTGAAGATACCCAATTCATAGACGTAGCCCATCGAAAACACATTTTCTCCCGATGCGCTTACCCACACTTGTGCCCCGCCAGGAATCATATTTGTCGAGGCTACTGCGATTGTGATGGATTCAGAATCCAAAGTTGTAGCCTCGCTAACTCCGATTTCACCATTCTGAGTCAAACCAACTTCGATTTGCAAAGCCGGCCAACCTACATTTTTTGTTACAATTATTTCATGTGGGTTTGACATTACTTGTGAGTTTGTAGAAATAGTGAATGGAACCCCCAGATGCCAAGTACGGTTTCCACTATTCTGTCCCGCGGAGTCGACAGCCTCACAGGTCACTTCGACTAGATCTGTGGTAGGAATTTCAGCCCACAAAGAATTATCCATTGATTGTCGAAGATTCAAGGTCGATTCACCGATACAAACCACATCGAGTTGAGACACGGGTCCATCATCTGTGAACCATTCCGAAATTGAATCCCAAGATGCCCACCGTGTTTCACCACCGTTTGGAGAAGTAAACCATGAACCATCTGCTGGTGATTTATCTGTCCAAATTGGTGGTTCATCAATAGGGATAGGGGTTATTGTAAAATCAGCAAAAATATCTTCACCACTAGGCCACATACTTGGTGGTCGGACTGGACTTAGTGTGTAAATTAAATTCCCATCGTCATTTTCTATTATTGTGTAAGATGAAGAACCATCTCCTAAACATGTACCTCTAATTGGAGCATCGGCATGAGTTGCTGGTTCAAAGGAAACATCTCGCCCTTCACATTCCTCCCACATGTCGATACGAAGGTCTGTAGTTGGTGGGAATGTGAACTCGTAGACTGCTTGAGTCACATTTGATGCGTTAAATGCAAGGGTATATTGTTGACCAGATTCGACATCTGGAATCATTAATGTTGCATTCATCCATAGCTCAAGGCGACACTCATCAATTCCAGAAGAAGCATCAATTGCAGTGTTACAATCGCGGTCATTATTAGGGGCCACTGGAATCTCAAAACAATCAGAACTTGAACCAAATGTTTCGCAATCACGCTTTTCAGCATGATTTGGAGGGATTAAATTCCATTCTTCTATTTGAACTCCGTTACTTTGCCATGTAGTATTTTTCCAATCGATTCCAACCCCACCCCGATGAGCCTCTCCTTCTCGGAATGCAATACGAGTTAACGCATGCTCGATGCATTCCGATGCAACTGCGCGAACCGCCTCTCTTTCATCGGTAGAAATCCAACCATCGCCTCCACTTGGGAACAAATCCTCTAGAAATGAATCTAGAGATGTTCTGAGGTCGTCAGTTGAAGTCCCATTGACCCAAGCGGTTGCAGTCACTGTTGCACTCTCCCAATCTTCTGAAATGTCAAAATAAAATATGGCAGAAGAATAATCGAAAAGATCTTCGAATGTTATGGAACTACATTGATCTTCAAGGCTTCCACCACCTCCTAATTGTTCCATTTTCTTCACGTTTTTCTGAAGTTCCTTCTCATGTTCATCGATAGAGATAGTAGACAATAATAATGCAAGAACGACAAATATAGTCATTGCCCAATTGAATATGCGCCCCGCCATGTGCCTTTACAAACTAACTTTAATGATGATTCTATCGCTCAAAGAATAAAGTTTAGGGTGACCTAAAGTTGATATATAATACTAATACCAGAGTCGATTAAGGCACCATAATAACTGGGGGGAGTTTGAGAGAAATGGCAAAATTTCTATCTTTTGTGATAACATTAATAATTATTGCAACTGCGTTTTCTGGATGTCTCAAACAATCTGATGAGGACGTTATCCGGATTGCATACAAGACTCAAGATGATTATAATGACGCGTCTGCAAATCCTCAATTATTAGTAGATTTTATCGCTGCCGAATCTGGATTTAATGTTGAACTCTATCCGATTTCATCAGATATTGCAGCGATTGAAGCATTGCGATTTGGGCACGCCGATATCGCATTCCTAGACGGAGGCGCTGCATTCATCGCTTGGAAGCAACATGGTTTAGACGTTATTCTCGCTAATCAAAACAGCGATGGTTCAACTTTCTATATTGCACAAGCTTGGGTTTTGGAGAATTCTTCAATACAATCACTTGAGGATTTGGAAGGAAAAAACTCTTGTCACACCGGTTGGTTAAAATCTGCTGGAATGCTGATGCCGATGGGTTATATGATCAATAACGGATTGATAGATGTATCAGAAGAAAGTAGTGAAATCGATAGTCTTAGAACAATTATTGAAAACCACTTCGGAACTGCAACAATTCCAGAAAAAGGCGATCTGTATTACGGATACAGCGGTGGATTCCGTTGTATGACTGAAGGTGTGGGCGATGTTGCATTCGCAAAATCAACTTCGTTTGAAGATCATTGTGAAGGTAATGATTGGTGTCTCGATCGCTCAGAATATAGATTGCTCTCACCTGCATTTGGACGAGTTCCTAGCCATCCGATGATGATTAATATGGAAATTTTGAGCCAAGAAAAAATGGATGTTATTGCCGATGCATTCTTGGCTTTGAATTCTGCAGAAGGTGGTTCAGAGATTCTAGAAGGTGTTTTGAATACTCCGGGGATTTCTGAAGTGACAACCGAAGGTCATCTTGGCTCGTATAGCGATGCGATAGGTACAATCCCTGGAATCGCTAATTTTTTCGCTGAGAAGTACGATAGTTGAACATGATGAAGGAGACATGGGCTTGAGCAATGATCAACTTCGACTGCATTTCTCAAATGCCTCGATTGGTTTTGAAACAGAAAACCCTCTCCTCAAAGATGTTAATCTAACTATTAATTCTGGTGAAATTGTAGGCTTGATCGGTAGATCAGGAATTGGGAAAACTACCTTACTTCGAACTGCTGCTGGATTATTATCGCCACTTTCTGGTAGCGTAGAATGCTGTTGTGATTTGACAATGAACGCAAAACGCGGTTCTATTGCCCTCATCCCCCAAAGATTAGGATTAATCCAACATCAATCCGTTGGCTATAATGTTCTGATGGGGGCCTTGCCAGGAGCAAAATATTTGCAAACGGTTCTTTCTCTACCGAGCAGGGAAATACAAGAAGCAACAAAAGATGCAATCAGGGCTGTTGGATTAAGCGACAAGGTTTTCGAATCTGTAAATCGTTTGTCTGGAGGCCAGCAGAGGAGAGTTGCCATCGCGAGGGCTATGGTTCAGAATCCTAGATTGATATTAGCCGATGAATGCCTAGGAGAATTAGACGCGGAAACAGCGAAGGAAATTATTGAATTATTGCGAAGCCTAGCAAAGGAGAAAGATATTGCTATTTGCATTGTCGACCATAATCCTCTGCGTGCTAGGACATTTTGTGATAGGTTGTTACAATTGAGAGGAAATTCGTTGATAGAATTTGATAATTTGAATGAGAAGCATTCTCTTCCTCAGGCAGGAGACCGTTGATAATGTCAAATCGAATCGTAGATTTTTTTCATTTTCTGAAAAATAGACCGATTCTTCGCTCAGGTATCTATTTGATATTATTAGTAATATTAACAATTCGACACCTCGAAATAAATTTTGCAGATTTTAGCCGAGCTTCAACAAATTTAACAATTCTCATGGGCGAGGCCTTTCCTCCTGATTTTTCTGTCATTACAGATCGTGCCGCTTGGTCTAAACCACAATGTACATTCGAAGCCGATTGGGCTTGCAGCCCAGCGATTATTGGCATAACTCAGACCTTAGAAATCGCATTTTTATCGACAATTTTTGGAATGGTGATTTCCTTACCACTTGCTGCCATGGCAGCAACCAATCTTTCTCCCCCTTGGCTTGCTCAAATTACTAGACAAATACTTTCGGCATTAAGGGTCCTTCCCTCATTAATTTGGGCATTAATATTCGTCATTTTAGTGGGATTGGGGCCATTCGCCGGTGTCCTTGCGATGACTATGTACACAGTGGGTTATCTTGGGAAATTACAGTATGAAGCTCTTGAAGGTGTTAGTAGAGAACCCCTGGAGGTCGCTCGAGCGATGGGATTACCACGCTGGCAAATCGCTCGTTTTTTCGCTATACCTGAAGCGAGTAATGCACTCATTAGTCAAATGTTATTCATGTTCGAATACAATGTTAGGCATGGCTCTGTAATAGGTTTGGTTGGAGCCGGTGGAATTGGGTATTACCTAAATTATTATCTTTCACCATTCCAACTTTACGACCGAGTTCTTGCTCTGATTATCGTAATGTATGTTGTCGTCGTGATTATAGATCAGGTTTCATTACGGGTTCGTCGTAAATTTATAGATTCCAAAGATCAAATTCAGCGACCTCGCTGGCGTGAAGTAATTTTTTCAAGAAAAAACTGAATTTGATTAATCTGTATCATCTGCAACGATTCTAATAGCACCATCTTCGTAGTAGATGTGAATATTATCCTTAACTTTACCAGTCAGTGCAGCAAGGGCTTCGTAAACCTCTTTTTCTTCGACCTTGAATGCTTCAGCAGCTCTTTTAGTTGACCAAGCAACCTCTTCAAAATCAGATTGGGAAATCCACTTCAAGAGGCGCGATTCAAATTCAGAGAGGTCTGATGCAGCCATTTAACTCAGACTCCGACTTGTTGCATAGCCAATCAATGCTTGGCTTGCCATTCCTGTGTTCTTTCAACTCTGGTAGGATTCAACCATCGCTCTAACTGCTTCCTCTACGGCAATCTCGCCGTTTAACAAACCTGATAGGGCGGTAAGAAATGGAATTTCAATGTTGAGTGTGGGCGCACGATTGACAAACATTCGAGTCGCTCGAACTCCTTCTGCGACCATATGCATCTCATCCAGTGCTTCATCGAGAGTTAGACCAGAACCTAATTTTTCCCCTAAGGTTCGATTTCTACTGCGTGGACTGGTTGCGGTAACGTAAAGGTCCCCAATTCCTGCTGGACCAAAGGCAGTAGTTCGTTCAGCTCCCATCGCTTCTAACAATCTCATTCCTTCACTGAAACCTGCAAGCACCAATGCTGCCTTGAGATTGTCTCCACCAATGCTGCCATGCAATCCATCGACCAATCCACAAGCTAGTGCAACCGTATTCTTGTACGCTCCCCAGAGTTCTGCCCCTCCCGGGTCATCGGCAGCAGTCAAAATGAGCGAATCGGTAGATAATCGGTCAGCAATTCGCTCAGCAACACTGCGGTCTTCACATGCAACCAATGCGGTAGTCATCACTCCACGTGCAACTTCAGGTGCAATCGTTGGACCAGTCATGACGACTACTGGATTTGCCTTGCCAGCGAGGGAAAGTCGCCGTTGAATGGCCTCTGAAATCATTCCAGAACCGCCTTCTTTGGATGGAGCGAGTCCCTTAGCGAGATCGAGTAGTACATGTGAAGGTCGAAGGTGAGGTAATAATTCATCAACAACTGATAGAATTACACCACTTGGTACAGCAAGGACGATGATTTCACAAGTTTCGGTAACGTCTGTAATTTGCATTGTCACCTGAAGTTCAGGGATGACTGAATTTGGTAAATATTTTTTATTGATGTTATCAGTCATCAAAGATTCGTAAACTTCCTGCTCAATTGTCCATCCGAGAACATTGTGTCCATCTTCACACCAAACACGAGCCAGTGCAGTTCCCCAATTGCCCAGTCCGAGCACTCCAATACGAGCCATCTCTACTCCTCTGAGTGTTTCGCCAGTTCTCCCGGTTATGATGATTGGGGAGAGGAAGAGGCAGCCGTTGCATTCTTGACTTGAATGCGCTCGGCGGGTCACAAGCAGGGGTTCCCGAGCGGTCAAAGGGGCTGGGTTTAGGTCCCAGTGCGTAGTGCTTCGCAGGTTCAAATCCTGTCCCCTGCACCATAATTAATTTTGTATAATGGTGCTTTAGGTCAAATAATCACCCATGCCGGCCATATACTCATATAGGTGATTTTGAGCGAAGAAAATTTAATGACACGAGCATATGCTATATTGACAATGATGATTTTGATCTCCACACCCCTGGCAGGTTGCCTTGATGAATCAGTTGAGGAAATAGTCGATGACATCCTTGGATGCATGGACGAGAACGCCGAAAACTACCTGGAGAATGCCACAAGCGAACTTGTTGGCGACTGTATCTACTTAGTGTCCATGGAAGTCTTCATGTCCGCTATGGACAATTCTGACATGGGAATTGAGGATATGTTGAATCAATCCTCCAGAGCTGGATATTCGATGACTATGTCCACGAGTGGATATAATGAGGATATGGGAATGGATATGGATATGACCATGATAGAAAGGGTATTGGTAGATATGGACAGAGATGCCGTTCTTGTCCAAACTTCGATTTCATCTGCTCCAATGATGGTAATCGATTACACGCACATTCAAGTCGGTGAGGTTGTGAACATTCACTTCTCAGTCGGCGGAATGATGGCGGCGCAAGCAGGAGGCGCTGATTCCGGCGCATACTTGGTTAGGGACTCAACACCCAATGTAATGGAAATAGTGCACTCAATGATCGATTCAGATGATATGGATGACGAAGATGACATTAATGGGGACGGAATCAGTGACGAGTGTCCATTTGATTGGGACAATCCCTCAAACCCGTGTGGTGCACAAGAATGTTCAGGCGGACCTGACAATCTAGAATGTCAGAATTTCACAGCAGACTATTGTGAGAATAACGATGATGACGGCTGTGGCACCACTTTCACGATGATTTGTTACAACAGTATGACTAGTGAGGTAGTAGACGATATCATGAATCCAGAGGATTGTGAAGACGCAGGACTAAGTTGGGTCCCAGTAACTGTCGATGGCGGAGATGATATGGATATTCCAGAGGATGCTATCATCTCAATTACCTACGAAGCAGATTCTAATTCCCATGTTATGACTATGAGTTATGTCGAAGAAGACATGGATACGACAGTCACAGTTAACCTTGACGGGAATAAGAATTTGATGTCATACTCAACGCACGGCGCTAACGACACATCAACTGTCTCGATGGAATACATCGTAATGTGGGATGATGCTGTGGTAATTGAGGTCGATGAGACACTTCCACGTAACTCGATTCCTGTCCACCTAGATATTGAGGGCGAGGATGAGTTTGTCTGCGATAGTGGCGAGATTATCCACATTTCTCAAGTAGATAATGGCTGGGAAGATTGCTACGATGGTTCTGATGAGCCGGATAATGGTAGCGACGATGAAGTCGTTTTCGTTTGCGATAATGGCGAGGAGATTGAGTTTGCCTGGGTCAATGATGGATACCCAGATTGCTATGACGAATCTGACGAGGCAACTTACGAAGAGGGAGAGGGCGGCGAGCCCAACTTCGCCGATATTCTAGATTGCACGCCCTTCGTTGAATCTAGCGCAGTCGGAGACGAGAACCCGTCCGAGTTGTGGGATGGGACCAACCTCGACATGACCGAGTGCGACGGCGAGGCATCAGAGTACTACACCGACTACGTGGTCGGAGATACCGCGATTACAGCCCCGTATAGCATGACAGTTTGGGAATCAGAGGAAGGCTGGTCAGAGATGACCGGTGACTCCACTGGCGAAATGTGCGAGGAATACGATGGCTCCTACGATGCCGACAACGATGTCTGTTCGATGGTGTACGCGCTTGTACGAAACGACACTCACATACTTTACCCCGAGGGCGATTGGGCCGATGATAATGACGATCCAGATGGCGAAATGTGTGAGGAATACGAAGGCTCCTATGATGCAGATGAGGATATTTGCTGGTTTACTGATGGAGAAATCGTAGATGGCGACGGAGGGGTTCTTGTCATGGATTTGGGCGATGGAGACGAGTTATCATTCTATCAATACGACTCTACTACCGGAAGCGGAGTCATGCTTGAAATGATGGAGGTATTCATTTGCGACAACGGAGAACTTGTTGCAGCTGATGAATACGACCCTTACGACGATGGATGGGAGAATTGCGAGGATGGCTCAGACGAGCCAGGTCAAGGAGAAGAGACCTCCGAATTCACCTGCATGGATGGGACTGTAATTCCGTTCTCAGGGGTCAATGACTGGTTCGACGACTGCCCAGACGGCTCTGATGAGATGTGGTACTACGAAGGCGGTGACGATGACGATGGCGATGACCCAATGACCCCTCTACCAGTCATCACAGCTTTCGTTGCTGACAACCAGACCCTCAACGCCCCCGTCTCAGACTTCGAGTTGCACTTCTTGAGTGACTGCGACCCGATTTACAACGAAGAAACTGGAGCAGAGGAAATGCCCAACCTCAACGATTGTACAGTTGAATTCAGCATTCCGCTAACCGGAGGCGAAACTGACGATGGGGTTATGCTGACCTACACAGATCACGACGCAGATGGTCTTGTATCTCCTGGAGATGAATTAACTCTAGATTGGGGCGACTACGACGGCGATGCTGAACCAGAAGTCTATGACACATGGGCATCTGAGTATTCGGCTCAATCCCCGGTCACCCTTGAACCACTGCCAGGCTTCGGTGCACTTCTAGCAGTAATCGGTATGCTCGGTGCAGTCCTCATTCGAGTTGAATCTCGCAACGAGGATTGAATAATCGTGAGCGAGTCCCTATGGGACTCGTACATTCACCGCTGAGTTCATCACCCCTCGCTGGTCTGCGTTGAGTATGTCGGAGGCCGAGCGACTTTCTCAACGCATTCATGATGCGCTCGATGTCGATGAGGACGGAGATATCGATACCGATGATTTGCAAACCTTCAGTGATAACCTTCAACGAGACAGCATCGATAAGGAGCTCGATAAAATACGTCAAAGGCGGCTCGGAGGAGATAAACGATTTCCGAAAACATTTGATGATTTAGTTTTGATTTTTGGGCTTGTCGCGGGTATCATCTTCTTCGGGGGAGTCATGGTGATGTCATCAGGTGCATTGGCTGGTGATTCGATTTTTATTGATGAAAGCCTATCTCAAACTCCTCTTGACACTGGTGGGGCGTGTGTCGATAGAGAAGGCGAAATATGGTTTAATATCTGGACTTCACATGACGAACTTTTCATCCAAACCCATAATGCTGAACCGACACGTGGTGCAGTTTTACTAATTTCAATGATTCATTCTGAGAACTCCACAATTGCGGGAACAACCATCTTCAAAGGTGGAATCGGAGATGTCCGTGCATCGTTCAAGTTAGGTGATTCAATTTCTGCTGGAGATTATATATTGGTCTCAAATATTTTTCAAAGTGATGATGAAAATAAATTAATAGTCGAGGATGAAGATGATTATGCCGAGATTAGAGATAATGTTTCGATTGTTGCTTCAAAACAAGTAAATGTAGTTGTCTCAACTCATAAGAGTGGGGGGCCTTTGAGTTCTGAAGTGGCTAAACAAGCAGAAATTCATGATTCTGAACCACGATCGTGTTGGACTGTAGCAGGACTCGGCAATTGGGGCTGGGTTTTGATGGGTGCCGAATGGATTGGTGGTAGAGAAACTGCAATGTTGACTGGCGGAAGCGCTGGAATTCCAGCATGGTGGATGGCACTTATCTCACTTGGTATGTCGATATTTTTCCTCTGTGTACAATATCCACTGATGCATCGAATGTATCATCGAGATAAAGGCGATTTGTTAACTGAACCTCAGTTTAATCGATTGATTACAAGAATATTAAAACAAACTCAAAAGGAATTGAGAATATTAATTCAATTCGATCAATTGAAAATGCAGGAAAGAGCGATTTCAATCGATGTTTATATTCCATATCATACGACATCGAATACAGTTGGAGCTGCGATTGATATTCGTGGTCGAATAACTAAAGATATTCTTGAAGAATTTTCAATATTCGGCGAGATGCGCCCTCTGCAAATCAAAACAGTTTGTACTGATGGCTTCCATGATAATTTTAGAGGAGAATTAATTCTTGATAGTGATTTAACAATTATCGGTTCAGATAGATTACCAATAACGGAGGATTACTCTTCCTTTTTTGCTGGATTGAGGGCGAATGGTAGGCTTGAAGAGGCAGCGATTGATTCCATGTCTCGCTGGTTCAAAAAGCATGATTTAGTAGATTATGGGACTGCGATTATTGTCGATGAAGATGCGATATTAGTTAGGGTGATTTACCGTCCAGTAAAACGTTTCACCTATTTCCGCTTTTCAAAATCTTTCATCGATATGGAGGTGGATTTGAAGAGCTATTTGCTACGCCATCTCGGAGAAATTATAGATGACCGTGAACTGATAGTCAGCGCTAGAAATGAAAAAGCGACTCTTTCAGATCGAACTATTGCTGGTCGTGTTGAGCAAGGTTCAGATGAATATGCTGGCCAGGCATTAGTTGCTCGGCAGGGTGGAATCACTGGAGCATTATTGCAAAACCCATTCATGGGCGACATTCTATCTTCTGTCGAATATGTCGCCCATAAAAATCGATCCCGGATCGATAAGTACGGGTTTTGGGGATTGATTGTATTTGTTTGGATTCCGTTCATGGCGAGTGGAGTTTTGGTCGGAGCAATGCTCGGATTAGTTGCTCGTATGAGGTTTAGACGAGTTCTCTTTGCATGCTTGGTCGGAGGAACCGCTGCTTCGGTCACATGGGCGTATACTGCGCGTAGTATTATCGAATTCATGGAGCGATACCATGCAGAATTTTTCATTCCATTCGTAATTCTTTTGGCATTTGTCTTTACTTTTCTTCATCTCCGTCGAAATAAACGGCTTCGACGAGAAGAATTATTTCGAGAATCAATTGCATTTTTTTCCAGAGCGAGTGTTAACTAACCCAGTATTGGATAATTATTTTATATTCTTCAAGCCACGAACTTGAAATCTAACCATCCTTAGGAGATGCTGCGAGAAGTTCACATGCCAGCCCAATTATTAGAAATCAATGGCTTAAAACGGCATTATGATATGGTTTCTGGAACCGTTAAAGCCTTGGATGGAGTTAATATCAAAATTCTCAAAGGTGAGAGAATTATTCTTCTTGGCCCGTCTGGTTCAGGCAAGACGACACTACTGAATTGCATCGCAGCCTTGGACAGTCCAACCAGTGGAACTTACACTTTTGAAGGTGAGAAAGTTCCACAAAATAATACTGAGGAAATGACAACATTTCGCCGTGAAAATATCGGTTATATATTCCAATTTTTCAATTTACTACAAGATTTGACCGTGCTCGAAAACATATTATTGATTCAGGAATTATCTGGAGGTCGTGATGAAAAGAGAGCCCGTGAATTATTGCGATTAGTCGGGCTCGATGACGAAATTGAGCGCTTTCCTACTGAGATAAGTGGAGGGCAGCAACAACGTGTTGCGATTGCTCGAAGTTTAGCAAAAAGTCCGAAGTTATTACTTGGAGACGAATTAACTGGAAATCTAGATTCAACTACATCGGCGATGGTGATGGAAGTCTTATGTGAGGCTTGTGAATCAGAGAATATTACCACGGTAATGGTTACTCATGATGAGTCACTGAGCAAGTATGCAACTCGAGTCATAAGACTCGATAGTGGTCGTGTTATCACTGATGAAAACTTGTGAGGTGATTCGATGTACGTCCTATTGACGAAAAGACTCGCAAGAAGCCTTTGGCGAACGAAAATACGTCTTGTCGCAGTATTATTGATTATCATGGTCGGTGTGTTCTCAGGAATCGCCTTCGGTCATTATGCCCATACTGCTTCAACAATGTACGATGAAATTTATGCTGACACAGAGGATGGCATCAATCTCCCCGACATTTGGGTCGAAAACCCTGGGGCGGTTTGGAATGGGAACCAAGCGGATTCTTGGTGCGAGCATATTTCTACTCAATGGCCAGAGAGTGAATTGGTACTGAATGAATGCGAAGCGCGATTGATTCTCGATGGAATGCTCTTGATTGAAGAAGATGAAGAAGAGAGCAAATTAATCCCTGCAATTTGGCATGGAATCGATGAGGGATATATCGATCGAGTATGGATGCCCGAAGATGATTGCTGTTCAGGTCGACTCGCTGTTGCCGATGATGAGATAGTGCTCGATGCTCATATCGCAGATGAGATGGAAATAGCAATCGGTGATACGATTTCGATAGGTGCAGGTCAAGGAATAATGGACTATACTATCGTTGGAATTGGCTTCCACTCCAATCATCTCTACTTTGCCACTCCCGGCTCGATTCTACCAGCAGAAGCCGGAACATTTGCAACCGGATATCTCTCATCCACCGGTCTAGAAAGGCTTGCAAATCTTTCATCCGGTTCTGCAAACCGTCTACTAATAGATCTGGTTGGTTCGCCAGATTATGACCTGCTCTCGACCGATGAAGTTGAGGGAGTAGAATTGGCCGAATTAATAATCAGCATTCGCTCTTCAATTGAGAGTGTTAACTCCACTGCGATTGTCTATGATAGGTCGGGAGTCAGTTCAGTGGAATTCCTTCGTGCTGATGCTGAGGGGGCAATGAAATCCTATCCTGTTATTACTGGGATGCTGGTAATTGTTGCTGGAATCACTATCTTCCTTAGTCTACAAAGACTCATTCAATCACAGGCAAAAGAAATTGCAGTTCTACGTACTCTTGGTATTCCTCGCTTAGCAATAATGCCGGGTTACATTATTGCGCCAATTGGAATCGGTTTGATTGGTTCATTATTTGGCGTAATTCTTGGATTAACACTCGGAGCCCCTGGGATGCAAGCCATGTATGAAGATTTAATTGGAATTCCAGTAATCAATGGCTCCGTACCCTATTCTTCTATTGCTCAAATCATCTTGATTACTATGACCATCGTGATGTTTTCCGGCATTCGTCCAGCTTGGCAGGCAGCAAATCTCGATCCATTAGTCGTATTCCGTGGCCATAATGAGGTTCGATTAGCCTCGCGCGCGATTCAGAAATTGACCGCGCGTCTTCCAACAACTGTTGGGTTGACTATTCGTTCAAGCACTCGAAAGCCAATCCGCCTTGCTTTCACTTTCTTCGCAGTCGGCTTATCGATGCTAATTCTCGGCTCGATGCTCTTCATGATGGAGTCGATGGAGCAAATGATGGTAAAAGGCATCGAAGATAATCAGAACTGGGATTCACAAGCTTTCATTTTCCCCGGTACAGAAGAAGGAGTAATCGATTGGGCCGAATCTACCGGTGCGGATTTCGAATTATATCTTCTTTATCCTGCAAACCCAGAGGGAGATTCCCGTCAATTAATGACCATTGGATTGGATGAATTTGCAACTTCAGGAAATGATGCAATGCAAATCTTAAATTTAGCCGAAGGGAATCATCCCACTGCAGGTGAATCAACAAAACAAGTTCTCATCGATAATGGAATAGCACACTTCCTTGGCTGGGGTGTTGGTGATGTACAAACAATTTCTTTCGGTTCGCAAGACGTTGAAATCAAAATTGTCGGGATTACTGAGGGAGAGATTTCCCGTACCGTCTATTTCCATCGCTCTGATCTTGCAGAAATTGTTGGATTTGAAGCAACTTCTGTTCTCCTAAAGATTCCCGAAGGAGTTTCAAGCGAAGGATTGGGTGAAGTATCAGTCGGTATCGTCCAAAAGCAAGACCTTCTCAATACTTTCACAGATTTGATGGAGAAGCAACAAGGATTCTTCGTCGCTATTCAATTTCTTGGAATTATCGTTGCATTCGTCGTCTTGTTCAACACGCTGATCATGAATTTGTCCGAACGCGATTCTGAGTTGGCTACACTTCGTGTGCTCGGTGCGCCAATCAGCCGCTTGAGTCGAATGATGTTAGGCGAACATTTTGCTATCGGGCTGATTGGAGGAGTACTCGGCACCATTTTCTCAATTATTGGTACGAAATGGTTGATGTCGAAGATGGTTCAATGGTCATTCTATTTCGAAATTCAGGCAGATTTAGGCATTTCATTGGGATTGACTGCTATTGTTTTGGTGATTTCTTTATTGCTAACACCTATCGGCACTTATCGAATCAAACGTATGGATTTGGTAGAGAAAGTCAAAGAATTTTCTAACTAATTCATCCCAATTGTTCAAGGACGTTCGATGTTACGGAATATTTAGTTATTCTATGCGCATCGTGACTTGGAATCTTAATGGAATCAGGGCGGCGATCCGTAAGGGGCTTGATGACTTCATTGAGCGAATCGATGCTGACATCTGGTTATTGCAAGAAGTCCGGGCTTTGCCTGAACAATTGCCCAAAGATTGGTCGTTACCAGCAGAGCAAGAATGTATCTGGCATCCTGCTGAAAAAAAAGGTTATTCTGGTGTTGCAACTTGGTCTCGAGTCGGACTAGTAGAACAAGGAAAAGGGATTGGAACGAGACTCGATCCCAACGATTCCGAAGGTAGGGTTCTACATACAAAATGTGGGCCACTCGATTGTATCAATATCTATCTTCCAAACGGCGGATCTGGTCCTGCTCGTCAAGCCTACAAAGACCAGTGGTTAGAGGATTTATTGCTCTGGGCGCAACAATTTCTCAATTCCGATGAACCTGCAATTTTAGTTGGTGATCTCAACATCGCTCATACAGAAAATGACATTTGGAATCCTTCTGGAAATCGTAAGACATCAGGATTTCTTGCACATGAGCGTGAATGGTTCAGCCGCTTCCTCGAAAGCGGCTGGCACGACCTTCATCGAATCCAATTTGGCGACCAAAAAGGACCCTACACATGGTGGTCGAATCGTGGTCAGGCACGAGCGCTAAATCGCGGATGGCGCATCGATTACGTACTTGCAAACGACGCTGCTCTAGCATCTTTCAATTCAGCAGAAGTTATGCGAGAAGGTGGTCTGACCATTTCAGATCATGCGCCGCTAATAGTCGATTTCAATCTATGAAGAAATCGATTCCATTCAGCAATATTCCACTATTATTCGGTCAACATATCATTGACACTTCCTAAAGGAAGTGAAAATTTGACTATATTTCAAAGTAATACCTTTCAAATGAAGAAATGTAGGCGCAGCACTATGGCGGAGACATTGGTAGAGCGGTTGGAGCGCATTCTTCCTGGTGGAAAAGGTGTTTGGATTCCAATGGATCATGGAATTTCAGGCTATCCAGAACCGGGTTTGGAAAATATGGATTCTATAGTTGATTCTTGTATTCAAGCCGGTGCTGATGCAATCGTTCTCCAGAAGGGAGTATTGAGTCATCATGTCGAACGGACGGGTTGGAGCAATTTCGTCTGCCATGTTTCTGTTTCTACCGCTCATGGTGGTTCACGAGATCAATCGAAAGTTCGTGTCGCCACAGCTGATGAATGCTTGATGCGTGGCGCGGGCGGTGTTTCTGCTCAGGTTAATCTAGGCGATGTATATGAACCTGAAATGATTGAAGATATGGGCATGTTAACCGGTGAAGCACTTCCACTCGGACTTCCCACACTTGGGATGGTTTATCCTCGTGGGCCTAATCTAATAATTGATGAAAATGATTCAACAAATGGGGTTGCTCACGCTGCAAGAGTTGCTTGGGAATTGGGTTGTGATGTCGTCAAAGTACCTTGGACTGATGGGGCTGATTCATTTGCTGAAGTTTGTCAAGCAGTTCCAATTCCAGTGTTAATTTCTGGTGGACCCCGCAACACTTCTTTCACTGATTTGCTTAGCATCGTCGAGCAGGCAATGGCTGCCGGTGGTGCTGGTGTTTGTATGGGGCGTCAGGTATTCGGTGCTGACTTGCCCGGTAATCATGTTCGTGCTTTGAGCGCAATAATACACGACGGTGCAAATGCCGTTGATGCTGCAAAATTATTAGACGGGTGATTAATTGGAACTTTGGGTCGATGCTGCTAGTAGTGATTCTGATATTAGCATCGATGATTTTTCAAGCTATAATTTCTCTAGGATTTGGTCTGGTTCAGCACCTGACGTTGCCGTAATTGAACTAGATGACTACCATGGTCAAGATGAAGCTCGCTCATTGATAGGCTCCGTGGCTTGGATTCTAGTCCGATGTTCCGATTGGACAATGATTCCACTTGAAAATTTAGTTGCAGCAGCAGCCGGTAGTGGTACAAGAATCGCGGCTGCAATATCTGAAGTCGTCGATTTAGGTGGGGCTGCTTTTGCTCTCGAACACGGTGTAGACGGATTGGTAATGCCTCTAGACAATGATGAGTTATGGGCAGAGGCAACCAATCTTGTCGAAGAAAAATCAGAGGTACCATTGGAAAATACATCCACGATTGATTTAGTTCCAGCAAAGATTACTGCAATAGATTCTGGAGGAGTTGGTGAACGCGTTTGTGTTGATTTGATAGAACGATTATCGATTAGTGAAGGAATGGTCGTAGGATCTTCTGCTACTGCAATGGCTCTCATTCATGGAGAAACGATTCCAACTGAATTTGTTCCTACTCGGCCATTTCGAATAGGAGCAGGAGCTGTTCATGCCTATTGTTTGATGGCTGATGATTCGACTAAGTATCTCAGTGAGTTGGATTCAGGAGATGAGGTGGCTATTATTTCCTCAACCGGACAGCGACGGAGCGCATTTATTGGTCGGTTGAAGATTGAGCGAAGACCCTTCCTAATATTGAGATTTGAAACTGAATCAACGAGGGGCCAAGTGATTTTACAACAAGCGGAAACAGTCCGCCTGGTTCAACCTGATGGAAGTGTGGTGTCGATAACTGATATTTCGATTGGCGATGAAATTTTGATTCGCATTGATTCACAAATGCGTCATGTTGGAATTGCTCTAGCAGGGGAGATGAACGAGAAATGACAATCCTTGGCACAGGCCGTGCAACCGGTGGAATTTCGATTATACATGCAGTTGGCTTAGGTCAAGGGTGCTCTACTGGAATTGGTCTAGAAACTATTGTTGAATTGACATCAACACCAATTCCAGTAGAATTAGACAAGCACTCATTATTGGAATCAGTTGTGATTGTTTGGAAAAACTCTGGCCTACCTCTACCTCCATCAATCGGTTGGAAGGTGTCCAGCTCGGTTCCTATCGGTCAGGGATTGAAATCTAGTTCTGCCCTAGCCTGTGCTGCCTTGCGTGCTCTCAATGAAGCGACATTGGCAGGTCTCAGCGATTCTGAAATTGTTGATCTCGCGGTAGCGGCTCAACGTCATTCAGGATGCACCATCAGTGGCTCAATGGATGATTGTTGGGCATCTATTTCACCCGGTTGGAAACTGACTGTTCCTACTCAATCCGCTTCTGAATCAGTGTTACTAACCGGCCAGGTTGAAGAAGGCCATACGGTTCTAATCATTTTACGTGGTGATAGAAAAGAAATATTTTTCGATAAATTTTCCGAACAATCATTATTGTTTGAACGAGCCTTGAGTACATTAGCAAGCGGCTCGATTTTCACATCTATGAGTACGAATGGCATGGCGGTTGCGGCTGCTATCGGCGATGATGAAGCCTTGAGAATTTGTAATTCAGCAATAGCTTCAGGTGCAATTTCAGCAGGAATTAGTGGGTCAGGTCCAGCGATTGCTGTAATAGCATTTGAAGAAGATGCAACAACTCTAGAAAGCCATCTATTGGAAACTGGATATACTGTATTATCCACTATTTTTTCTACAGAAGAAATTGAAGAGGTAATCTGATGGGCATGGGTATCGGTGAGCATTTTCGAGTGACCTTATTTGGTGAAAGCCATGGAAAATGCGTTGGTGCTCTTCTTGAGGGAATGCCAGCAGGTACTCCAATTGATTCAGAGATTTTAGCAGATTTTATTTCTCGTCGTAGACCTGGAAAAAAAGGTCTATCGACAAGAACCGAACTCGATGATTGTGAAATCATGTCAGGAATTCATGAAGGGCTCGCTACAGGCTGGCCAATCTTATTGTTGACAAAAAACACCGATGTACGTTCAAAAGATTACTCATTCTTACCCAACCAACCTCGGCCAGGTCATGCCGATATGGTCGAACATATTCGTTCGGAGGGTGTTAGTGACCTTCGTGGTGGAGGTTCTCAATCTGCTCGATTGACTTTCGGAATTGTTGCCGCTGGTAGCCAAGCAATATCTCTCCTCAATTCAGTTGGCTGGACATGTACTGCTCACCTTTCGAGTGTTGGAGATGTTTCAGCTAGGCCTCTGATAGAATTAGATAGAAATTCAGATTTGACCGATGAAGGAATGATACGTCTGAATTGTAGAGATCGAGAATCAATTGATGAAATGCTCGAAATGATTGAAAGTATTCGAATATCTCAAGACTCTATTGGTTCATCTGTTGAGTTGCTAATTGAAGGCCTGCCAATCGGAGTTGGTGAGCCTTGGTTCGATGGTATAGAACCCGCACTAGCTCGTGGAATGATGGCAATACCTGGTGCTCGCGCTGTAGAATTCTCTCATGGTGTTGAGACTTCTCGCATGAAAGGCTCGGAGAATAATGATCCTTGGATTCAAGGAAGCGATGGCCCAACATTAGTCAATGCGGCATCGGGCGACGCGGATGGCTCACTTGGGGGACGTTCAACTTCAGCCCCTATCCGAGTTCGTGTGCATTTCAAGCCACCAAGCAGTTTCTCTAAAGAACAAACCACACTTCACCTACCCAGTGGTGAACAGCGCATACTGAAGGTAGGTGGAAGGCATGATCCGGTTCTTGGCCCGAGAGCAGTACCTGTCGTAGAGGCAATAGGATTGTTGGTAATCGCAGACCTAGGTCTAATGGGCGGATTTATTGAATAGAATTTTCGATCATTTTTCACGCATTTGAGCGACCCGCTTTGGGATATTTGCTCCGAATGCTGCAGCAATTATCAAGAAAACAACTGCGGTACCGAGTGCAACGCCATATACGGAAGTTAATTCGACACTTTCCCTCAATCTTTCGGCGGCCTCAGAATCAAAAATACCTACCATGAATGGTACAATGAAATTGATTAGAAGAGTAATCAGTGCGACGAATCCTGCAATAGTAGGGGTAATTGCGAGTGCTTTGTGGTAGCGTGATGTGATCTTTGTGACATTCATCACATAGACTTCTCCAGTTCGTATCGAAGTGTCGAGCATTGAGAATCGAATAATTCCACTTGTAAGTTCAATGTACATGACTAGTGAAAGGGCATAGAGAATTAACAATAATTTTTGAGCGATTTCATTATCTGGAAGTAAATCGACACCAAACTCAACTTTACTTCCTGCGAATCTAAGAGTTACGATAATCATAATAACATAAGAAACTATTATTGCTCGCTGATCCCTTTGGTAAATTCCATAGATTCCACCAATTAATCCAATCGCGATTAGTACTAGGTGAATTAGCCCACCGACAAATGCCAATCCGAAATAATTTGTTATCCAGAACCATGCGGTTCCCGAAACAGGCGTGACCATGAATGTAATCGCACTGAGAACAACTAGAACTATAGCAGCACCCATTTGAAGAGATGTGACCATATTGTCGGGCGGAAGGAATTTTGTTTTAGAGACAATTGGCCCACCGAAGAATGATTCAATTACGGATGGTACGTGGACTTCTGGTATCGCATCTTTAGGAATTTCAGTATTGCCTTTCATCCTGCCAGCTGCTTTTTTCCGACTTGGTGCCGATGATCTCACTGTTTTACCATCGTATAGGTGGGATGTAGTCGACTTGGTCTTTTTTGATTCGTCTGCCATCTATTCACCTCCTAAAATCCTCTTGCGCCAGACAATGCAGTATCTAGTAACATATCAGGCTCCCAATCCATGACGAATGCGCCAAGACCTCTTAATTCACTGATGAGAATATCACGTTCAGTCTTGAGTAATTCATATCCTGTCCGATCTAATCTTCGAGCATCGAATTCGAATTCTAGGCTGCTCGGAGATAGTACAGTGACGTCGAAATTTCGAGCGCGGAAATCTCGAACTGCATCGATGATTGTGGGGTCATCTTCTAATGGAGAGAGTATGATAATCGGACTTCCACGATTGATATGTGGCATGATTCGGTTCGTAACAACTCGAAGAGGAGTATTTCCTTTTGCCATCGCTCCAGCCAATTTCGTCAGAAGAACATACAATTGTTTCTTTCCTGTGTCTCTGTCAACTGATACGATTTCGTCGCTATAGACAACCAATCCTACTGAATCTCGACGGGAGAGGAAATATTGTGCGAGAGATGCTGCAGCACGAGTACTGTAGACTAAGGAGTTTCTACTGACTGGTCCAGTTTCAGATACTGAGCGACTATCTATGATTAGAATAATATCACTTACCGCATCTCTTTCGTACTCATTTACCATCATTTTTCCACCCGATCGAGCAGTAGCATTCCAGTTGACTTTTCTCATTGAATCTCCTTCGACATACTCGCGAAGGTTGTAAAAATTTGATCCATCTCCTGGATTACGAATATTTACTGCCCCGGTGAAGATTTTTGGTACGCGACTCTTAATTAGAGCATCTTTGATATCTTCCATTTTTGGGAATACTAGAAAATCATCATAGAGATGAATCTCTCTTTCATTATGGAATAATCCAAATGTGTCTTGGATGCGAATGCAAACTGGCCCGATTGTGTAGAAACCACGAAGGGGAGCTTCAATCGTATACGCGATTTCAGTTTCTCTTTGTGGCCCTAATTCCATCAGGACATAATTCGCTCCTTTCTTGATACGCATAACTTCAGGGACGCGGTCGCGAACTTCCAGAACCTTGGAGAGATTTGAACGGTTCTGAATTCGTAAGGACACATCTACTTCACCGTCTTCGAAGACGCGTGCGGAAGATAATTTTCGTAACGCGACTAGGTTTTGTAGTGCGATGCCTGACGTATCAGCGGCATCATCGATTCGTCTTCCTGAAGAAGATACATCCGCATGGGCTGTACGAAAAGCCGCCCAAGTAAGGAAGGAGAGTAAGACTACAGCAACTGTGACGAGTTGCTGGTTTCGCAAAACCAGCCCCAACAAGTAAAGTGCTACAGCCAGCGATGCAAACATCGCTGATTTCCTACTCCATGCCATTTCCAAAAACCTCCTTTTTCAATTGATTTGAGAATTTTCTCAAACTGTTGGTACAGGCACTTGCCTTAGGATGTCGGTGATAATCTGGTCATTCTCAAGTCCCTTAATTTGGTGTTCCGGTTTGAGGATTAATCTGTGAGCAACCGCAAGGATTGCAACTGATTTCACGTCATCTGGTGTGACGAAGTCGCGACCGTGCATTGCAGCAGCAGCACGGCTTGTCTTCAACAGAGCTTGTGAACCACGAGGTGATGCACCGACTAAGACTCGTGGGTCTTCACGAGTTCTTGATACGATCTCAACCATATACATTCGTACAGCAGGGTCGACATAGACATCTTCGATTGATTGTTGCATAGCTACGACACGAGCGGGGTCGGTAATCGTTTCAACATCAACCTCATCTTTCTTACGAATAATACGTCGAGCTAGAATCTCATCTTCATCAGCACGATCTGGATAACCGACGGACATCTTGAACATGAAACGGTCTAGTTGAGCTTCAGGCAGAGGATAGGTTCCTTCTTGCTCTACAGGATTTTGTGTAGCCATCGTCAAGAATGGAGCAGGTAGTTTGTGAGTTACGATACCAACGGTAACCTGCTTCTCTTGCATCGCTTCTAGAAGAGCAGCTTGCGTCTTTGGAGGCGCACGATTAATCTCGTCAGAAAGAAGTAAGTTACAGAAGATTGGACCAGGTTTAAAGGTAAATTCTCCTTTCTTCGCATCGTAAATGTTCGTTCCGGTAATATCTGCTGGAAGCAAATCCGGGGTGAACTGAACACGCTTGAAATCACATCCAAGCGCGTCAGCGAAGGTGTTGGTCATCAGAGTTTTTGCCAATCCGGGATAATCCTCGAACAGAAGGTTTCCATTAGCCAAAATATCGACAAGAACATTGTCGATAACGTGTGCCTTTCCAATAATGACTTTCTGAACTTCAACACTAATCGCTTCTCCGATTGCGCCGACAGCAATCAGTCTGTCAGTCATTTTCTTTGTTCCACGTGCGGCTTCTGCCTTCTTTGCATAACCCTGAGCGACCGCGTCTGTTGGCGGGGCTGCTGGTTTATCTGCTGGTGGTGTTGCATTCATATTATTTCTCTCCAATTTTTAATTGCTCTTACCCCATTTACGAATGGCCAACATAAGTTGTCGCAGTTCTTGGGGTGAGTATGTACGGGATTGGCTATATGCCAATTCGACGAGTCTGGGATCTCCTATCATCGATTGAATTTCTGCAGGAGGTTTCGAGGCCATCTGATCTCTTGTTAGGTCATGATGGACACGAACTTTTGTGAAAAGAGATTGCTGAACACGCAGCCGGTATGAACTCGGGTCGAGTTTATTCGGCCGTTGATTGAATCTAGTTAAATCGAACACATGGCGCCAATTTTCTTTCTCAGGTATGACCATCATTGCGACGAGCAGTAGTAATCCGACATTCAACACTACGAGCCACTTCAGGAAGGTATTCGATGTTAGGAGAACAACAGTTCCCATCGCTTCAACAAATGGTGCGGAGATAATTCCGGTAACATGACGACTCTCATCGAATACGACTTGGAAATTATTTGAATTTTGGCGGACTGAACTTGATAATTCTAGATTATCGAATTCCATCATCGAGTGGATTAACATCTGGAAATAAGCATCATTACCCTTCCAATCGTTATTGTCATGAATCTCATTCATCCAGCAGCTGCCTACAACTCCTTCGCAAGATTCACGCATACCTGTTTGCCGGGCTACATCAAGATTCCAAAGTCGATTTGAAAACGCCTCTTCATCTGAGACGAACACGATAGATCCAGTTACCATTATTTCAGCCATATCTCCGCCGACGATTCCTCGCTGTTTACTGCGAACTCGGTCAAATGCCTCGATATTCGGGTAATCGAATCTAACCATTAGAGAAAGGTCACCTGGTGCTGGGTTTAGTGGATTACTTGAATCTCCATCTCCGACCATATCGATAAATGCTGATGATGAGGCAGTTGCTAGGACGCTAACATCTCGCTTATTCGGGTCTTCATCTAGTCGATTATCTTCCAAAGTTGGTTCATATCGAATGCCGGTTGGTGAGCGGAACATAACTGGCATACGGCAGGCCCGAGGGTCATCGTTTGCGATTTGAAAATCTGAACACCCTTTACGAGATGCACCAGGTTCCATACCATTAACATCGGTCTCGATTGTAGCGACGCTCCAAACATTTTGCCAAGAAGGATATGGCAATGGGCCTTGATCATCATATTCTAACCAGAATTGATTTTCATCATTTAATGGGGCATCGAAGTAGGTAATACCAAATTTCGATGCCAATCTATTTGCATTTGTTCCATCAGCAGCGAGAATGACCTTTCCACCTTTTTTTGTAACAAAATCGTAAATAGCATCAGCTTCGGTTTCATCAATCGGTTTTTCTGGTGCGATAATTACCAAGAGGGTTCGATGAGGATCTTTCCAGTCATTTACCAGCATAGGTGTAGACATTGTATTTGCAATAAAATATCCTTCATTATCATCGAGTGAGGCCCGCATATCCGTTAGTTGAGCGAGTTGAGAATCTTTAGAATCACCTCCTTCATAGTAGGCAGAATAAGCGGTTTCTTTGCCAACAACGAAGATCATTGGAAGCAGAAGAAGAAGGGCGGTAGTGATCGCGATGGACCATACCACATACGAGGTAAACTCGCTTTCAGAATTATTTTCTTCAGACATCGTTATTCAAACTCATTACTGTTATTGAACTGAGACAACACTTACAGTGGCCGTGCCAGTAATGATGTGCAGTTATAGGTTGCTGATGAAAGTTCGGCGTTTTCATACGATTTGTTTCGATTCAGTCAAAAAAATACACTATTTGAATTCTAAATTGAAAAAGGGAAAATCACTCAATCGTTTTCTTCTTTGTTGCGATTAATGCCCCAAAAATTCCAATTGTTACAATAAATAATCCGGGTGCAGGTAGATTTGAACTTACCACTTCAATCGGGTTCTCAGGATCTTCTGGTTCATCAGGGTCAGTACTAGGGTTGGATAGTGGCGGTTCTACCGTAACCGTAGTGTCATCTTCAGAAATTTCTGAACTTCCTGCATTCATCGCCCCATTGGAATATACTGCAATTTCGATTCTACATTTTTTTTCAGGATGGCTTTCAGAAGCGGTTATTTTCAGGTCTGCCATAGCAGTTCCTCCAAGATTTATTTCTGTGGTCATCAAGGAATCTAGGCCATTATCTAGAGTCAAGAGTGGACAATTATCACTAATTTCAAGGTCGCCGACTCGATCTTTGACATTTCCGACATTCACTACATTAACTCTGAGAATCATATCAGTGCCTGCATTCATTGGGCCGATGGGGTCGAGTATGTCGGCCTCAAGTGAGTAAATTGTTGGTATCTTGAGGTCGGCAGATTTTTCTTGATTTTCTGGAATAATAACAGCAATCCCTGCCCTTGAAACTAAATTTGCAGTTATTTTCAAAATATCTTTTGACTCAGCCGCATATTCGAAAACATTGATATTTGAAACCACTAAAGTGAATGATTTATTTTCGCCTGAACTAATTATTTCACTTTCAGGACCTGAACTTTCTCCTTCGAATGGTATTTCGTATTCGAATTCGACTTCAATGTCAACGAATTGTGAATTGTCGACGAAAAAACTGATACTGACTTGACCTGTTTTGCTAATGATAAAGGAATTATTTGAGTCGTCTTCAGGGTATTCGATTCCTAGCTCCCAATTTCCTAATTCTGGTTGGGCTTGAGTTAATCCGGCCGATAATGACGAAAATAGTACAAAAATCAGAATAATTGATTGATATTTTTTTGTCATTTAGAATCCTCCAATAGTCCTGCACAGGCTCTTTTTGTCAATACTCGGGCCATCTTCCTTCTGTATGAAGGCGTGTACCAAGTGTTTTGAACCGGCTTCACTGCTTTTCTAATGGATTCTGCAAGTGACTTTATGCTTTCTTTTCCATTCCAATCCTCCAGGGCATATTGGGCTTGAGATTGATGGAAACCGGGAATGGATTCTAGACCTGTTGTAGCAACTCTGAGATCATTAGGAGAATTTTTTCCATTCATCTTCCACATGACTGCCACTCCTGCTTCAGGGAAATCCCAAGATTCGCGTTGGCGCAATTTTTGGTAATCGCCTTCCCATTGCGCAGAATCTTTTGGAATGGTGAGGTGGGTCACGAGCTCACCAGGTCTCAATTTATTGCGAGTCATACCGTCGAGCTCGAAAAAGTCAGTCAATTGCATTGACCGAGTTCCTGTTGATGACGCGAGATGTATCGTTGCGTCTAGACACATCAAAACCGGTGCAAGGTCTGCTTGGTAGGTTGCGACACAAAGTGTGTTTTGATTAGGAATAACTCGGCAATCCGCTTCTGTGCCGCAATCACATTTATGGCACCAATCAATCGATTCGCGCCAATCTTCACTTTGGTTGAACCAATAACATCGAGTGTCTAGGCAAATATTTCCACCAACAGTTCCAGAGCGTCTGATCAAGACGCTCGCAATCATGCTCGCTGCCTTCGCCAGAACTGGATGAACCACTTCCGATTCTACTAACTCGTGAAGTTTGACCATCGCTCCAATATGTGTTGCTTTCAATTCGAATAATTCTGTAACATTAGCCAATGAAATGACATTTTTCTTGGAATTCAAATGCCATTTGTAGTTGGGCAGTAGGTCAGTTCCGCCGGCGACCCAATCAAATTCTTTTTTTGCGTCCTGTAACTTTGATGCAATTTCAAGTGCCTCGTCCAAAGATGCCGGCGAGTGTAGAGTAAACGGAGGCATACGCATCAGTCATCACCCCTATGTCGCCTTTCGGTGTGGAGCCAAGCCTTTCCAGCTAGACGAGGATTGGAAAGATATTCTTTGGAAGGTAAAACGGAAACAGTCCAATTTTCATCAACTTCATCCGGTGGAATAGTCGGATCCTTTCCAAATAGAGCGCCATTGTGATAGGCTTCGATATTTTCATTCAATCTCCTGTCGATATCTCGTTGTGCGTGGTTCTTTGCTCGAGCCTCGAGTGTTGATTGCAATTCTGAATACTCAAGGCTCGGACTCGTCAAATCCAGCGGGTCATCGATGCTGAGTAATTTGCATTTCTTTTCAATCGCTTTGAACATTTTATCAGGTGTTATCGGTAGATTATGTGTACGAATCCCAATGGCATCGTAAACAGCGTTGCAGACAGCAGGTAGGATTGGTAAAAGTGGTCCTTCCCCTGCCTCCTTTGCTCCGAATGGACCCTCTGGATCGTTTGATTCAACAATGATTGGAGTTACATTTGGCATTTCATGAATGCTAGGGATTTTGTAATCGAGGAGGTCTGGATTCATCAAATGTCCATTTCTTCCATATCGCATTTCTTCGGAGAGTACTTGCCCCATTCCCATGTGACAAGATCCGATGATCTGCCCCTTTACGGAGAGTGGATTCAATGCCTTTCCACAATCATGAGCTGCCCATACCTCTTGGACTTTGGTTTGTCCTGTTTCTGGGTCTACTTCCACTTCTGCTACATAGGCTGAAAATGAATACGCGGGCGCTAATCCCGCTGCTGCTCCTTTATGTGCCCGTCCCATTGGGGGGGTGCGATAAGCACCAGAAGCGACGAGTGCCCCTTTTTCTTCCTGGGCTTTGTGTAGAGCTTCTAGATATGAAACTCCGACTGCCGGGTCATCTTTTCTGAAAATTCGTCGGTCGCCAATAACCAATTTTTTTGCTGGCGCATCAGTGATTATTACAGTTGCATCGATTAATTCTTGGCGGATTTTCATCGCCGCAGAAATCGCGGCATTAGCATTCATGAAAGTTACTCGCGAAGAGTACGAGCCGAGATCGACTGGCGATGTATCCGTATCTCGAGAACGTACACGAATCATATCCAATGGCAGACCGAGAACTTCGGCGACAGATTGGGCGACGACGGTATCTGATCCCTGTCCTATATCTGCGGCTCCAGTATGAACAGTTACGCCACCATCCATATCTATTTTCAGATGAACAGTTGCGTGAGGGAATTTATTCGGATCCCAGTGAATAGGGAGCCCCGAACCTGATATGAAAAATCCACAGCCGATTCCGATACCTTTTCCGAGTGGCATTTGTCGGAATTTTTCATCCCACCCACTCGCTTCTTTTACACGCTCTAAACATTCTCGCATACCGATACTCGTCACTCTGAATCCAGTGATAGTGGCAGAGTGTGGTGGTAATAGATTAGCTAACCTGAATGTAATTGGATCTACCGATAATTGTTCAGATAAATCATCGATTCCTACCTCCACTGCACATCGTGAATTTACTGCACCATGCCCTCTCATTGCACCACTGGCTGGTTTATTTGTCCAAACTCTCGCTCCGGTATAGTGAAATGCACCAATTTCGTATGGTGCGGTGTGTAATACTCCATTGTAATAAGTTGTAACATGACCGAAAGAAGCGAAGGCTCCACCGTCGATTAGTGCATCGGTTTCAATCCCACAAAGCCTTCCTTCAGAATCTGCATGAAGATTCATTTCTATGTGTGAGGGATGTCGACCCCTATTCAGCCAATACACTTCTTCGCGGTCGAAAGTAATTCGAACTGGACGACCCGATTTTCTTGCTAAAATTGCAGCGCACATTTCGTGTGGAAACGGGTCAGATTTTCCACCGAATCCACCACCAACAAAAGTTCGGTGGACATTGATTTGATGCATCGGAATTTCCAGCACATCTGCCAAAGCACGGTGGACATAGTGCGGGACTTGTTGAGGTGTGTAGAGGGTTAGTCTACCCGAAGGATCCCAATGAGCTACTGCGGCGTGAGGTTCTGTCGCTGCGTGATTAACTCCACCAAAATACCAATTTGATTTATGGCTAGCAATCGCATTGTCTTGGATGCCATTCACATCACCAAATTCTTGAAAGACACGTTTCTGAATATTTGCTTCACCAATGTGATATTTTCCACGGTCGTGAATTGGTTTTTCGGAATCATTCAATCCATCTTTCATATCGTGAATCGACTCGAGAACTTCGTATTCCACATCGATTAATCGAATAGCTTCGAGAGCAGTAACTTCGTTTTCTGCAGCTACACAAGCGACTATGTCTCCAACATGCCTGACCGTTTCTACAGCCATTGCATGCTCGTCTTTTGTAACCGGTAAGACGCCAAATTTCTGGCTTGCATCTGCCCCTGTTGAGATTGCTACAACACCTGGTAATTCGAGTGCTTTTGTAGCATCGATTGAGAGAACCTTCGCATAATGGTGCGGTGAGCGAACAATTTTACCAATCAATTCTCCAGGTAATCGAATATCATCACCATAGTGAGCTTGACCGGTAACTTTCCATTTACTATCTATGAGTGAAGTTGGTTTACCTATCACTCTTCCAGAAAGTAATTCGTCATGGCGATGTGAACCCCAAGGCTGTTCTTTTTCTCCGCCTTGGCTGGCTGGGATCATCGATTCATCACGCGGCTCGCTAAAGGATTTTTTTCCACCAGAGCCCGGTCGAGAAAATGGTAGTTTTCCCGGCTGCTGCCGATATCCAACCATGTCTTTCTTTTCAGCCATCAATTCACTCTCCGAATCCTGGATGTGGGTCACTCTTTGGGTCTGTTGAATCCTGGATTACCTTTCCTGCGACAAGAATTTCAGATGCCGCTCGCACCGAATCTACAATTTGTTGGTAACCGGTGCAACGGCAAAGATTCCCTTCGATAGCAGTTTTTATTTCAGCATCACTAGGTTGGGAATTTTCTTCAAGCAAAGCTGAAATCACCACTAAAAATCCTGGGGTGCAGAAGCCGCATTGACTTCCACCATATTCGGCGAAAGTTTTCTGAATCGGGTGAAGATGATGGCCATCAGAGAGTCCTTCGACCGTGGTTATTTCTGATTTTTCAGCCTCGCGTGCCAAAGTCAAACAGGATAGTCGTGGCTGGCCATCGATAAGTACAGCACAGCATCCACAGGTTCCGAGATCACATCCTCGTTTTACTCCAAGAGTCCCAACTTGATCTCGTAAAACATCGAGTAGAATCGCGTTACTTTCGATTGGTATCAAATGATCCTTACCATTCACAGATGCTGCCCAAGGAGCCTTCTCCGCACCCGGTAACATTGGTAGTCTTACGACAGTCATGCTAACCTCACCAAGCCGACCTACTCTTTGAGCATTCTCTTGAAGATGCTCTGAATGAGCCCTAGGGGCTCATCTAAGTTCATCAAGGATTTTTTTCATTATTTCTGATTCAGCTCTTCTGATGTGCTCACCATATGTGCTGCGAGCCATTTCCATTTCTATTGCAAGTTCTTTGAGAGTAATTTCCCGATCTAAATTATAGAATCCTCGCCGAATTGCATGTGCTAAAACCTCTCGTTGTCTATTTGTCAAAACCTCTTTCCAACCATTGACTTGTTTATCCCCTTTTTTCGATTGAATAGAGATTGAATCCGGCGGTAATGCAATTCGAATTAATGCAACAAATCGCCGAACTGAGTTAGATAATCCAGTAATTCTCAGTTCCATTCCACTTTCTGCATCAATTCCATAGGGTGGATGAATGTGAATATTCGATAACTCAATAGCGGTTTGTGCCAGTGGGTGTGTACAGAGCATTGAAACTAGAATCCCATCATCATTGTCTTCGAGTTGTTCAATGATTTCAAAGTGTTCTAGATTTGAAAAATGTTCGATTGTTTTCCCTTCTTTTAATTTTATTTCAACCAGTTGAGTCACACCTTCATTAGACATTGAAAGGTGCCCAAGGACTTCAATGCGCTCACAAATTTCCATAATCTTGTGTAGCTCTTTAGCCCCATCGAGAGAAGATATCTTCCAACTAAGGAGAACCTTACGCATTGGTCTTTGGAGTATGGTATAGTTATTGAATCCGTCGTAGAATAATAATTCTATAATATTTAATTCACACAGTTGCGATGAGAAAATTATTATTGTCACAATCATAACATGGTCTGAGGCCGTAAAGTAAGGTTTTCATTTCGCCACTTCTTGATAGAGGCTTCAGTCATCTTAATTTTGTAGAGTCCGACGCGAGGGTTAGAGGAATTGGATGCCGATATTGGAAACTTTTCTTCAAAGAAAGTTAATCGTTGGTACGATTGCATTTTTCAAAAAATATCTAAAGAGGATGGTAATATTCTTTTTTGGGTCATTCAAGAAAATGCCAATCCGTGTCGGATTGGCCATTATTGGTTCAATTTTCGTAGTAATTTCATTTGTGTTCGGAGCAATTTTTAGTAATTTTTCATTGCTATTATTTGAAGACGACATCTGGCGTTTCATCCGCTCTAGCCTGTATTTATTGCTAACAATCATCATATTTTGGATTTCTATTACAACATTTATCCCGAGTTTGGAACGCCAACCAACAGTAGTGGATGAATCGGTAAAGTTGCCTTCTCCAGAAATCGATGAGGATAAATTACTCGAAGCGTAAGTTATTCCACTCCACGTTCTAGTGCGAGGATTTCAGCACAGACAGAGATAGCAATTTCTTCTGGACTATCTGCGCCGATGTTCAATCCAATCGGACACCTGACATTTTCCAGAGACTTCTCATTAATCCCGTCTCCAATGGCTGCTTTAAGAAAAGCATTCCATTTTGATTTTGATCCGATGGCTCCGATTCTTGGCCGGATTGAATCTCCTCGAATTTTTAGAAGTCCTAGAAGCAATTCTTGATCAACCAACCAATCGTGTCCTAGGAGAAGGATATCTGAAAATCGTAGTAGGGATTCTTTAGATTCATTATCCAAGAATTCGTTTACTTGAGATGAAAAATTATCTATTGCATAAGGATATCTATCAGTATTTGAGAATTCTTCTCGTATATCAAAAACTGAATGTGTCCATCCGAGCAAATCGGCAGACATTGCAATACTTCGGCCGACATGACCTCCACCTGCAATCAAGATATGTGGCACCGGCTCAATCACCTCAAAAGCGACGGTAAGCCTACCGCCACAAAGACTGTCGAGCGGTGTCGCTTTTTCTCCCTTCGCATCTTTGTATAGTTGAAACGTTTCAATGCATCCACCCTGTTTACGCAGTTTTTTTGATGGAATTTCAAGCATTTCATTGAGTTTTTTTTCTACTTGCAGTTCCAAACCTGCTCCCCCTACTGTGCCAAAAATAGATCCTCTGTTTCCTATTGCTAATCGCGCACCCGGCTTGCCTGGGACACTACCATTGGCTTTGATTACAGAAGCGATTGCGACCCGCTCGCCAGCATCCAATCTTTCGATCGCCCAAGCGAGCACGGCGCGTGTCACGAATGAATCGGAGTGCTGGCAGAACTTCTGTTTGTTGCTCGTAGATTCTGCAATTTCTTTGTTAATTCCACCGCATGATGCCATTGAAAAACCTCAAGTGGAATTTATCATACCCTTTATTCATGGTTAAGGAGGAGCGCCGCCTAGATTCGCTAAAACGCGCTCACGATCCGACAAGCGGAGATGCCGCTCGTCGAGAATCTGTACGAATTGAAGATTACATCGAATTAATTCATGAATTGATTAATGAATATGGGCAAGCAAGCCCAGGAGAAGTTGCAGAACATTTGCATGTGAGTAAGCCCACTGTTTCAAAAATGTTGCAAAGGCTCGATCTTGCAGGATTAGTCGTATACGAGCGATACAGCAGAGAGGTCACACTCACTGATGGGGGTTTGTCGTTGGCAACTATGCTGAGACATCGTCATAGCGTTATTTCTGATTTTTTGAAGCATCTTGGAATCGATGAGGAAATCATTCACGCCGATACCGAAGGAATCGAACACCATCTTCATCCTGATACGGTCGAGATACTGTCAGATTTGGCTGATTTCATTAGTTCTAATCCTGATTGGTGGGACAAATTCAAACTGAGTTAATCAAGCAGGGATATCCGATATTCAAATTTGTAAAATTACGGGTCAATTCTCATCCAAAAGCAACATCGAGAACCATCATTACAGCAAAACCCAACATGACTCCCATTGTTGCAATGTCGCCATTTCCTCCACGATGGGCTTCAGGGACGAGTTCCTCTACTACGACGAAAATCATTGCACCTGCTGCAAAGGCGAGGGAATATGGAAGAATTGGTCCAGCTGCTATGACCAATGCTGCGCCCAATACTGCGGCTACTGGCTCGACAATTGCAGATACCTGTCCCCACAGAAAACTTGCTCTTCTAGAGAGGCCTTCACGACGAAGGGGAAGAGATACAGCAGCTCCTTCTGGGAAATTTTGAATTCCAATCCCAATTGATAATGCGATGGCACCACCTAATGTTGCACCACTGAGTCCTGTTCCCGCAGCTCCGAATGCCACACCAATAGCCAAACCTTCTGGTATGTTGTGAAGGGTTATTGCAGAAACCAGTAACATACTTCGATGCCAAGTTGTTTTCACACCTTCTGTTTCTTCGGGAGGTGCTCCTGGATGAAGGTGTGGCAGAAACATATCGATTCCCCTCATGCAAAATCCTCCTAGTAAGAATCCAACTAAAGCTGGAAACCATACGGGTAGATTTTTTCCTTCTGAAAGTTCTAGGGCAGGTGAAAGTAGTGACCAAAAGCTAGCAGCAATCATTACACCTGCAGCAAAACCAAGCATTCCGTCGAGTACTTTTCTATCTATTTCTTTGAAGAAGAGAACTAAGGCTGCCCCTGCAGCGGTTAATAGCCATGTGAAAATGCCCGCAATAAATGCCTGTTGAATAGGATCTAAACTCACAAATAACTCGAAATAATCCATGCTACAATTGAATCGGCGTAAGTATTCTGCATTAAAAGTTAGCCACGGCTAACTTTACTTTACACCTCATCAATAACCACCTAGTTTTCATATTAATGATAATTTTAGATTTTCAAGATCATCGATTGTGTCAATATTTAGGTGCAAATTCATGTCGTTTACTTTGAGACGTTCTGGAGTAATAATTTCCCTAAGTGGTGTGTTAGGAGGTGCCTCAAGTATTCTTTTTGCATCTTTAACTGAAATTGCGACCGGGTGGCCGCCGATGCCATTTGAAGTGGGGCATGAAGTTGTCTTTGAATTAATGAGTAATTTTAATGTGGATGTTGAGAAACCCGGGCGATCGATTGGAACTAAAATAATGGGCTTACCTTGAAATTCAAGTAGGCCACATTGAATCGAACCAGTTCGTCCAGCATCTGGATTAGGATTGATAATAATTTTTGAATTCACCAATAAACTTGCAATTTTGTCATTTAGTTCACTTCTGGTGACGACCAAAACATTGAGCCCCATGTTTCTCAATCTAGAATCAACAATTTCAATCAATGTCTTACCATGTAATTTAACCAGCGCTTTTGGTTGACCTAATCGGGAACTTGCACCGGCAGCTAAGATGATGGCGTGGTCAATCATCATCTATTGCGGGGTCAGTATCAGCCATCAGTGATTCGACGACTTCATCATCTTCTGTTTTAAATTCATAATCTTCAAATTCATCTTCAAATTCGAAATATCCCGATTCTGATATCTTAAATCCAATTAGACCAACTCCGCAGAGTATGATGATAGCGATTAGTAATTTCACGCCAATAATTAATGCATTTTTCATCGAAGTGTTAGATGATTCAGTCAAACCTTCATCACTCATAATGTGAATTTTTACTACGACATTCGTTGATGCTTGGTCAGCCTTAATCGCCCTGACTAACAACACTTGGTTCCCTTCAATCGTATTGTTTGGCAAATATTGTAATCGGTCGATGAAGAGTGCATGGCTCACCTCAAAGTATTCTTCACCAGGGGTAAAATCCTCTAAGTTCATCCAATTATCTCTCATGTCCCATGTTCGCCATTGGACTACCATTGCACCTCCTTCGACATGAAAATTAACAGCCCCTCCTCCTTCGACATGAACTCGATTGTCATCTCCAAATTCACTTTGAAGAGTGATGTTGAGTGACATCGATAGTTCGTATACTTTGTTTGCTGCTTCTTCGACCGATGGCTGAGCGTTGACATGTCCGTGGCCATAGACATTATTTTGGCGATTTTTTGGGATTAAATCTTCAGCGCATGGCTCGTTTTTCAACATGTACTCACAGCGACGGTATGTCGCTGTTTCCTGCATAATGTTCCGAACATCAAATGGTGACAAATCAGGATTAGCTTGATACATTAATGCTGCAACTCCGGCTGCGCCAGGGGTTGCCATACTGGTTCCTGATTTCGCAGTGTAACCTGTTCCGGTATTGAAATCAGGTGCCATAACACTTGAGCCAACAAAAGCGATGTTTGGCTTTATTCTCCCTTCTTCTGTCGGTCCTTGGCTCGAATAAACAGCAATTCCTGTGTCTTTATCGAGAGCACCAACTGTAATGACATCTTCAGCGCTGCCAGGAGTCCCAATTTGAGCGCTGACCGCCGAATTACCTGCAGCGATGAATAGTGCAATACCTGCCCGCATCATTTCATTTGCCATCCTGTTAACACTCTCTTCTTCGGATGAAGTCCACTCGCTTAGTCCCGGGCCGCCTAGGCTCATACTTGCCGCTCGAATATTGAACACGTGGCGCATATCAACAGTCCATTGCATTCCTGCCATGACAGTAGCATAAGATCCAGAACCTCCTGCATCGAGAACCTTTGCGCCAACGAGATTAGCTTGTGGTGCGACGCCGATATATTCGTAGGTTGGAGCACCAGTTCCTGCAGTAATGCCTGCACAATGCGTTCCGTGTCCTTGATCATCATAGGCCTGAACCTCTGTTCCGTTGGTTAATTCTGGGCTATTTACTGCGTCATAAAACCCGATTACTTTCGTGTCATTTGTTGAATTATCATCATCGAGGTCATCAAGGCCACTGTGATTGCCATCGATTCCTGTATCGATGATGGCAACTGCGGATCCGGCTCCTGTATAGCCGGTATCCGCCCAAACTAAGTCAACGCCATGAGCAGGTTTAACATCGTTCATGGCGATTTCTAGGCGTCCATCTAGTTCGATGAAAACAACTTCGGACAATTTGATGAGTTCGGTAATTTTAGTGATTTCAATCCGTCCAGCGATACTATCTATTAACCAGTATCTGAATTGTGTTTCGAATTCGAATTGTGTTTCAAGCATTAATTGGTCTGCTAAGGTAGGTGTGTGGTCGAAATCGACGATGACACTAATTTTTCCATTTTCATCGAGATAATCATAGTGTGAAGCAGATGGAGCCAGCCAAATTGCATCATGAATATAATCACCATCATAATCCATGGTATTTGATTCCCACCAATTAGAATCATCAATCGCAAATTGTTCGAATGAATCTCCATTAGATATTGGGATTGCAACAGCAATCATAGGAAATAGCATTATTCCGAGGATGGAAATAGTTGCGAGTCGCGAGATGAATTCTTTCGATTGACCCATGATTAACGAATTATCGGCGAGGTAGGCCTACTTTCAATGAAACGGTCGTTTGAGTCCAGCCCTAAGGGCTGAAAAATGAAAATTCAAAGGTCTCTCAACATTTCTCTACCGATAATCATTCTCTGGATTTGGCTAGAGCCTTCATAGATTTGCAATACTTTAGCACCTCGCATTAGTCGAGCGACGGGATATTCTTCTGAGTATCCATATCCTCCGAATATTTGCACGGCATCGGTGGTGATTTCCATTGAGGAATCGGCAGCAAATCGCTTCGCATGAGCTGCACTTTGAGTATTTCGGATTCCATTATCCGCTTCCCAAGCGGTTTTCCAAGTCAATGCTCTCGCTGCTTCAATTTTTGTCTTCATATCAGCGAGCATGAATTGAATTGCTTGATGTTGGTGCAATTTCTTGCCAAATGATTTTCGTTGATCTGCATATTGAAGTGAATATTCGTATGCTGCTCTAGAGGTTCCTACCGCAGTCGCAGCAACATTAGGTCGTGAAAGATCGAAGGCTTTCATCGCGTTGAACCAACCATCTCCCTCTTTTTCTCCGACTAAATTCTCGATTGGTACATGGACATTGTTGAATCGAACACCACGAGTATCTGAAGCTCGTTGACCCATATTCGATTCTTTCTTACCTAACTCAACTCCTTCCCAGCAAGATTCGACGATAAATCCACTCATCCCCTTGTATCCTGCGGATTTATCAGTAAATGCCAAAACGAAGAACCAATCAGCATGACCGGCTCCTGAAATGAACATTTTTTCGCCGTTCAAAACATAGTGATCACCTTCTCGAACCGCAGTTGTTTCAATTGCCTGAACATCGCTACCAGCAGCCGGTTCGGTGACACAATAAGATGCTATTTTTGGAGCGGCAGTTAATCGACCGAGATATTCTGTCTTCTGATCCTCAGTAGCGCCGGTGATAATCGGCGCTGAGGTCAATCCATTCGTATATGACGCGGTGGAAAACCCTGGGTCTCCCCATGCAAATTCTTCCATGACAAGAACTTCGTCGAGTGTGCTCATGCCCATTCCACCATAGGCTTCTGGGATGTGAAGATTCATCAGACCTAGGGAATGAGCTTCCTCGATTGCTTCCATGGGAAACTTTCCTTTGGAATCCCAATGTTCCGCATTTGGTCGAACAATATCTCGTGAAAATTCATTGGCGAGTTCTCGCAACATCTCTTGTTCTTCAGACAATTGAAAGTTGACCATGTTCTTACGACAGGCATCCAGATTATGAGCATTAGCCCAAATACATGAAAAATTTCAAGCGAAGAGATACCACATATAGACCAAATATCCTGTAATCATACTTGCACCAACTCGTCTTCCGATATGCCTTTCATCAAGCAGCATTGCTGCAACAAAACCAGAGGTTAAGACCACGACCCAGATATCTCTGACAAAGAATTCTGGTGCGACGATAATACCACCAGCATAGGTTGAAGCAATGCCAAGAACCCCTAAGATGTTGATTACATTTGAGCCCAAAACATTTCCAATTGCGACTCCTTCTTGACCTCGCACAGCAGCGATAATGGTCACGGTCAACTCGGGTAACGAAGTGCCCAGGGCGATTACTGAAAGGCCAATTATGGATTGTTGTATTCCCATCGAAGTAGCCATTCCAGTCGCCCCGCTTATCAGTAGGTCTGATCCAAGAAAAATCGTTGCTCCGGCCATTATTAACACTGCTAAAGAAAAGAATAAGTTGTCTGGAATCCAAGTGTCTTCAAGTTCAACATCTGTTCCAGCAGCCATGGATTTTTTGTATGAAAAGGTGTAATAGCCAACCAGTCCAATCACCATTCCAATTCCAACTATTTGGTATATTTCCCCGATGAAGACGGTTAGGAGCAAGATGATTGTAGCGACAATTACTGCAATTGCATCTTTACGAATTCCAACACCTGGATCTTTGCAAGCCCCTAGTAGAGCTGCGGTCCCAAGAACGAGCATGATGTTAGCTACATTTGAACCTAAAATTCCTCCGACTGCTAGGTCCACCAACTCTTGTTGGCCACTACTTACTGCCTGTAAAGCTACAGCGAGCTCTGGGAGAGATGTGCCAATTGCAACTATAGTGAATCCGATTAGGAGGGGGGGGACATTCAACCGTTTAGCGAATGTGACCGCTCCTTGAACCACTCCTTCACCGCCAGCGATTAAAAAGGTGAAGCCGATGATTATCAAAATAGAATCTGGAAGAGATTCAAGAGATTCTGTAAACATCATATCACCTATTGATTTCTGCCGTTGCTATTTTACTCATGACCTTTCTCATACCAATAATTCACACAAACATTCTTTTGATGTGTCGAATAACTAGTTCTTTTGAAGGAATTGTATGGTCTTCTAACATTGGTGCGAATGGTACCGGGGTGTCGAGAGCACCGATTACAACAGGTGGCGATTCTAATTCCCAAAATGTTTCTTCAAGAATTCGGCTACTCACTGTATGGCCGAGTCCTCCGGTGTATTGAGACTCTTGTAATACGATTAATCGATTGGTTCTCTTCACGGATTTGATACAGGTAAGGGCATCAAAAGGCAAGATAGTTCGTAAATCGACAATTTCAACTTCAATATTATTGGCAGACATCTCTTCTGCAACTTTCAGAGCGACGTGAACCATCGCTCCCCACGTTACGATTGTCACATCATTTCCGCCACGTATGACTCTCGCCTTTCCTATTGACGACTTTCCTGCAGCGAGTTGGTTTTGGACCGATTCTTCATCGATTATTTGGTTGATTGAATCCCCCCACCCCGTCTTGCTGCCACGAAGCCCGTAAAGGCCTAGGTGTTCTAGGAAAATTACCGGATCATCAAGTGAATGGGCTTCGATTAACAAATCGTACGCATCTTGAGGTGTGCTCGGGAACAATATGGTCAATCCAGGGTCATTAATGAACCAAGATTCAATCATATTAGCATGAAATGGGCCACTTCGTGTTTTTCCACCCAATGGTATTCTGATGGTTAGAGGTACATCTGCACCCCATCGCCAACGCAGTTGAGCTGCATTGTTAACCAAGGCATTCATTGCCAATGCGGCAAATCCACCAAATTGAATTTCAGCGATTGGCCGCATGCCACCTAGAGCTGCCCCGGTCGCAGAATTGATGATTATTGATTCTGATAAAGGCATGTCTAGCAATTTTATTGAATGACCTTTTGCCTTCAGAGGAATGTTCATTCCAAAGGCACCAGCAATTTCCATATCTTCTCCCATAAAAACGATATTGTCAGAATATTTTTCAGCCAGCCTGACCATTGCATTCTGTATCGCCCGACTAAATGTTGACGCATTAGGCGCAGTTGAGAATTCAACTGCACATTCGCCCGGTTTCAAAGGTGATTCATCAACTTGAGAATTTGTATCCATTCTATGAAATTGCTCGGTATGGGTCGCTGCATTATGGCTCGAAGTAATACCTTTTACTACGGATGAACCCTCTGGCCAAGGCATTTTTTCCATAGTAACTCTTGCAGCATCAACCAATGCCTGTTCCTGGGTTTCAATCGAAGACAATTCAATTTCATTTGAGCCGAGTTGAAGGCACAACTCGCGATGGTTTGGAAGAGGGTCTTTAGCAGCCCAATATGTTAACAAATCGCGATTAACATAACCGGGGGGTGTTCCAGAATTTGATCCTAAATAGAGATCGTCGTGATGGTGGGCATGGCCACATCCACGCATCGTTTCAACATGGATTAAAGTGGCGCCACCACCATCCAAAGCATATTCTCTTGCGGTTGCAGTCGATGCATGAAATTGTGCCGGATCTGAACCGTCAATAGTCCATGATGGTATACCCATAGCATATCCTTTATCTCCAAAATTTTCAGCTCCGGATTGTCCAGTAATAAAAGTATCAAGGGCGATTTGATTATTTTGAATCATGTAAGCAATAGGTAATCCTCGCGCCCCTGCAAGGTTCATTGCTTCCCAAAATTCGCCATTGCTGCTGCATCCTTCTCCTACGGGCGCGAGATGGAACCGTTTGATGTTCATTCGAGACGCTGCTAGCGCAACCCCAGTTGCTGTCGCGCTAGCAATTGGCAGAGGGGCAGTCGGTGGGAGAATTGCTTTTTCCCAATTACCGATATGTAAATCTCTTCCGCCAGCGTCACGGTGGCCTCCATTCATGTAAGAACCTGATTTTCCGGTTTGGGCAGCAAAAATTTCTAGGGGTGTTTGGCCGAATGCCATCGCCAATCCAACATCTCTAATCATTGGTGCAATAACATCGGAAAGATGGCGTTCATCCTTCGATAAATCAATGGCTCTAGTCATTGAGGTGGCACAAGCAACGACTCCTTCTTGCCAAGTGGACCTGAATCCTTTTCCTCCAAAGTTAGATCCATCTGGGGTATCGACTCCATTGATGAAGAGATCTTTGAGGTGTCCGTCTAATGCTCTGGTTCTTGTCATCCATCTCTGCCATTGAATCCTATCTTCTAGTGTGATGGCAGTGGTGTAAGCCATCCTTCTCATGCAAAGTGAAATATCACGCAATAGGCGAATAGTCCTGCGTTCTAAGTACAGATCTCCCTTACGTCGTGGGATTATTTCAGAATCTGATAATTCTGCAAATTCTGGAGTTAAGAGCAATTCTTTGATGCCATTATTAATAGCTAAATTAATCTCGATGGAGAATGAATGGAATGATTCGCCATCAAATGAATGAGGGGGCATTAGTTCCTCCCAAATTTTCGAAATAATTTCGAGGTAACCGTCATGCCTCTCTGCAATAAATCTTAATAATTCTTTTTTTGCTTCTGATGAAATTAATTTTTGAGAGAAGTTCAATGGTTTTGAAGGCTGCCAACCAGCACCCCAAATTGGAGGCAAATCTATTTGATCAGTGGGCCTTTCTTCATCATTTTTTTCCAGTAATGAATTTGACCCTCCATTCTTTTTTTTGTTTCGCCGTTCAACTTCAAATTCAACTTGCGACAAATCGATAGAAATATCTCTTTCCCAAATTTTTACCATTCGTTTTCGGCCTTGTCCCGTTTTTGACCTGTCGAGAGTGACCCGCACTCTTTTCGAGCATTTTGAGCATTCTCTATCGATACTCTGTGTGTCAGTATTACGTGTTTTCCAAACCTGATGATTAGCGCAGGTTGAGCACTGCCAAATTCCTTGCCTTGCAATGCTCATGATATTCCGGATGCGCTTTACTACTACTAGTAATCGGCTATTCTTATTTATTTTCACCATATTTTTGAGGTTAATGTGGTAGTCCGTGCCGAAAATTAACCAAATTTGAGAGTTACACCATAAATAATCATTTGACTATAGCGAATTACTATATTAATTACCACAATTTATTAATTATATATTTTATCAGATGATATTACTATATTTACACCATTTAAAAAAAGGTGACTGACTCTAATAACACCACTTATCTCGTATATAATGAGTGTTTTAGTAACTTCCATATTTTGTAATACTAGAATCTACGGTATCAGACCATAAATGAACGCCACCAACCAAATTATAGAGATTCTCACCATTCAATCCTGATTTCTCTAGGAATTGGACCACGCTAATTGATCTTTCACCTAATTTACAGTAAACTACGATGTCACGGTCTCGAGGAAATAATTCTAAATTGCTAGGTATTTTTTCGATAGGGATTCTAATCGAAGTATTTGGTAATGAAACGATATTTTCTTCAATTTCTGTTCGAACATCTAGAAAGAATGGTTTCCACCCTGCTGATGTTCGAGACTTGAATTCAGTTGGCAAAATATCTTCGTATCGATATTCAAAATTTGCAGAGCCCTTTCCATCTTGATTACCTGTTACTGCGCATGATATTGCTTCTTCAGATAATTCAGTTATTTTTTGACGTTTTTGGTCTTTAAAAAACGATAAGGATCGGATTTGCATTGAAAGTGCGTCGATAGTCAATAATTTCCCAGATAATGGTTCGCCGATATCAAGAATAATTTTCAGTGCTTCATTTGCTTGAATTGACCCCACCAATCCTGGTAATACACCGAGAACTCCAGCTTCAGCACAATTTGGAGCGAATTCTGGTGGCGGTGCTTGAGGAAATAAATCTCGATAATTTGGTCCACCTCTATGGTTGAATACCGATACTTGCCCATCAAATCTATGAATTGAGCCAAAAATCCAAGGTTTATCCAATATCTCACAAGTATCGCTAATTGTGTACCTTGTTGCAAAATTATCAGTTCCATCGACGACTAAGTCAAATTTTGAGATAATTTCTAGAGCATTGTCTACATTCAATCTACAATCATAGGTTTCAATAATGATTTCTGGATTCAGTTCTTTGAGTCGATTTGATACTGAATCTACTTTAGGATCTCCAATCGATAAGGATGAATGAATAATCTGACGCTGTAGGTTAGAAATTTCGACAACGTCATCATCGATGATACCGATACAGCCAATTCCTGCTGATGCAAGATAAAGTAGAACCGGAGAACCTAATCCTCCTGCCCCAACTACAAGAATCGATGATTCCTTCAGACGAATTTGACCTTTTTCACCAACTTGAGGAAGCATTAGATGTCGCATATAACGATCTCTCTCTGCATCCGATAACTTGGCCGACATGGTTCTACGAGGAACCATCTCCCTCATGGCTACTTCGGATGTATTTTCTCAATTATGTTCTTCTAACCACTTTTCAGCATCCATTGCTGCTTGGCATCCCATGCCAGCAGCAGTAACCGCTTGGCGGTATCGGGTATCGACAACATCGCCAGCTGCAAAAACGCCTGGGACATTGGTCATCGTATGTTCTGAATGCAAAATATAGCCTTCTTCATCGGTATCGATTTGGTCATCTAAGAATGCAGTAATCGGTTTATGTCCTATTGCGATGAATGCTCCGGTAACTGTTATTTCTGTTTCAGAACCATCTCTTGGATCTTCTAAAATCGCTCCAGTTAAGCCTTTTTCGTCTGAAAGCCATCTCGTTACTTGGCGGTGAGGAATAATTTCAATTTTTGGATTTGCATTTGCACGGTCATACATGACTTTCGATGCACGGAATACATCTCTTCGATTGATAATAGTCACTTTGTCAGCAAATCTAGTCAAGAAAGTCGCTTCCTCCATCGCCGAATCTCCTCCGCCAATTACCATAACTTCCTCGTTTCTGAAAAATGCACCATCACATGTTGCACAAACCGAAATCCCTCTGCCTTTCTGCGCTTCTTCTCCTTCGGCCCCTAGCCATATTGCCTCTGCACCTGTGCTGATGATGACTGATTTTGCTAAGAATTCCTCACCTTCAACGTATATTTTGAAAGGACGTTCCGAAAAATCAACTCGCTCGACGTTTTTGTCTTCAACGGTGAGACCGAACCTTTCTGCTTGTTCTCTCAATTGAACCATCATTTCAGGGCCACCGATGCCTTCTGGGTAACCGGGAAAATTTTCTATATCACTGGTGAGCATTAATTGGCCACCGGACATATATCCACCGAACATCAAGGGCTCTAACATCGCTCTGGCAGCGTATAGTCCGGCTGTATATCCAGCTGGTCCGGAACCGATGATGATGATTTCTTGGATTTCTTCACTCACAGTTGACCGAACAGAGAGCATCCTTCTTGAATACTACGATTCAAGGGTTAGCAAACTTGCTACACTTTCCTTTCTACACTAATGTATATTTGTCGCCGACTCCCCATCATGTTTGAGGCGATTGAGCCGATAGGAGAATATGTTAATGTCCGATCCACTTATTTTATGGTTTGATGAAACCGGAATGAATGATATTCTTCGTGTTGGAGGTAAGGGTGCTTCTCTTGGTGAAATGTACCAAAATTTGAGTGGATTAGGTGTGATTGTTCCAAATGGATTTACAGTATCTGTTGCCGCTTATTGGGAGTTTTTTAACTGTCAAGTTCCTTCTGGAACTTGGGATCAAGTTGTTGAGATTGAAGGGTTAGAAAAAATTAGAGATTGCGCCATCAAATCAAACTCTCTAGCCGATGCGGTCGCTTGTTGTTTAGATGGTGCAAATCCATCCAAACATCTAGAGATGCATGGCCGTGCGACTTTGGCTCGTGAGTTAGTCCAGGTTACACCCATCCCTGAAGTAATTTCAGAAGCTATTGCTGCAGCCTATCTTCAATTATGTACTGAATATGGTAAAGGAGTTGATGTTGCAGTCAGATCTTCAGCAACATCAGAGGATTCCATCGATGCTTCTTTCGCAGGTCAGTATGAATCATTTCTAAATATACATGGAGAATCCTCAGTTATTCTTCATTGGCGAAGATGCATCGCATCCCAGTTTACAGAGCGGGCGATTTGCTATCAGTTGGATAGAGGTATGAATCCACTAGAAAGTCCATTGGCTGTCGTGACCATGAAAATGGTCCGATCAGATTTAGCTTGTTCAGGAGTAATGTTCACCATCGACCCAGATTCTGGACACGATGGTGTTATTCATATCGCTTCGTCATATGGTTTAGGTGAACTCGTAGTTCAAGGAACTGTGTCACCAGATACATTCACTGTTTGGAAAGAGGGAATTAACAGAGGTGCATTTGCTGTTGTTCACCGTCATTTGGGAGGTAAGGAACAGAGAATGATATACGCTAGTGATGGTGTAAGGAACACAACTATCATCGATGTTCCATTCATTGAGAGAAGGGCTTGGTCACTCAATTCGAAGGAATGTAATGCATTAGCAGAGATGGCTCTTCGAATTGAAGAACACTATGAACTATCTATGGATATTGAATGGGCAAAAGATGGAATTGATGGAAAATTATACATCCTTCAAGCACGACCTGAAACCGTTCACGCAAAAATCAGTAATCAAGCAATAACGAGATATGAAATGGAACCAAAACTTTTCCGCCGCTTACTGAAAAAATCAGTTTTGGCGACTGGCCAGGCAGTAGGAAAAAGAATTGGAACTGGCCGGTCCAGAATTTATCATTCCTATGAAGAAGTATTAGAGAGGCGACGTGAAATTGCAAAGAGAACTTCTGTTGGCGTATCATTGGAAGAAATGTCTTGGGATGAGAGAGTTTTCGAAACTGGTGATGTATTGGTTACAGAGATGACGACTCCTGATTGGGAGCCGATGATGAAAGAAGCATCGTTAATCGTCACAAGAAAGGGTGGGAGGACATCTCATGCTGCAATTATAGCTCGTGAATTTGGGATTCCAGCTATCGTGGGTTGCCTTAATGCAATGAATCTCGAAAATGGAATTGAAGTCACTGGATCTTGTGCTGAAGGTGATACTGGATATGTCTTCGATGGAATTCATCCATTTGAAATAACAAATTATGAAATTGATACTTCAACTGTTTTGAAAACAAAAATCAAACTAAATGTTGGATTTCCAACTAAATCTTTAGCGGATTCAATGTTACCTGTTCAAGGTGTTGGTTTAGCTAGAATTGAATTCGTATTAGCGGGCGAAGTGGGTATCCATCCTTTGGCTTTCATTCATCGAGACGCATTGAATGAATTTGTTGAAACAGGGAATATTGCCCCTTCAATAGAACATTATAGTCGAAATCTTGAATCTGAAGGAGAACAATTTGTTAGAAAGATTGTCGATGAAATCGATCGTCGATGTTGGTCTTATGATGACCCGACCGGATTATTCATCGACAAATTGAGAGAAGGAGTTGGATTGATTTGTGCGGCATTCCATCCACGTCCAGTTTTAGTCCGGTTATCTGATTTAAAATCAAATGAATATCGAGATTTATTAGGCGGACGAATTTTTGAACCAGTTGAAGAAAACCCGATGATTGCTTGGAGGGGTGCATCGAGATATCTCGACCCCAAATTCAAGCCTGCATTTGAGATGGAATGCAAAGCAATGGCTTCGGTGTTTCATGATTTCAAACTTGAAAATTTACAATTGATGATTCCATTTTGTCGTTCACCTGAAGAGGGAGAAGCGGTTAAAGAATTACTAAATGAATGGAAAATTGGCCCTTCAGATGGAGTTCCATTATTCGTTATGGTCGAATTACCTTCTAATGTAATAGATGCTGATTCGTTCATTGACAAGATGGAATTATCTGGCGGCTCAATCGGAACCAATGATTTAGTGCAGACAATTTATGCGGTCTCACGCGATGATTTGGAAGGGTATCAACACGCAGTTGATGCTCGCTCACCTGCTGTTAAGTCGATGATTAAGACTGCAGTTGAAAAATTTAAGAAAAAAGGATTGGAAATCGGAATATGCGGTCAAGCACCGTCCGATCACCCAGAAGAATTCCCTCCCTTCCTCGTAGAGTGTGGAATAACATCAATTTCTGTTACACCCGACACGGCAATGTTAGTTCGTCAAGCAGTTCTAAAAGCTGAGAACGGTAATTAGCCCAGTTTTTTTCTTTAATCATTGACCGAATTTGCTACAAACTGTACCACGTGCGGGAGACATGAGTTGGCGTCCAGCACCCATTCCTGAATCTAATGATGAAGCAATTCGTCAAAACCTCGAGTCTTGGGATTCATTGGCTCAATTACACGCACAGGGTACTGGCTCTGAGTTCTATAGAATCGAACAATGGCTTGCCGGCGAATCAAAACTCGCACCATGGGAATTAGAAGAGATAGGTTCCGTCGAAGGGAAATCTCTTCTTCATTTGCAATGTCATATTGGCACAGACACATTGTCTTGGGCTCGAGAAGGTGCTAAGGTAACTGGTTTAGATTTCTCTCCCAATGCTATTTCTGAAGCAGAAAGATTTGCTAAAATTCTCAATATTATTGATGCAAAATTTGTAGTTAGTACAATCAGTGACGCAGTTGAGTCATTGGACGGCGAACAATTCGACATACTATAAACAGGGCGTGGAGCACTATGCTGGTTACCCGATCTGGATGAGTGGGCCAAAGTCTGTTCTGCATTGATCAAACCAGGAGGTGTTCTGTATCTTGAGGAAAGTACCCCTATGCTCAATGCATTAGATATCGAAGAAGGAACTGAGAAGGCTCGTTTAGGTTTGAAGTATGATTTGTTCAATGAGAATCCTGTTTCTGAGGTTGGTGAGGGAAGTTATGCATCACCAGAGGCTGATATTGAACGTACTTGCCATTCTTGGGAATACAGATACGATACTCTCCTTAACTCATTGATTAACAATGGATTCATGATTGAATCTCTAAATGAAAGAGATGAACTTGCTTGGGCTCCATGGCCAGAAATGTTTGAAACTTCTAGACCAAATTTCTGGCGGCTTAAAGAAGATCTGGTGAATTTCCCTTTATCATTCACTTTGAAGGCAACTCGAGTTTGATTACTCAAACATTTTTGTGACTGCACTCACGGATGCTCTTGCATGTGATTCGAGGCGTGGCTCGATGTGCTCTGGCTCTGCTCCAGGACCGATTATTCCAAGCCCGATTGGCTTGTTATGTTTGATTTGCAAGTCAATAATTGCCTTAGTCACCGATTGCCCCATCACTAATCCGTGTTGAGTTTGACCGCGCTCGATAATTCCCAGAGCGATGGCAGCATCGATATCATCGCGTGGTAAAATGCGTTCGAGTGCGAGAGGAACTTCCATCGAACCGGGTACCCAGATTATTTCGCTAATTTCACAATTTAATGTTTCAGCCTCATCCTTTGCGAATTCAAGCATTCGGGTAATTTTATCTTTATGAAACGAACCACAAACTGCAGCTATTTTCATTGTTCAACCCCCATTTGTCGAATGGTATCAACAACGGCTTGTGTGCGAGAGTCAATCTCAAGGTTCACGCGGTGTCCGATCTCTTTCCGTCCTATGGTAGTGACTCTCAATGTTTCAGGAATAATGTGCAATTCAAAGCTATTTTCGGTAACCTCACCAACGGTCAGAGACATTCCATCAATTCCGATGAAGCCCTTTTCCAAAATGTATGGCCGAACTTCATCTAGATTCTCAATCAGAAGATCGATTCCTTCGCCACGTTCTGATTTTTCAAGAACTTGCACAGTCAACATCACATGGCCTGAAAGAATGTGACCACCTAATTCATCACCTAATTTTAGAGATCGCTCAACATTTACCCAGTCATCCACGTTTAAATCGCCAAGTGTCGTTCGCTTGAGAGTTTCAGGAATAGCATCAAATCGAATTTTCGTACCATCGAGAGATACCACAGTCATACAAACGCCATCCAAAGCGACGCTCGCTCCGATTTGGAGACCTTCATCAAACCCGCTGAGATCGATGGTAAAACTACGAATCTCTTCACCGTCTTCAATCGCCACAATCTGGCAAATTCCAGCTACAATTCCAGTGTACATTTTCAATCCTCCTCGTAAGGACCACCGGTCTCTCCTGACCATATATCGAGAATTTTTGAAATGATTTTACGAGTACCATCTAGATCATCAGAAAGTCCTTCGACACGAACTACTTTGATATCGTCGTAACCATTTGCATCCAAACCAGTTCTTATCGCATCCATAGAATGTTTCTGATCATAACCGAGAGCGATAATGTCGGGCTGTACTTGTTTTAGAATTTCAAAAATTGGCACATCTGGTGAATTGCCTACAATGGCGGAGTCAACCGGTTTTAGCCCAGCAACCATACGGCAACGCAAGTTTTGATTCGTTATTGGTTCATGTTTTCTTTTGCGAACTGTGTCATCGTGAGCTATGACGACAACCAACTCATCTCCAAGCGATTTTGCCTGTTCGACATAGTGTAAATGGCCAGCGTGAAGTAGATCAAAAACCCCGACAGCCATTACCCGAACCATTTTTTCACCTTCAAATATTATTCTTCTAAACCAAGTGCTGCCAACAAATCAGCACCTGTAATCATTGGGATATTATGCTTCTTTGCATAGGCACGAGCATCAGCGACAGAAAGTGCTCCATCACCATCCAATTCTAACATCTCTGCACCCATAGTTGCTGGAATTTGACCGGCCAATCTGGCAATTGTGACTGCAAGTTCAGTGTGCCCCTGTCGCGAAGATAGGCCACCAGGAGATTCTCTGCATACTGGAATGTGGCCGGGAGTACGGAACTCGGCGCCTAGAGCTTCAAATGCAGCAGCTCCAGAGATTCCTTGAGACAATAATTCTCCAGCTAATTCTCCAAATCTACTGGTAGTTAGAGAGCGATCTCTGTCTGTGATTCCTGTGTAGGTGTCACGGTGATTAATTGATAGTGTGAAGGCGGAGCGTGAATCGTATTGCAGATCGTTTGTTACAAGGTGTGCTAGGACTGGATTTTCACTGACTAAATCAGAGTTTGTATGAAGATCTTGTAACCAGGGCAAATCGAACATTTGGCCAATTTCATCACCAATTGCTAGAAAAAGTAGGCCTCCACAATCTTGGCGAAGACGGCGCATGACAGCAGGTGTTGCAGCGGTAGCGGGCCACAGAAGATCTGTTTCTCTCTCACGGAAATCAGAGTCGAAAACCATCACTGGTTTACCCGCTGAGAAAGCGGCAATCGCATCTTCCACCGTGTCTGCCATGGCTCTCGGACTAGGTGCTTATACACCTTATTTTCTATCTAATCAACTCAAACTATTGTTGAATTGCAGACCGAATCATTCTCATGAGTTGGGCAATTCGGTTATTTTCATGGTGGGGCGTATAGAGGTAATTGCCCCGGTAAGGGTTGATCTTGCAGGTGGTTGGACCGATCTTGCACCCTATACTTTTGATATTGGTGGTGAAGTCGTTAATTTCACTATCAATCGCTATATTCGTGCGGTGAAAGAATCAGTTGATTCAGAGATTGAAATTTCCTCTGATGTGCCATTTGGATCTGGCTTAGGCACCAGTGGTTCTGTGAATGTTTGTAAATCAGCTATTATGCTCGGTGACGGCGTAGATGATTTAGAGAAAATTGCTGAAAATGCCTACCAATTAGAGATTTCAGAAGGTAATCGGTGTGGTAGGCAAGATCAATGGGCTGCAGCTTTTGGTGGATTTAACCGATTTATTTTCATTCGTGATAAGGTGGAAATAATGCCATTTGAGGTAATGAATTCTTCAAAAAATTTCTTACGTAAGCATCTGATATTAGTCGATAGTGGAATCAAACATAATTCTGGCACGATTCAGGAAGGAGTTTGGAGTCGATATGATAAAGGTGATTCAGAGGTTCTTGAGGGCTTACAAATTATCAGATTAGCATCTAGAAAAATGGTAGATGGCATTCAAAGAGATCAGCGCCATCTAGTTGTTGAATCATTGATTGAAACTTGCCGAGGAGTTGATTTGATTAATTCAGAAATCCATGATCCTTTTAGAGAAGTAATAGAGCCATTACTGGCTGAAAGATCCGTAATGGGATGGAAAGCATTGGGGGCAGGAGCGGGTGGAATAGCTGCGCTATTATGTTCTCCAATTGGTATGAAATCAGTCCGTGATGCAACGAATTCTGCCGGTTGGGAAATCCTTGAATGGGACTTTGAAGAAAACGGTGTTCAAGTCCTTTGAATCGAATGAATAGAACAAAGCCTCAAACCACATAGTCATTCCGTCCTACCTATGGTAGGACGTCGGACTCTGTTTGCTTCAACGATTATTCTATTGTTTTTGTTACCCATCGCAACCTCGACAATAATCCCCAATGATGAGCGGGGTGGCTACGATGCGGATGGGAGATGGGTTCAGAGTCACGAACTCGAAATTCACGCAAATTGGTGGCTAGATTGGTCTAGAGACAAAGATGGTGATTCACTCGATGACCGACTTGAATGGATACTCGACCAACCTGAAGAATTTCAACTCGATTGGTGGAGAAAAGCCGATCCTGGATTTGCCAGAGTATTCGTAGATTATGACCACCATCCGAGTAATGCCGATGTGAGAGCACTTGAGGACTTAGGTGCGATAATAACTTCACGACCAATGTACCTTGACACATTATCAGTTACAGTTCCGCTTGAAATAATTCATAGTGAAAATGGAATACTTTCACTAATGGGAGTGGTGATGATAGAAGATCTCGGCCTCGCTGAAACTCACATGAATGAGGCTATCCCAAATATGGGCGTTGATTCTGTTTGGGCGGATTTCGGCTATATTGGAACAGGAGTGACAATCGCCGTACTAGATACAGGTGTGCGTGGAGATCACGAAGGTCTGAACGATATGGATGATGATCCGTTCACTTGTATTGACGATCCACCAGATCCTTTAGATCCTAATCCTGGGCCAATTCCAGCAGATTGTGACCCTAAGGTCAAAGCATTCTATGATGCTGTATATACTCATTCTGAACAGCCGGCAGAAGATTCGTTTGATTCAGGTACACACGGTTCTCATGTTTCTGGAATTGCAGCTGGAACTGGTGGTGGGCAGACTGCAGCGGATGGTTCTCGATACATTGGTGCTGCCCCCGGTGCTTGGATAATCAATATTCTCGCATGTTGTGAAGGAGATATCGAAGATATCATCGAAGGTGCACAATGGGCAATTGACAATAAAGATCGCCTAGAGATTGATATTCTCACTTCTTCGCTTGGTGAGCAACAATTTGAGGTTCATTTCGACAATGACGGCTCTAGCGCTTGGAGTCGCCAGATGGATGCGGTTGCTGATTCTGGAATTATCACCACTTTGTCTGCCGGAAATGAATTTGGTGGCGTAACTTTCGCTGGTTGTAATACGATCGATAGCCCAGGCGATGCTCAACTTCCTGTAACTGTTGCTTCACTGGATAAAAATCTTGAATTAGCGATTTACTCGAGTCGAGGATACACTTCGGACGGTCGAGTCAAGCCAGATGTTTCTACAATTGGCTCTAACATTATGGCTCCAGATGCTGCAACTCAAGATGGTTATACAAGTAAATCCGGAACCAGTATGGCAACTCCTCTGATGGCAGGTATTGCGGCTTTAATGGTCGAGGCAAACCCTGATTTGACCCATGCTGATTTCAAAGAAATTGTCTCTGTACATTCGATTGAAAGGGATATTTCAATCGGCGGTGATCCCGGTTTGAATGATTGCAGTTTGCTTGAGAGCCGACCTGACAATGAATTCGGTTATGGTCAGGCCGACCCACTCGCATTTGTCGAAGCAGCAGGAAGTATCGATCGTTCACTCAATATCAGTATGGACATTGAAACGATGGATGAAATTGGTAACGAATCGTACATTTCGGGAATAGCTTCCGGAGTGATTCCAGGTTCAGGACTCGTCGAGGTGCGTGTTGGCGGCGGGGAATGGAAGGGTGCAGCTGATTTATCTAAATCCGGAGATTGGTCAACATGGAGAGTCAAATTAGACCCTCATCAACAGTCTGGAAATACCACCATTTATGCACGAATAGTAGTTTCCGAAGATAGCATTTCGCCGGTTGATGCCCGAAGGGTAATCCTTGTCGATGCTGTGAGTTCAGGTTTAGGTCAAAGCGGAGATTTGACCTCTATTGGCTCATATATTTTCTTTTTCCCATTCTTAATAGTTCTCGGTTTATTGACCTATATCTCGATTAATGAAAGATGGATTGACAAGATTAGGTCTCCTCACTCAAATAATTCAGATGATGAAAAAGGACTTGGAATACGTGCACTGCATCCTTCAGAACTCAAGAATTCTGTTTCAGAATTGAAAACAACATGGAAAGCTGGTAATTCATTAGCAGAAAATAAAGTACGCAGATTTATCTCGCTCTGTATTCTATATGTCGCTCAAGGATTGCCATCAGGATTCACTTATGTCGCCTTTGTAGCATACTTGGTCGATAACGGAACTACTCCCGATGAAATCGCAATTCTCTTCGCAACAATTGCACTACCATGGACATTCAAATTCATCTGGGGTCCAGTGATTGATGTCATAAGATTCCCTGCTTATGGAATTAGAAGACCATGGATTCTTTTTGCACAATCTGGAATGGTCATCTCCCTCGCGACCCTCCTTTTCGTTCCAAATCTCAATGAATCCATTGCACTGGTGACAATATTATTGTTTATCCATAATCTATTCTCTTCACTTCAGGATGTGAGTGTGGATGCATTAGCCGTTGATATTTTACAACCAGATGAAGTTGCAAAAGCTAATGGTTTCATGTTTGCCGCCAAGCGAGGTGGAATTATCTTTGGAGGAGCAATCCTCGGGATGCTAGTAGTTCCTTTTGGTATTAAATCTGCGATAATGGTTCAACTTCCACTTTTATTATTAATCATGATGATGCCGTTATTTTTGCGAGAAAAAGATGGTGACCGATTATTCCCATGGGACAAGGTTGACCACACCATTAACAATTGGCAGAATGAAGAAGATGATTCCGAAGAAGATGAATCACTAGTGTGGGAAGAGAGTAATGATTCAAGATTTAGAACTGCTAAGTGGGTTGCAATAAATCTCTATGAAGAGCGAATTCACCCAGCTGCACTATTATTGTGGATTGCAATTATTGCATTGTTAATTGGGGGGGCTTTCAACATCATGAAGGTTGTAACTGCAAGCGAGTCTCTTGGAACTATAGGTTCGCCATTCAGTTCCATAGGGAAAATTTTGATGGGGATTTCAGTCATAATTCTGTTGCTAGAAAAGGTTGGTTTGTCTCTTGGCCGTGTTCCAAATGTTTTCTTCTTCACAACTAAATCTTCAAAGAAAACAATGTCTACTACTGCATATCACATTATTCAAGGATTTTCGACTAGATCTTCATTCTTGTTAATTTTCCTTTGTTTATTATCTGAGTTATACGTTTTCACCGACCCAATCGTCATTGATATTTTCATCAACGAGGCGGGTTGGTCTCAAACAAAATATAACGCTATTATGGGAGGTATTGTAATTCTCTTCATAATGTTCGGCCAAATAATAGGTGGCATTCTTGGAGATAGATATGGGGTTCGTGAAATCGCAATGCTCGGATTTACCTCGCTTGCTCTCGGAAATGCAGGCCTTGCCTTACTCACCGACTATTGGACTAACACATTAGTGATGACGGTTTATCTTTGCGTTCGAGCAATATTCACAGGCATTGCTTGGATTTGTATTATTGCAGTTTCGATGAGATTAACATACAGCAAGGCTGGTGGAACTCAATTTACAGCCTATATGTCGATGTTTAATTTCTCGGCGGTAGTTGCTTACTTGTTCGCTGGTGAGATGATTCAGCGCTTTGATTATATCACTGCGTTGTACATTGGTGCGGCACTGACTTTAGCAACCGTCTTCCTTCTATTATTCATCGACCCTGATGAGACTGATAGGGTTCTTGAAGGTCGGTTTGACGACGATGACGAGGGTGGAGAAGAGCCGACCCTCGACGCTATTTTGGAGGTGGAAGACTTTGGAGAAACTGCATCAATTACTCAATGAAACTAAAACGGATTTTTTGGTATTTAGATCAACATTTTGCCCCTATTGCAGCATGGCAAAAGGGCAGTTAAAAGGACAAAGAATGAGTTTCACTGAAATCAATTTCGATACCGACCCAGAATGGAGATCGATTGTTGTCAATGAAACCGGACATCGTACTGTTCCGGTGATTTTTGACCTGAGAGAAGATACGCCGATTTTCGTAGGTGGTTCAGATCATTTACAACGTTATCTGAAATGAATTAACCCGTTTTAGCTATTTTTTCGATGGCAATTTGCAATTCATCCAATTGATTCAGATTTACCATGTGACCTTTTTCATGTTCGAGGCGAGTAACCGGCCATTCTGCCACTTCGAAAATTTCAGCATGTTCAATCCCTTGTTCCAGCGGTACCAGGTGATCTCGTCGGCCATGCATCCAAACGATTGGTCGTTTCTTTAGATATACCAAAGATTCAGCTAATTGATCCGGTCTGCCCGATTTTGTGCCGAGCAAAACCAAACCTACAATTCTCTCTTGAATTTCAAATTCTAACATCGCAGACGCGACCGCACCGCCTTGGGAAAATCCACCGATAATCAAGGGGCCATCTGGTAACTCTGAAATTACTCGCTCAACCGAAATCAATAGTTCACTTTGAGTGACATCATCAAGTGGCTCAATAGGATTTCTCCTTCCTATCCACCAAGCAAATCCCCCCTTAGTCGGATGTGGTACTATAGCTTGCGGACAGAGGGTTTTCCAGCCACTGGGAACAATTTGGTCAGCCAACGGCTGCATCATTGCAGATGTCCCTGTCATGCCATGAAGCATTACGAGGGTGCCGGACATCCTAACACCTCACAGAGTCCATGAATAGGTAATACCACCAGCGAGCATTAGTCGTAGGTGAGTTGTTCCTGTGAATGTAAGTGTGAGTGTATATTCCTGTGTAGGATAAGAAATTGTACCAAGCGTGCCCATTTCTTCTGAACCCGGTCCCATCGCACGTTCGAGCAACGAAAGTGAGGAATGATCGCGTAAAGTCAGAGTTAGTGATGATGAACCACCACCGCAAGATGCGTCGAGGAAGTAAATCATCTCATCCCATTCGCCATCTTTTGGATGTCCGCTAACGAAAAACGAGTCTCGAATTTCTGCATCTGGTCCTGAATTATCCCAAGTATTGGTGTAAATATCTCCACCTCGGACGAAATAAACATCTCCAGAGTAACCAATATCATGGTCAGCATATATCATGCGTAATTGTTCAATTCCTGCTGCGTCAGTCCAGACAAACGAAGAAAAGAATTTGATTTCAGAGTCATAGACATAGTCAAGACTCTGGCCATCACTTGAAGTTGATCTGATTGAGGCGGAATCGCTATCTGCTGAAACTACTACTGTGTTCCATTCAATAGAAAAAAGTGTAAATTCCCATACTGAGTTTGTCTTGAGAGGAAATTGTAGTACTTGTTGGGGTTCGCCATTTTCGTAGGCGCTCAAATTTCCATGAGTCATTCTACCTAGGAATGGATTATGATTCAAAACGGCATGTCGTCTTGCTTCTGTGAGACTTGAAATCCCTAGCATATAGGCTGTGCCATTTTCTTCGTCGACTGTTGCAACAACAAGCCGAGCGATATCATCATTGTAGTCCGGGGTTGAAAATGTGTAGAGCCAATTGTCCCCTAGTTCCCATATTGGCACATTGAGAGAAGAGTTTGCAGAATTGCCACCATTTCCTCCGGTAATGCCTACGCATCCGGTCAATGTTGTTGCCAACAATAGGGCGACCATACCTAGCACGTATGCATTCCGCATGGTTATCCCTCTCGCCACACAGTCAAGAGGCTGACGCTCATGATTTTGAACACTAATTCAAATTCAAAGTACATTTGTACCTGCAAGAACTACTGCGACAATTGACATCAATTTGATTAAAATGTTTAGAGATGGTCCAGAGGTATCCTTGAATGGGTCACCGATAGTATCTCCGATAATCGCTGCATCGTGAGCTGAATCTCCCTTCTGTGCACCTTCAATGTGTCCTTGTTCAATCGCTTTCTTTGCGTTATCCCAAGCACCACCAGCGTTAGCCATGAATAGAGCCATCAAAACACCTGTAACAAGAGAACCTGCAAGAAGTCCACCGAGTGCTTCTGCACCAAGTACAACTCCAACGATTACTGGAGCAGTTATTGCAACAATACCTGGTCCAACCATCTCACGTAGAGCAGCCTTTGTTGAAATATCAACACACTTTTGTGAATCAGGCTTAACACCTTCTCGACCTTCTAGTAATCCATCAATTTCACGGAATTGTCTGCGGATTTCTTCAACCATTTCTCCAGCAGCCTTTCCGACTGAGGTCATGGTCATTGCCGCTACTACGAATGGTAGAGAGCCACCGATTAGAATTCCGATAACTACCATTGGGTTGGTAAGAGATAATTCAACATCTCCAACCGCTGTGGTGTATGCTGCAAATAATGCAAGAGCAGTTAGTGCTGCTGAACCAATAGCGAATCCCTTTCCGACTGCAGCGGTAGTATTTCCGATCGAATCAAGTTCGTCAGTGATCTTACGGACATCATCACCAAGTGCACACATCTCTGCGATTCCACCGGCATTGTCAGCAACTGGTCCGTATGCATCTACTGTCATAGTAACACCGACTGTTGCTAGCATACCCATTGCAGCCATTGCAATAGAGTATAATCCATATGTTTCTCCTCCGAATTCATTTGCTCCATAGATGCCTGCTGCGATTAATAGTACAGGGATGAATGTAGACATCATTCCAACGGAAAGTCCTGCGATAGCATTTGTTGCTGGTCCGGTTTGAGACATCTGGCCAATATGTGAAATAGCCTTTGTCTTAATTCCAAAGACTGGTTCAATTCCTGTATAGTATTCAGTAACCAATCCGATTAGAATACCTACAACGCTTCCAAGTACAACGGAATGCATTACGCCATATTCGACGTCAATAATTCCTTGCTTGATAGATAAGTATCCACCGATAACGAATAGAATTGCTGCGATGAAGGTCGTGTTACGAAGTGCTGCTGCTGGATCGCTTCCATTCTTTAGAATAGTCATTGAGAACACACCGATGATAGATGCAACATAACCAATTAGACCTAATAGAATAGGCAATAGAATGTAATCTGCCTTTACTGTTTCATCAAAGCTTGAAGCAATAATCATTGCTGCGATGATAGAACCAACGAATGATTCGAAGATATCCGCACCCATTCCAGCGACATCACCTACATTGTCTCCGACGTTATCTGCGATAACGCCTGGATTACGAGGGTCGTCTTCTGGTATTCCAGCCTCGACCTTACCGACTAGGTCAGCACCGACGTCAGCGGCCTTTGTGTAAATTCCACCACCAACACGAGCGAATAGAGCGATGGATGAAGCACCCATACCAAATCCTGCAGCAGCAGAAAGGTGGTCTGCTGTTGCATTAGCAGCATCAAGCCAGTATGCAACCAAGGAAATACCGAGAAGACCAAGTCCACCTACTGAAAGGCCCATGACTGCGCCACCATTGTATGAAACCTCTAATGCAGCAGATTGGCCACCATTCTTTGCAGCCATTGCAGTTCTTCCATTAGCGGAAGTTGCAGAGCGCATTCCGGAGAATCCTGCTAGAACTGAAGCGATAGCACCTGCAAAGAATGCAATTGCTGTATTTGTGTCATTGAGTAATGCTAATACAGTACCAACAACAACTACGAAAATTGCTAAGACCTTGTACTCTGCGAAGAGGAAGGCCATTGCTCCGTTTTGAATTTCTTGTGTGATTTCTGCAACTCGTGGGTTATCGATTTCAATGCTGTTTACTTTCTTGTATAGAATCATTGCAATTAGTAGTCCGAAGAGGCCTGCTCCTGCTGCAATCAGTGGTATATTCTCCATCATGGTATTCACCTATGTCGTCCCGCCGACCCAAGGCTCCCTTATAATCGGAATGCAACCATCCCGCCCCTATGGGGCGTGGAGAATTGCCATTACTTTCACATCAGGTTATTGGTTGAGAATTATTGAGGCGAATGAAGTCAATATACCTGCTCCATCATGTTCACCCTTTAATGATGAATGTTCTTCTGCTGTGATGTGTCCCCATTCGAAAGCGCGTTCGATGCGCGCTTTCGCAGCTTCAGGATGAAATTGAATACCCCATACTGGCAGGGCGATATCCGAAGAATCGTTGACTCTGACCGCCGTGACATTATTGTGTGATGTCGTCGAGAGCAAGGAGCAGTTTTTTGGAACTGTAATCACATGGTCTTGGTGAGAAAATAGTCCTGCAATTGCATTATTATTGCAACGATGGCTAGTCAATAATTCATCTGATTCTCCTTTTTCTGTCAAGTCAATTTCCCAAATTCCACTTGAAAGTGAATCCGCTCTTTCAATTGTCGCACCTAATTTGTGGCAGAGTAATTGGTGACCGAAGCAAATTCCTAGTGTAGGAATCCCAGATTGGGCAGAACTCCACATTAGCGTTCCAGCAGGTCCCATCCATTCTTCCCAAATGCTGACATTCCGACGTGAACCCGAACAGACGAGTGCATCAATATTGATTTTCGATAGCCATACCCCCATTCTCTTTTGATCTTCATGCATTGGCATCACAATTCGTCTAAAAGTTACAATTCTGCCTTCTAGTTCAACCTCAGTTGATTGCCAAAATGGATAATCATCATCCCAATCTGGTACATCCACTTCGGTTAAATTAACTTCTCCCGCATCTGATTGATTGCCCGATTCAATAGACTGGTATTGAGGAGTAACAAGCAAAACTTCAACCTCGCCCGCTGCTGCAAGAGGTCGAACCACTTCCTGATTTCCTCCATGTCCAAAAGTAGCACGCTCTGCTAATAAATCAATAAGAAGCACTCGAATACAACCAGCCATAGCAACCTCATACAGCCTCAGGTTCATTACCCCTTGTCTTTGACGGAGTACTGCAGGGAAGTCCTAGAATGGTTGACGAGCAATTAATATTAGATTCTGTTGGACCGGTTCAGGCAATCCTTGATGCACACGATGGAATTGTCAATGTTGTCGATACAACGGATGGAATAATCATTATTTCACTCGAAGGGGGCTGCACCGGTTGTAGCTCGACACCAATGACCGCAATGCAGATTTATTATTCCTTGATGAAACTAGATTCTGTCAATGACGTAATTTTCCAGAATGGTGAATTGCCAGCTTATATGCGAGCATTTATTGATGACAAACTCGATTCTGATTGATTATTTTTCAGAATAATTTTCTTTACGAATTTCAGTATCTGCATCTCTCTCTTCTGCTCTTAATTTCATGATGTGATGAGGATTAGCCTCTCCTTGCACATCCTTTCCTTTGATATTTAACATGCCACTTATCGCGACGATGACTGCAATTAATGCCAGTGGTCTTGCAACATTTGTTGAACCCCACAATTCACCACCAAGGCCGTGGAGAGTGAATAGCATGATTGCAGAAACTACGCACAGTGCTGCGATTAGGCGCTGCGCGAATATCTCGCCCGCTTCACTGCGGGCGAAGGTACCGATAGCCATCCAGAGAAGTGTAGCGATTCCACATAAGGAAACCGAAGCACTTTCGAGAAAGGAGACAATATCCATGATGGTCGGATAGGGTTGTTGTTTGTCTAGGTTGGGGAGTGAAATTATTGAACAGGACTATCGAGAAGTTCAATACCTGCGGCTCTCGTCTCGTATCGTGGTTAAGGTCGCAGGTTGGAGTTTACCAAAGGCGAGGTCCAATGGCCCGCCTTTCGTTACCAAAACTCAACTCGTTAATGTCCTAGAACAAGTTGGAGTTCTTCTCGAATTAACCGGTGCAAATGGATTTCGTGTTCGTGCATATCAAAATGGCAGTCGAACCTTGGCTTCTATGGAGGAGGATCTTTTTTCTGTAGTTTCAGAAAATCGAATTACTGAAGTAAAAGGTATCGGAAAAGGTATTGGTAGCCTGATTACTGAATCTGTAATGGAAGGTACCTGGGGTAGTTTAGCTGAGCTATACGACCGTGTTCCCCCTGGATTAATTGAAATCGTTGGAATACCAGGATTAGGTCCGAAACGCGCACGTGTTTTACATGAAGAATTAGGTGTTGATTCTGTTGAATCGTTGAAAATTGCTTGTGAGATGGGTCATGTATCTCCTCTCACAGGATTCGGTGAGAAGAGCCAAGAAAAATATCTCGCCGGAATCGAGTTACTACGACGATATCAAGGCCGTAGCCGAATGGATGTAGGATTAGTATTTGGGCAAGCGCTTGAAGAACGAATTTCAGTAATACCTGGGGTGATAAAAGCGGAGTTGGCCGGTAGTGCTCGTCGTCGGAGGGAGACGATAGGCGATCTCGATATCGTAGTGGCAGCAAATACTGAAGATCATGAAAAAGTAATTGCAGCGATTCTTGCATTTCCAGGTATTGCTGAAGTCAAAGGATATGGAGATTCAAAGGTCAGTTTGATTCTCGAGCAAGATATGCTCGCTGCTGGAACAGGTAGTGGTAGTGTCGATGTTCAACTCGCTGAGACGCTCAAAGAAAGGAGTAGTGATGCTACTATTGATGCTCAAGTAAGAATCGTCTCACCTGAAACTTTTCCATTCACTCTCGCTTATTTTACCGGTTCAAAAGAACATAATATTCGTATGCGTCAAACCGCTATAGACAGAGGACTTCGTTTGAACGAGTTCGGCTTAATACCCGAAAAATTAGCTGGTGAATTGATAGGGATGGAAGCCGCTCAACACACTCTTTTATGCTCTGATGAATCTGAAATTTACACAAATTTAGGGATGAACTGGGTGACGCCGGAAATGCGCGAGGATATGGGTGAAATTGAGGCAGCTCAAATTGGGGGAAAAGGCCTTCCTCACCTAATTGAGCCAAGTGATTTACGAGGCGCATTCCATAATCACACAATCGCATCTGACGGTGTCAATACTTTGGAAGAAATGGCCACTGCTGCTCAATCATTAGGTTGGCAATATCTTGGTATTGCCGACCACTCTGAAGTGTTGAATATTGGTGGTCGACAAATTGGAATCCCGCGTGAAGGAATCCCTGACCAGGCAGCAGAAATCTCTGCATTAAATGAAAATTGGCTTGATAAAGGCATCGATTTTAGATTATTTCATGGTTCGGAATGTGATATTTTGACCGATGGTCGTCTCGATTATCCAGACGACACTCGTCGTTCTCTCTCTCATGTTGTTGGAAGTGTTCACGCTCTTGGAAGTTGGCGCAACCGCGATGAAATTACGAATACTGAAGCGTTGATTAATGCCATAGAAAACCCCACCTTTACGATACTTGGCCATCCAACTGGTAGAATTTTACAAGGCAGAGAAGGTTTTCCTGTAGATATGCACGCTGTATTACGAAGGATGGGAGAATTGAATTCAGATGGTGAATTGAAAGCGGTGGAAATTAACGCGTCGCCTTATCGGCTCGACTTAGATTGGCGACTTTGCAAGTATGCAAGGGATCAAGGTGTTCCAGTTTGTATTAATCCAGACGCCCATGATACTGATGGGCTTCAAGATGTTTGGTTTGGTATCCAAATGGCCAGAAAAGGATGGCTTGAAGCCAAAGATGTACTCAATACTCGGACTGGAATCGAGATTGAAGAACTGTTCTGCCGTTAATAAAATTCAATTGGAATATACGAGAGGAAGAGATATGGGAATCTTACGCGCGGTTGTTTTTGGTTCTGTTGCGATTTTCCCTGCGCTTGTTTTCGGCTTGGTTTCGTACTTACTTTTCGGTGGACAAGCCGAATCTACAAATTGGGAAACATGGATGTATGGTCCATGTTATGGTATACCTTTTGCGACGATTGCAATCGCATTCATTATCGGTTTGAAGGATGATGTGGGTGTTGAATAATGCGTCGTGCTGAAAAGGCCGACAAAATTGGTCAGCAACTCGATGAACTCTATCCAACGTTGCTAATTCCACTAGATCACTCCGACCCTTACACCTTACTTGTTGCAGTAATGCTCTCGGCTCAGACTACGGACAAAAAGGTCAATGAGGTTACGCCGGTGTTGTTTGCGAGAGCTAATACTCCGGAGAAAATGGCAGAACTTGAAGTTGAAGTGATTCGCAATATTATTCGCGAGATTGGTCTCGCACCAACCAAAGCTAAGAATTTGCGAAAGATGGCCGAACAAATTGTAGAGGATGGAGGTGATGTCCGGCCAGATTGGAATTTTCTTGAATCGCTCGCAGGAGTTGGACATAAAACTGCTAGCGTAGTAATGTCACAGGCATTTGGCGTACCTGCATTCGCAGTCGATACACATATCCATAGATTAGCAGATCGTTGGGGGCTGTCAAATGGAAAGAATGTGGTCAAAACTGAAAACGATTTGAAAACGATATTCCCAATGGAAACTTGGAATAGGAGACATTTGCAAATCATATATTTTGGGCGTGAATATTGCCCAGCACGTAATCATAATCTCGAATTATGCCCAATTTGTGGATGGGCAGCGAGCAAGAAAAGAATTCGAGAAGAGAAAAATTAACTCTTGAAAATGATTAAGCCGCCACTCAGAGACATCAATCCACCGAAAATCAATAACGGAGTTTGTAGGCTTATTACCATCTCTCTTGTGTTTCGACCATCTTGACACTGGCCTTCATCAATACCTGTGATTTGGCCGATTTGTCCAGATGTACTATCACAATTTTCTTCCAATTCTCCATCGATGTAATCTACAAATGCTCCAGTTGCTAAAAATCCAATAAATGCCAAAATTCCTACGATTAGAATAATTGCTCCACCAAAGGTACCAAACTTACTCATATTCCCAAGCGACTACTCATCTTTCTTGAATGCTAGTGGTGAGAGCATTCTTCATGCTTCAGCCACTCGAGGGAATGTGGAGGAAGATTGGATGACATTGGAAGTGGGTGAGATAGCACCAAATTTTGAGGCTGAATTAACTGATGGTACAACAATAAATCTCGCAGAAATATTGGCAGATGGGCAAAAGGTAATTCTCTATTTTTACCCTAAGGACAGTACTCCAGGTTGTACTACTCAAGCATGTGATTTCAGAGATAATTTTTCAGCGTTCCAAGACGCGGGATTCCGTGTTTTCGGAGTGTCGAAGGATTCAGCAAAATCTCATGCTAAATTCGTCGAAAAATACCAATTACCATTTGAGTTAATCGTAGATTCAGACATAATTCTACATCGTCTATTCGGCGTTTGGCGAGAGAAGATGAATTATGGCAAGACATTTCTTGGAGTTTCACGTTCCTCCTTTGTTATCGATACGGATGGGACTCTCCTATATGCAAAATACAATGTTCGTGCCAAAGGGCATATTGCACGTTTGATGAGCGAATTTGATATAGAGTGATAACATGGATATCGAGCAACGTCGTGAACTCGTAGAGAGGTTTTTACGGCGATGTATCAAATATTCTGATGCGTCAATCAAACGAAAAATCTCTCGGAGTGACAGTGAGATAGAAATTGCTCGTTGGCAAGCTTATCGTGAATTCACGGCATATTCTGCGGATGAAATTTCTTCCGGTTCCCTCGATACTTGGTTAGAAAATGGTGACATCAGTCTTGATGATAATTATCAGAAACCGTCATTGGAGGATCAATTAATCGAGCTGAAGATAGAAGATCTAGATCATGACAGCCGAAGGCAATGGTTGGCACAATTATTGATGCCAAGACCAGTTGTAATCATTTCTACAATAGGCCAAGATGGGGTAGAGAATCTTTCTGCAATTTCTTCTTTGAATATTATTTCCAATAGCCCCCCTCTTCTGTCAATGTCCCTCTCCATCGACGACAATGGAAGGCCTAGAGATACCATGGTGAATTTGCAAAATCATGGAAAAGATGCCCCAATTTCTGTTGCAATTTTGAGGGCAGATCATAGGTCTGCCCTAAATTTGGATGCAGTTGCAAATTCAATTCCTCATAGCGAATCAGAATGGGGTCTAATCGATGCAACACCAATCGAAAGCAAGCAACCTTATCCACCATTGATTTCGAATGCCATCGCTGCATTGGAGTGTAAATTGGTACAAATGATTGAATTGCCAGAGGGTGCAAAAGGAACTCTGGCAATAATGAGAGTTGAAAACATCGTATTACCTGAAAAATTCTCAGATGAAATGCTTTCGACAAAGTTATTCCAAATCGATTTTGCTAATCTCGGGCCAGGGCCTGATCAGAAATCTTGGCGTTTTCCAATCTCAAATTGGATTCAAAATTTTGAATCGGATTCTGGTAATTGACTCCAGATTGCCATTCCTAATTTGTGTCGTTCAGTATCCACTCGCATCCTTGCTCCTGGTACCATTAGTAATGAATCTGAATCATTCAAAGAAAATACAGGAATATCAAATCTTTCTCCCAATTCCTGTACACGACGGCTACAGACATCTTTCTGTGAAGGTAATTGGGCTAAACCTCCAAGATCCACCAATAACATATTGCCTTGTGCAAGCTCATTTTCCATTCCATGAAGTTGTAATCTGTGCAAATCATCAGGCTTTTGATAAATGATATTTCTTTCAGCTGTGCGAGTAAGTTTTTCAGTTCGCTCTGACCAGATTTCTTCACCAAAATCGTGGAAACCCGCCCCGGCTTGAGGACCAGGATCTGCAGTTGAGGTATTCGTTCGTGATGGCCTAGGTTGAGCCTTATTCGGGTCAGGTAATCCTAGTAGTCGAAATAGGTTCACCATAGCCTCGGCTACTCCTCTTCACCCAAGAGTGCTTCGATATCTTCAGTACTCAACACCTCATTTAGGGATACTACATTTGGCTCCGTTTCAACAGATTCTTTCTGTTCTGCATCCATTTCTGTTAGATAATCCACCATTATTTTCTCTTCAACTTTGATTGGCTCAGAACTAGTTTTTTCAACCTCTCGATTTGATTGGACTCGACGCCGTTCCTTATCTTCACTGAAAGGATCAAATCCGGCATCATCGAATGCATCATCCATCGATATTTTTCGGCGTTTGCTCATCAGAGGCTCATCATAGACTTCTTCCTTCTTCTTTTGAAGGAATAAATACCCTCCTCCTCCTGCCATTATTATCAAAATGAATACGATGAATATTGGTGAAGATACCAGTCCGACAACGCTGAATGGTGCCTTTTGAACTTGAATTGTTAGAATTATCGAATCGGTTGCATCACCATCATTTACAGTTAATTGAACAATGACCGTACCCTCTACATCGAATACGAGTTCTATGATATTGCCTTCAACATCGATATCATTTGCAGGGTTTCCATCACCATCGGAATCTTTTGCAATATTAAGATCCCATTGATACCTCATATTTTGCATATCAAATATTGAATCGGTAGTCCCGTTTGCATTTATGATAAATGACTCTCCAGAAACTGGTTGGTAGGTGCTGGTCGTAGCCCTTGCAATAGGTTTTACATTTCGAATATCAATTGGGATTGAGACCCACGCTCTTCTTCCATCATCATCAGTTGCGTGAAAAGTAATGTGGTCTGGAGCAGAATTTGAGTCGGGCCATGAATGTTTTAGATGTATTGATTCGACATCACAATCATCGGTTTTGTTTCCAGTGCTATCTGTATTTTCGTCAGGGTTAAGATCGAAACAGGACGTCATTATCTGAAGGTCATGAGAAGTATCTTCTACCCTCATTGAAATCTCAATATCATTATCTTCAGCGGCAGGTAAAGGCTCAGCGAATGGTAGAATCGAAGGCACAATATTATTCACTTTGAATGGAACGGTAAGAGTTTCCGCACTCTCTCCATCATCATCGATCACCTGTAATGTCGCAAGGTGCTGGCCATCTGTTTCGAATGTGTGGGTGATTAGGCTCACTCGCCCGATTTGAATAGTTTGAATATCAGGAAAACTTTCTGCATCGGGCGTCCAAATATGTTGTAATGAATCAATATCATTTTCAGAATCATGAGCTATTCCTCGAATTGTCAATTCATCACCTTCGTTGATTGTAAACAATCCATAACTATTCGGTTGAATTCTATTTCCTTGAAAAATAACTTCGACTTCGGAATCAAATGGTGCAATATTATTCACGTTTACAGTGTACGTTTCAGTTGTAATCGCACCATCATCATCCATAGCATCTACTTCAACAGTGTATGTCCCTTCTTCCGTAGGTGTAACGGTACACTTCAGAGAGATAGCACCTTCTTCGCAAGGTGATTTCCATTGTATATCGACGGGAGCTTGTGGATGTTGTGTATCTAGATCAATTCGTTCGGTTAACTCAAATGTAACTGGAGAGAGAACTGGGACATTATCTGATTCTGTACCTATGGTTATTTCTGGGTACCGATTAAGAATTGAAACAGATGACTCAGCATAATCAGTATCACTCTCATCATCGGTAACCAGCATAGTAACTAGGAAGGTTCCATCATCATCCCAAGAATACTCATGGATACAATCTGGTTCTTCAGAACCAATCGTGTCGCCGTTTAATTTCTCGATTGTAAAGTAGCAAGAGATGCTTCCACCATCTGGATCCCAAGAGGACAATCCATTGAATACAATCTCATCTAGTGTTAGAGATTCATCTGGAATTAGCAAAACTGCCTCTGGCAACCTGCCAATGAAAATTGTGAATGACCCTTGGTTATTCGAACGATTTCCATCACTTGTAATCGCTTCTCCTGGGTCGACTTCGAATAGAATCGAAGAATCGCCAGATGGTTGATTTGCAGGTACCACCCAGTCGATTTCTATTCTAGTTTCAGCTAGACTGTCGAGACGTGGGACATTTGCTGATGATGTTGCGCCATCAGCCCCAGTCACTTCGAGAATCGTAGTTGGTGATTTGATTAAGCCTCGATTTATCACTGGAATACTAAATGTGAGAACATCTCCTGGAATTGCATTGAAACCGATATCATCATTCAGGGACACGGTTCGAATTCCTCGAGTTCTTTCGACGGTAACACCATCTGTATAAGCAATTAAATCGATTTCATGAATGTTAGGATCTATGGATACTGTCGCTGCCCCTACCACATTTTCACTAGAAATCCAAGCGATGATTCCATGACTACCTAAATCATTGGTTGTAATAGAATTATCAGCTGCGTGACCGGTATTGAAAATAATATGAGCACTCCCATTCGCAGCTGTAGTCACAGTCTGAATATCACCTTCGATTTCATATCGAAATTCAACATTTTGATTTGATAGGGGATTTCCACCTTGGGACACATTTATCCATGCAGAAATATCCATGTCGATAGGGGCGAGAGGAAACTCTACCTCTACCTCAATTTGCTTTGGTCTACTAGCCGCGTAGTATGAACTCAGTGAATGAATTGCAGTAAACCCAATCCCTTCAATCGTTTCGGTTTTGATATCGCCACGAATCGCTGGGCAGAACCATTTGTATCCCGCGTCTTCGCCATCACTATTAGTGCTAGAAATATTGTAAGATGGAATGCAACCTGAGTAGCCTACTCCTGAAAATCCTTGGCTCATAATCTCCCAATTTATACTATTACTGTCCAATGTATCACTAGGAATCGTCACATAGTCACTCGAACCGGAATAACTGGTTTCTTGAGTAAAATCTTCATCCCAATTGTCACCTACATAAAGAGGGAAATCATAGCTTTCTAATGGTGGGGAATACTCGTTAAGAACGATTAGTTCAGCAACATCTTGTCTAAGCCAAGTTCTGCAACTTCCGAATAACACCGGATCGAAGACGAGGTCAAATGTAGCTTCTTGTTCAATGGATGCGAGGTCTGAAACTCGGACTATCTCTTCAGTGTCCATTGTGACATACAAACATCCATTCGTTCCTTCTAGATTGATAGCTCCGCCTGAATCGTATTCTCCATGTGATTGTATATTGTAAACCAATGTAGATTTATTATCCACGGTCATCGTATAGATGTCCGTGACAGTTTTTTGTAACGTACCTGACATCGATTGAAGGTTCGTATTGACTCCTGAACTAGCGATGTAATTTACTAGATCCAGATTGCCATTATAATTCCAAATATCGTAGATTCTCCATGATGGGACATCAACTAAAGAAGATGTTTTAGCTTCACCATTCAATTTTAGCGAATCATTATTCAATTCTTCGATATCGATTTCAATAAACAATACTGAAACTGATGATAATATAACAATCGAAGCGAGGAGAATGCCTTTGCTATAGGGAGTGTTCACACTCTTCCCGGGGGCTATTATCAAATGAATATCACTATGACTCGTTCCCATGGTGAAAAAGAGAATATCATCAGATATTCTCATCTATTTGGGTGAATCACCTATATATTGCAATTGGAAATCTGATTTATTCAAAGAGAGTTCAAAGCAAGTCCGCTAACTCGTCTTGAATAAACTGTATTGCTTCAAAAATCTCATCTTTGTGGCGAGCTCCAGTAATTACCATTTTACCACTGCCGAAAATCAAGCAGACAACCTTCGGGTAATCTATTCGATAAATCAAGCCAGGAAACTGTTCTGGTTCGTACTCAACCTTATCGAAAGGTAGGTGGAATGTTAGATTATTCAGGTTAAGTTTTCGTGGAAGTGCTGCGAGCGGTTCACCTTCACGAATACCACGAATTCTTTCATCTTCTTCCGCAACTTCTTCATCGGTTGCAGCACGAATGCCACCTCCTTCAAGATCAATGACTCGAGTGTTATTGTCATCCATTCTTGCCATTCCACCATACTCTTCTGGGTAGAATAATGAATAGGTTGCGACCATGTTTTGAACTTCAATTTCTATTCTTGAAGGATCCCATGTTTCAATACCTGCCTTGTTCAGGTCAGCGGTCATGCGTTCGATGCCTGTGTGGATGTTTTGTTCATTCTTACCGCCGGTGCAAACCGCACGTCCAGAGCGGAACATTAGAATTGCCAGTTTTGGATCTACAACTCGGTAAACTACTCCCGGAAATTGTTCAGGTTCGTATTCACAATTCAACTGAATTGCGATATCTGGCAGGTCGAGTTCTTCTGCAACTCGGGTCGATGCGACCACATTCACTACTGTTAGGCGTTCTTCGTCACTAAGCATGGCGTTCGGACTTATATATCCCTTATAAAGAATAGTTGAACAAAAATAAACAAAACGACTCGTTTTTTTCAACTTTTTTTGATTAATCGAACGCCTTCAGCTCCAAAGCGGGAAATCAATGGTTTACCACCTGCAATTTCAATAGCTTCAGCAACCCTTTTTGGATTATCTGTAAGAGCTACCATACATCCACCACCACCTGCTCCAGTCAGCTTTGCACCGAAGGAGTGCGGCCGGGCAGATTTTACCAATAAATCAAGTGCCGGACTACTGACTTGAATATTCTGTAATCGTTTATGACAAGCATCCATGGCCATTCCAACCGCTGGTAAATTTCCTGCTGCGAGAGCGGCTAATCCTGCATTTGTAATATTGGCAATCGCCAACATATCATCATTGCGATTAGGTTCTCTTTCCAATAGGTCTGCTACTCCTGCTACCATTTTTCCAGTCGGAGAACCCTGACCTGTAAATCCCAGTACCAACCATGCTTCGGCAAGATTTGGGTGTAATTCCGCAGAATGTATTGACCAATTTCTCTCGCCCTCAGGGGTAATTAATCCAGCATCAAATCTATGATTAATCCCTCTAAGACGTTCTCCAGATACGACTACTGACCCACCCAATGCACTAGTAGCCGTATCCGTTGGACTAGCTCTTCCCTCTTGTGCAATCGCTTCAGCAGAATGACTTATTTTTGCTATTTTAATTGAATCAACAGTGCCACTAGGTTCAATTAATTCTTGCAAAGCTGCACCCATTGCATTGGATAATGCAGCACTTGATCCAAGGCCTGCAGCAGGAAATAATGTTGAATCAATATCCATTTTTAATGGAGGCCCATCATACTCGAAAACATTTGTCAATATATGTTTGATATGTGGATGACGTGATGGCTCGAAATTCATTCCATCGAGAATCCATCTTTCAGATTCTTCCAATCTAACTTCAACTCCTGCATCGATGGCAACAGCAACAGCTGGATGTCCATAGACCACTGCATGTTCACCGAACAGGATGCATTTCCCGGGGGCGAAGGCACGGACCATGTTATCTGGTGTGGGCGTTAAGGAAATGAGGGTTGGGGATTATGAGACTCTATGGGAACTGTATAGGCGGTTGATTGAAGGAGTAGTTTCTCTTCGCTTGGTTTGACAAGATTAGTCGTCGGTGGAGTTTAACGAAATGGAGCATCCTCTATTGGTCGAATATGGTCCTCTTCCGGGTTGGGTAATCCTTCTAATAATAGGCGGAGGGTCAATTGCGTTCTTTCTCTTTCAAGTCATTCTAGCAACTAGATTAGTTATGTTGGGAGCCCCTGATAACCGATTCGATTCTTGGGTAGTTCGAATCAAGGAATTATTGGTAGGTTGGCTAGGTCAAAAGAAAGTGTTACGAGATCGAGTTGCAGGTGGAATGCACGTACTCATGTTTTGGGGGTTTTTGATGCTCTCAACAGATATGTTAGATTTAGCAACAGCGAATTTCTTCTCTCACAATATCTTGCCTGAAATCTTTAATGGCCCATGGAATGGAATTGTCGAACTCGGTTATACGTCTGCACTAATTGGTGCGACTGCCGCACTTATTCGTCGCATAATCTTCACTCCCGAGAAGCTGAGGGGGAAATCTCAGTTAGAAGGAAATTTTATTCTTTTCTTGATTTTGACGATTACAATAACTTCTTTCATCATCGAATCGGTCGAATCTCCTTCAGCAACTTGGGAGCCTATTGGAAATTGGGTTGCTGGAACTTCGTTGACTAATTTTGCAATTATTGCATATTGGACCCATATGTTATCAATTTGTAGTTTTTTAATCCTAATTCCGATGTCAAAACATATGCATTTAGTCATGGCAATTCCCAATGTATTCTTTCATGATACTGAACCTATGGCTAAAATGCGGCCACTTGCAATCGATGAATCAGGTAAGGCAATTTTATTGGAAGAATTAGATATCGATTCTTTTGGAGTTAGCACTTTTGATCAATATACTTGGAGGCAAATCATCGATGGTTGGTCCTGTACATCTTGCGCACGTTGCCAGGATGTTTGTCCAGCATATGCATCAGGGAAAGGGCTGAATCCTATGCAAATAGTCAAAGATGTACGTAATTATGCTAACGATTACGCGCCTATTCTACTGAAAGGCGATCAACCCGAAGAAACGATGCTCGCACGAATAACAGAGGAAGCGGTCTGGGCATGTACTACTTGCCATGCTTGTGTCGATGTTTGTCCACTTTACATCGAGCATGTCCCTAAACTCACTGATCTTCGCCGTAATGCAATGATGGAGACTATGGAATACCCAGAAGAATTGAATGTGGCGATGGGTAATTTGGAGTCTGCTTCGAATCCATATGGATTTGGTGAACATGAGCGTGGCGATTGGGCTAAGGATCTCGATGTGAAAGTTGGCGAACCTGCTGAATACATCTATTTCGTTGGTTGCGCAGCGAGTTTCGATGAGCGAAATCAAAAGGTTGCTCGCGCAACTATCGGTTTGCTGAAAGAAGCTGGGCTGGATGTTGGGATTCTTGGAATGAGAGAAGGATGTTCAGGTGATCCTGCCCGACGATCAGGTAACGAATATCTTTTCCAAATGCTTGCAGAAACAAATATTGCAACTTTTGATGAACTTGGTGTTAAGAGAATAATTACTGCTTGTCCACATTGTTTCCACACTATTGGAAAAGAGTATGGTGATTATGGAGCAGATGATTTGGAAATCTTTCATCATACCGAAATAATGGCTAAATTACAATCAGAAGGAAAGTTGCCAGAACTTGATAAAAATGGTAAGAGCATAACATTCCATGACCCTTGTTACCTCGGTCGAATAGGCGACGTTGTCGATGAACCTCGATCGGTTCTTGGTGGAGTCGACGTAGAAATAAAGCGCCATGGAAAGGATTCTTTCTGCTGTGGTGCCGGTGGCGCTCAAATGTGGATGGAAGAAGACGCCGACAAACGAGTCAATAAGATTCGAGCAGAGGAAATTGCAGCAACCGGCTGCGATACTGTAGCAATCGGCTGTCCATTTTGTTCAATTATGGTGAAAGATGGTTTGGATACTGTTGGAGCCGAAATGGATGTGAAAGATATCGCAGAACTATTGTGGGAACAAATTGTTGAGCGAGATAAGGAGATTCATACTGCAGTAGAATCTACTTCAATTGAATCGTGACCGTCAAATACTAGCTGGCACCAGCCGATGTCATGACAGACCTAACCAAAGCAATTCGCCCGGTCGCTGGAACCATATTTGCTCTTACATTATTTCAAGGTGCAATTGGTTGGGAATTAATCAGTGGTACTGATATGGGACATTCACATACTGCGTATCTGATTACTGTTCTTGCAATCGCACTCCCAGTTATTGTAATTCAATCTGGAATTGAAAATAAATCAGTAAAAGGCAATGCTTTCGCAGTTGCTGGTATATCGGTGATTCAACTCTGTGTTGGATTATTTATGATGCCAGATTTCGGCTGGCTCCATCTACCATTGGCAATGATGCTAGCAGCTCACACATTCGCAGCACTCATCTCAATGAAACATGCTTAACGATTGGAGGTAATACAATTGATTCCATTAATCGGAATAACTACATCGATTAATTCGGTCCAATATGAGGTTGGAAATCAATCGGTTGTCATGTTACCTGCCAATTATCCCAACGCAGTTCACAAGGCCGGTGGAATTGCATTATTATTGGTCGAGGGAGATGAACCTGAGGAAGTCCTCGACATTTTGGATGGAATCATTTTTTCAGGAGGTCGAGATATTGACCCTATCCTCTACGGGCAAGAGGGCGTAGACCAAACGAAGGATGTTAGGGGAACTCAAGATGAGTGGGAAATCAATCTATTGAGAGGTGCTATTGAGCGCGACTTGCCAATATTATGCACTTGCAGAGGTCATCAATTACTCTGCATTGAAAGAGGTGGAGAACTTCATCAACATCTACCGGAGACCAAAGGATTCGAAAATCATGGTGCAACTGGAGGAAAATGGTCAAATCATCAAGTAAACCTAGAAAAAGGGTCGATTCTTGAGGAATTATTAGGTAAAGAAATTATGGTTAATTCTGGCCATCACCAAGGTGTTTCCAATGCGGGCGACCTAGCCGTGGTCGGTAGAACTGACGATGGTTTGATTGAAGCAGTTGAACTCAAAGGAATGACTTTTTTGATTTCTACTCAATGGCATCCTGAGATGACTAGTCAAGATGAGATATTTTCTGCTCTAATAACTGCTGCAGGAAACTGAATTAAGATTTATTTAATTTAGTTATTCGTTTACGCGATATGATATGACTACCACAGTTCGAGCCCCAATCATTGGGATTACAACTCCTGCACGTCAAACAAAATGGGCGAATTGGGATCTTCATGCGATTGTCTTACCAACAACATATCCCAATATGATAAGAAAATGTGGGGGCAATCCATTATTGATACCACCCGGGGGTGATGTGAGCATTCTCGATTGCCTCGATGCATTGGTAGTGGCAGGGGGTCCGGATATCGACCCAGAATTGTACGGACAGGTTGCAGGTGAATTTTCAGATGATATCTATCCTGAACAGGATGAATCTGAAATCGCTTTAATCAAAGGAGCGATTGAGAGAGAAATTCCTCTTCTGGGCGTTTGTCGAGGGTTCCAAATGATGTGTATCCTCGCAGGTGGAAGTATACATCAACATTTACCTAAAACTCAAGGATTTGAAAATCATGGTGGCTGGAATGGAGTAGTGAGTGAACACGGTGTAGAGGTGGTAGAAGGCTCTCATCTTTGTAAAATTCTTGGGAAAAGTGTGACGGCGAACTCGACTCACCATCAAGGGGTGAGCGATGCTGGTAGTTTGACGATTTCTGGCTACTCTTCACATGATGGATTAATCGAAGCTGTGGAAATGCCAAATCATAAATTTTGTATTGGAGTTCAATGGCATCCTGAACGGATTGGCCATCATGAATTGTATAAAGCACTCATTGATGCAGCGCGAAGTTCATGATGGGCACGCGCTGAGAAACGATTGAGAATATGGCGCTGAGAGTCTACGACACGCGTTCGCGCTCTAAGCGTGAGTTTATTTCGATAGTATCTGGAAAGGTTAGTCTCTATGCTTGTGGTATCACTCCGTACTCTCCATCTCACCTTGGGCACGCTCGCCAAGCCATTGCTTTCGATGTCATAACTCGCTGGCTTCGTCATTCGGGATATGATGTGAATTATGTAACTAATTTCACCGACATTGATGACAAAATCATCAATGTTGCGAACGCCGAAGGTGTTGATTTCTCTATTGTCGCTGAAAGAAATATCGCAGATTACTACGAGGTTATGGATGCGATGAATGTTCTACGTGCCGACGATTACCCTCGAGTGACCGGCACGATTCCAGAAATCATCGAAATGATAGAACAGCTTGTTGAAAAAGGCCATGCTTATGTTGAGGATGATGGAGTTTACTTTGAGATTGATACCGCGCCAGAAAAGTATGGGCAATTAACTGGTCAAACTCTAGATATGGTTCGAGCCGGTGCTGGTGGACGGGTTGATGGAACCGGCTCGGGTAAGCGAGATCATCGTGATTTTGCATTGTGGAAATTAGCGAAGTCAGGCGAACCCTCTTGGGAAAGTCCTTGGGGACAGGGTCGACCTGGTTGGCATATCGAGTGTTCAGCAATGTCACTCAAGCATCTCGGTGAGACTTTTGATATTCATGGCGGCGGTTCAGATCTTCTTTTCCCACATCATGAGGCGGAAATTTTTCAATCGGAATGCTGCCTTGGAATCGAGCCGGTAGTCAAGTATTGGATTCACAATGGTATGATAAATGTCGACGGCGAAAAAATGTCGAAATCACTTGGAAATTTTTGGACTATTCGTGATACATTTGAACACGTCAGTCCGCTTGAATTGAGGTATTCTCTTCTCAATGCCCCTTATCGTCAACCTGTCGAATTCAATATGGCAATGCTTGAAGAATCCCAGAAACATTACCAGCGGATGATAGCAATTTATGGTAAAGCGCTGGTCGCTACAGGAAGTGGTGATTGGAATGGTTTCAGCACACTTGAGGCTGCAGCAGAAAACTTCATTGCAGGGATGAATGATGATTTCAATACTCGAACTGCAATGGTCGAAGTTCAATCAATTGTTCGAGAGCTACAATCTTTATTTGCAGATAATAATGATGATAATTTCATTGCTGCTGGCGTGGGTTGGTTAACTGAATTTGCTGGCGAAATTTTAGGTTTGCTTCCAGATGAAGAAACAACCCGCTCAATGGTCGCTGAAGATAATACTGCAAGAACTGAATTAGAAATGATCGTTGAGCCGTTGCTGGTGGAGCGAAGCTTGGCTCGGGATTCAAAAAATTGGGCTCGAGCCGATGAAATTAGAAACGAATTAAGTGCTCTTGGCGTGAAAGTTAAAGATGGACCCGATGGGCCAGTTTGGGAATTAAAATAATCACCAAAAATACCCAGAGAATGCAAAATTCCATTTTGCGAGAATCATCGACGCACCAATTACAGCGATGGCTCCAGGTATGAGGTAGTCGTATTGACTTCTGGCGTTGCTTAATACTCCGAGTTCCGAGCCTCTCTCGAGGTAACTTCTGAATCCCGGAGAGTCTCGACCTTTCACTTGTAGAACTGCGGATTTACGTGTTAAGTCCTTGTAAGGTTCGATATTTTCATGCTGCAATTCTTTATTATCTCGGTTGCTGACTTCCCCTGTTAGATAGATGGGGTCACCAATTTTCAAACCAAATAGAGTCCAACGATGTCTACGTACATCTCCACTAGTCATTAGATTGAGGATTAATCCTCTATAACTCAGATCATTCCGACATTCCCACTGAATGAGGTGTTGACCTAGTTCGATTCTATTACTTTTCCATGATCCTGGACGTACTACAATTCCGCCGGTTCCATCATTCAGCACAAAATTCCGAACATCTTTTTTTTGCCGTACCAATTCCCAACTACATTCTTCCCTCGTTCCGCCATCCCCATCCGAAACCCGTCGACAAATGTAGACCTCATATGTCCAATGTGACATATAGAGGTCGTCGACGACCTTGGAAGGATCATTGTCAACAGTGATGGTCATTGGGTCGGCAAGATGTTTTCTAACCTGACCCACTAATTCTGCATTACCTATGGCGACTGAACGAATTAATGATGTAGGTACACCAATTATCGTATTAACTCGTTTCCATCGTGTAATACTATAACCGAGCCAAATTATTGAGATTAAACCAAGTCCGTAAGTAATGCGAGGATCAGCAGGAAAATATCCTTCCAATTCTGGAGAACTAGCCCATGAAGGTGTGTCTAATCCAGAATCACTCATATCTTTACAATGCGATAATGGATTTCCGTCATCATCCTCTCCTCCGACTAAGAGGATTGGAATTATTTCTCCATTCTGGCACTCCCAACCATTTGTGCTAAAATCAGCAATAGCATAACCTGCCATTATCAGCATTATCGATACGAGAGTTAAACTAATTCCATAGGTAGAAATGGTTGCGGGTTTAGGTGTTCCAATTATTGTCGGATGTTCAGCAATAATACCCCCTTCATCTTTTGAGTAAGGATTTTCATTGTACCAATGTTCTTCGCCTGGAGATTCGAAAACCCATCCTCTATCGTCGGTAGATGGGATATTTATCGTCGCCGAATTCCAAAAATTCTCTAATTCAATTCCTCCGGCTTCTTGTCGTCGGATATAATCTCTAGGAGGTGCGTTCTTTCTGATATTATGCAATTTATTCGATAATTCGGTTGGAGATGTAAAAGTAAGGATTAGACCACAAATGATGCATATGAATGCAGGTATCAAAAATATAATCCAGGATTTAGTACCGATTAAGTCAAATGCACCGCTTGAAAATAAGAATCCAATAATCATCCCTAGCCATGCGATGCTCCATGCAAAAATTCTGATTATGGAAATAAAGGTCTGTTGAAATCCATTTCTTTTGAAGGGGGGGACTGAAATGTCGAGAAAGCCAGCATCCAATTCATGAGCTGGCGAATCCTGTCCAAGCATGAGGTTGACTGATTGGTCATCATGATGAACTTTAGGACGAATTTCATTCTTCGCGATTCAAATTGTTGTAAACGATTGTCAATGAACCGATTAGTATCATCCCTGCAATTAAGAAGGCAACATAATAGAAAGGACCATTCATCCAAGAAGAAGGCTCGGGTTCAGGTTCAGGTTCAGGATTATTTGTGCCATCATCAATATCACTGAAAGACCATGCTGCTTTACAAGTCACTTGAATTGGAAATGTTCCAGCATCATCACAGAGGTGAGATGGGACTGCAAGTGCATCACCGACATCTAAGTTACAGTAGGAGCCACTCGAATCTATACATTCTTCAGTCGGTTGCATTACTACCAATATTGAGCCACAGAGAAGTTCCTTTTCAATCGGAACAAGAGGTACATCATTGTCGGAAAGGATCTGTCTGTCTGTTTCACATATTTCGAAGTGGATTCCTTCTTCAATTGTGGTAGGATGTGGAAGTGAGCCGCCTCGAGGACCATAGGTTTCCCAAATAATTGGTAAAACAGGTGGTTCGATGACCGTCCCTGTTCCTTCACCAGATCCTGGATCAATTGGTTCAGCGCCACTAACCGAACCACCAATTCGATGGCCATCATCATTGAGTTGGATATCATAATAATCTCCGAAGAGATCAATTGTTCGTCCTTGTTGGAAAGTTGCTGAGCGATTTAGAACATCAAAATAGCGGTCATCACCGAGGGTATACCATTTTTCCATTACTGCAGGTGTTGCTAAGTTTGACATGCAGTTTTCAATATTAGCAATCATGCTAGCGAGAGTCTTTTCACCCCCTTCAATTCCAGCGTAAGTGACATCTACTGCCTTCGTATAGCCTGGTGCTTGAACAATCTCAGCATCCTCAACCAGAGCTTGCATTACATCAACATCTCCCCAAATTGGCATGCCACCGACGACCACCAAACGTACATCGGAATCTACCGAATTAAGCAGATTTCTGTATGGGTCAACCTCGAACGAATCGAGAATGAGAAGGTCGGCAGCTAGACCTGGTTGAATCCTACCTACTTGATTAGTCCAATTTACTTCATCAACAGGATTTGTCGAAATCATTTGAACCATTTCAAAATCGGTGAAAATATTTCCGAGGACATTTGTGTCCCACCAATCGGCGACCTTAATTTCATGCAAGACATTTTTTGCACCCGATGGTGCCCAATCGGGTGCAACAGAAATGCTGACTCCAGCTGCCTTGGCTGCTGCGATGTCTGCTGTATCACCGTAAAGGAGTAAATTTGACATCGGCGACCAAACCAAAGAAGCTCCAACGCTAGCCATTATTTCAAATTCATTCGAAGTAAGGGCAGTGCCATGAATGATGACTAACTCATCGATTATTAGATCGTTATTTATTAGAGCGTCAAATTCTGCTCGTGAAGGCTCATCGATACCTTCAGCGAGATGAACTAACCAAGCATCGAGGTCATCATCTGCCAAGGCAGATTTGATGTGAGAACCAGAATAATCATCCGGGAACCAACTTCCTCCGACACGAGTTTCGATTCTATCCTTACCAAAATTATACTGTTCGATATTTCGAGCTAGAATTGAATCGAATGTAGCAGTATCCTGTGAAGTTGAACCTTGAATAGCAGTTGTACCACCAGATATCGAGCGGACTTCAGCGAATTTCATAGCTTCAGATATCAGGTCACAACCGTCACTTCCACCGTCGTTAACGCCGTTTTCTACAATAGTAATCGAATCTTTGTAGTAATCTTCAGTGCGCCATTCATAGCGATTATCCCAACCATTTGTACCATGATCCCATAGTGGTATGAAATTATAATGTGGATGATTATGAATGTCGATCAATCCCGGATATATTACACCACTAGTTTCGATAATAATTTCGACTCCTGCTGCGATATTAGGAGTTAAGTCGTCAGAACTCCAAACCGCTTCAATGATTCCATTAGTAACCAATACTTGACCATCCTCAATTACTGAATTTTCAGCAATCATAGTTACAACCTTGCCCTGTAATATGTATGACCCAGAATGTATGTGATCTCTGACTGGATAACATGTTCCCTGCAAGTGATTAATTCCAACCCATGGCTGGTCGTTAGCACCACCAGGAGTTGGGCCATCTGCGATTTTTCCCCATGACCCATTTGCATCATATCCGTAAGGTATGCCATAATCGGAATCTTCTCCAGGATATGTGACCGAATCGAGAACACTCATGCTGCTATCATAAATTGTGATTGAGTCCCCATCCCAAAAATCGAATTCGATTTGTGTATTCGATCTGAAAAATGTTACATAAGCACCTGGCTGAATAATAGTGTCCCAACCAATTGAACATGCCGGAGAACCAGCATTTGCTGCATCGTCAATCCAAAATCCTCCAAGATCAATCGCAGTTGATGTTGGATTGAAAATTTCTACAAATTGATTCGAATATCTGCCAATCTCTCCATCCCCATTCCAATCAACTCCACCGTATTGTTCACTACTAGGTGATACATAAATTTCATTGATAATCACAGATGTTGGACTACCTTCTTCTGCTTGAATTACCTGTAATGGTGTAAATATTGAGATTAACAACAGGAGTATTATCGAGGCGGCTAGTGAGCGCATTAAGGTGGCGGTATAGTGAAAGCATATTGAATCTATCAGGTTCAATGTTGAATGACAACGGTGCGAAGCACCGATAAGTCGCCAATACACGGGGTTAATCGTGACGGACTATCAACCTCGCCAGACTGTCCTAGCGGCAATGATGGTTCTCAGCATGTCCTTGGCAGGATGTTTCGGCGGAGATGAGACTAATCTTCATTCAGATTTTATTTGGGATGAGGACCTGAATTATGTCGATGACCCATTGACGCATGAAGATTCTAGAGTGTTCATCGTCGGCGATCCGATGAATAATTTGACTTGGGGAAATGCATCTTGGGCTGTTTTCGGAAATGAAGAAGGTGGCAATTGCTGTGAACACTATTTGGCGGGAACCAAGGAGGGATGGATACTGAATTTTGGAGGGGAGTATCCGACTTGGTCAGAAGACCGAGGGCATTCATGGAATGAATACCTCCCGAGTATTTTGTCTCAAATCGGTTGTAGAGAGCCTAAGCCAACCGTACCAGGGCAAGAAGGATTAGGTGAGGGCAGTATTGTTCAGGCAACAAATGGTGATTTGATTTCTATGGGCTGGTTCCCATACCCAAGCACTAGTGGTGCAGACCAATTCTACGCATTCTTTTACGATGCAGAAGATCAGGCTTGGTCTTGGTGTTTTAATCGAACACCTGAACCATTTTACGATCGTTCATGGCAAGTTGAAGTAATTGGACCAATCAATGGTGGGATTTATGGAAATGGGCCATGGGCAAGTATTGTCATCTCGAATTTTTGGCATCAAGTTCAGAATATTGGTGGACAAATTTCGACTGATGGATTGAATTATGATTTCTTTTCTTTTCCAGATCGTGATGCGAATCTAGATGTTATAGAAGTGGATTTAACAGCAACTGAGTTGGGACCTGAATGGGATTTTACAAAACCACACAAGGAAATGAGATCATTCCCCGTACCTTCGGGTGGACTTTACTTCCCAAATTACTTCCTTGATGGCACCGATGCATTCCTTGATACTTCGCTTAATTGGTGGGGTGCAACGACATTGAATGGTTCTACCCTACCTTCTGAATATTGTTCATTTGATTCTTCGACGGCGCTTCATTGCTTTGAGACGATGTCTAGTGGCGTCGGTATTACGCATCACGTTTCATGGGATGGAGGCGAGACTTGGGATTGGCAAGAATATAATTTGACAGATTCTGCAACGGAACTTGAAGAATGGGAATGGCATTCAAGTGGAGTTCATGATTTGGTAGTATTGAATATTCGATATCAGAGTTCAGAAGGTCCAGATGTCGATTTATCTTACCATGTTCGTGGATTTTCTGAATCATTAATCCCAGATCAAAAAACATACATCGGGCTTGGAGATTTAGATTCAACATCTGGTGCGGGAGCTGACATCAGATTTGATTTCGCCAGCATGGGAATATTACCCGATGGTGGTGCATTCATCGCCTATCATGATTCTTCGGATCCAGACCCGTTATTTGCCGTCGAACTACTCCTTCCAACAGAATATAGCAATCCTTCAGAATTGATTTGAGAAAAAGGTGAATGGAATGAAAGTGGATACAATTGACCAAAATACATCAACGGACTGGCGCGACAAGATTCACGAAATTATTTTTGAAGCGGATACAAAATTTGGGAAATATTTTGATATTGCACTGTTAATTTCAATTCTTTCTTCTGTAATTGCGGTGTCGCTGGAAAGTGTGGCTTCAATCGATGCCAAATACCATTCTGAATTGGTTTGGATTGAGTGGTTTTTTACTATTCTATTCTCGATAGAATATATATTACGAATAATTTCTGTTCGAAAACCATCTCGGTATATGACTTCGTTTTTTGGAATAGTCGACTTACTAGCAGTTGCGCCAACTTACCTGAGTCTTATTTTCCCGGGCGCTCAAAGTTTACTTGTTATTCGAGCGCTAAGGTTGCTACGAATTTTTAGAGTTTTCAAACTCGCTCGTTACATCGGTGAAGCAGCAGTTCTCCAAAAAGCGTTCATGCAATCGAAAACTCGAATCATTGTCTTTTTGTCAACTGTTTTCGTACTTTGTGCAATTTCAGGTGCAGGTATGTACATGGTTGAAGGACCGGAGAGTGGATTCACTTCGATTCCACAATCGGTTTACTGGGCAATTGTTACACTAACCAGTACTGGATATGGTGACATAGTTCCTATCACTACTTTAGGAAAGATAATTGCAGTTTTCATAATGATAATGGGATATTCGTTAATTATCGTTCCAACCGGAATAATGACCACCGAATTGGTTCGTATTGGACCGGTTAGTACACAAGCATGCATATCTTGCTCAAAGGAAGGGCACGATACTGATGCGAAATATTGCAAATTTTGTGGTGCGGAACTCTAAATTATTCAACTATGAATTGTACGACGATGTCATCTACGGAAAATGTTGATGCAGTTTTCGGTGGTTGTCCATCATTCATCGAACCTGTCGCTGCTCTTGTTTCGCTCTGAACTCGCATCCAATCAGATTCGGCTAGTTCCTGACCTTCGATCCAAATCGACAAAGAAATTGTTGCTTCAACATCTAAATCTAGGTCTTTTCGCTTAGCTTGAACTCTGCGAATGATGTCACGGCCGAGGCCTTTTGAGAGCAGAACATCATCTAGGCTGAGGTCGAGAACCAATGAAACATCTCCAATATCTTCATCAGAAATTGTTGAAGCAGCATAGCCATCCTGTTCAACACGACGAATTTCAATATCTTCTATAGTAATTTCATAACCGGCGAAGAAACAAATTCCTGAATCTATTTCAAGCAAGACCGTATCTGAGTCCGCTTCTGCAAACAATGCTAGGACGGATGGCAAATCCTGTCGACATTTCTTCCCGAGTGCTTTACGATTTGGAAGAACTTCGATACGCTGAAATCTATCTAAATCATTCTCGGTAGTAAGAGATTCAACATTCAATTCCTCTGCGAGAATGTCGTGGAATTCAGAAATATCTGGGCCTCCAACTATCCATCCAGATTTACATGGAAGACGTTGGCGTCTATTTGAATCAACGCGAATACGCCGTCCGGTTTCAGCTAGGGTGCGAACTAAAGCCATCTCTTGCTCAAGTCCGTAATTCATTGGTGGAAGAGTACTTTCAACTAAGTCTGAACCAACTGGCCAGTCCATCAAATGAACCGAAACTCCAGTCAAATCACGATGAATTTTGTCAACCATGAATGGCGCAACTGGTGCCATCAATTTGCAGACAGTGATAAGAACTTCATGAAGAGTGAATTGACAAGCGCGTTTATCGGTTGAATCAGCATCATCCCAAAGTCGTCGGCGACTTCGGCGAACATACCAATTTGACAAATCATTTACGACAAAATCTTCCAAATCCCTTCCTGCTTTGTGGAAATCCCAGGACACAAATTGTTCATGATATGAATGTGCAACGGTGTGTAAGCGAGATAGAATCCATCTGTCCAAACCACTTCGTTGAGAAATAGGGATGAATGCACTTTCATCCTCTGGATCGAAGCCATCGAGAGCTGCATAATCTGAATGGAACTTGTGTACATTCCACAATGTCAAAAACATCTTTGCATAGGTTTCACGAACTCCGTTAGGATCAAAATTCGTTGAATTCCAAGGTGCGCTTTGTGTCATCATGTACCAGCGTACTGCATCGGCTCCTTCCCGATTGAAATGATCCCAAGGGTCGATGGTATTACCACGACTTTTACTCATTTTCTTTCCTTCTTTATCCATTAATAGGCCAAGAGAAAGGCAACGTTTGTAGGCTAATTCATCGAAAACAGTTGTTGAAACTGCAAGTTGAGAATAGAACCAACCGCGGGTTTGATCAACTCCCTCACAGATGTAGTCAACAGGGAATGAGTTAGTGAAATTATCATCATTTTCGAATGGATAGTGCCATTGAGCAAAGCTAGCACAACCAGAATCAAACCAACAATCCATGACATATGGTTCACGAATCATTTCGCCAGAACACCCATTGCTCGGGCAATGCAGTTTGACTTCGTCAACATATGGCCTGTGGAGTTCAGGTGGGGTTGGAGAATCTTCAGTTTTCATGTCCAGCATTTCTTGAATTGAACCAACGCAATGTTCTCCATTGCAGTCTGGACATATCCAAACCGGCAGTGGAGTCCCCCAATATCTCTCGCGACTAATTGCCCAATCCTTGATATTACGTAACCATTCACCAAATCTTCCAGTTCCTACCCATTCAGGTGCCCATTCTACCTTATCGTTTAGTTCTAAGATTCGTTCTTTAACAGCAGTCATTTTTACAAACCAACTATCCATTGCATAGTAGAGTAGCGGATGATCGGTTCGCCAGCAATGAGGGTAATCGTGAGTATAGATTTGCTCGCGATAAAGTAGATTATCAGCTGCGAGCAAATCAATAATTACAGAATCACAACCTTTGACATATTTTCCATCCAATTCTGGGTGAACCCCTGAAATAAAGTTTCCATCCATACCAACGGTATGCTGTGCAGGTAATCCTTTTTCCATACCGAGATTGTAATCATCTTCTCCATACATCACAGCGGTATGGACCACACCAGTTCCATCGGTTGTTGTTACGAAATCAGCACCGACGATGGTCCATGCAGATTCAGAATCACCTGCTTCAATCGCATTTGGGAAAAGAGATTCGTATGATTTACCAACCAATTTTGAACCTTTGAATTCTTCAATGACCTCAACATGGTGGCGTAATACGGAACTAAGTAAATCGGATGCTAGAATTAATTCGTCTCCGATTGCAGCACCGCCACGCCCTTCCCACGAATCAGAAGGTGCTGTAGTAACACGGACTCGTGAGTATTTCACCTCTGGTCCAACTGCAAGTCCGACATTTCCTGGCAGTGTCCAAGGTGTTGTTGTCCAAGCGAGAACCGAAGCATCATCATCGACGAGATTAAATTTGATAAAAACAGAGGGTTCAGCCACTTCTTTGTAGCCTAAAGCTACCTCGTGGCTGGAATAACTCGTTCCAGTTTGGGGGCAGTAGGGCAGTACTTTATGTCCGCGAAATAGTAGGCCTTTGTCGAACATTTGTTTGAGTGACCACCATGTTGATTCGATATAATTATCATGAAAAGTGACGTAAGGATTTTCCATATCAATCCAGAATGCCATGCGATCGCTCATCTCACGCCAAGCCTGCTCGTAAGTCCAAACGCTTTCCTTACATTTCTGGTTGAAAGCCTCCATTCCATAGGCTTCAATTTCTTCATTGGACATCAGATTCAGTTGTTTCTGCACTTCGATTTCAACTGGCAAACCATGAGTGTCCCAGCCTCCTTTTCGCTCGACGACATGTCCTTCCATGGTTTTCCATCGGCAAACCATATCTTTGTACAATCGCGATAAAACATGATGGATTCCAGGCCTACCATTTGCAGTTGGTGGGCCTTCAAGGAAGGTGAACGGGCTGGCGCCGGCACGGCGCTTCTCAATGGACTGAGCGAAGGTTTCCTCATCGCTCCATTTGTCCATAAGCTGCTTTTCGAGGGCAACCACATCGAGGTTACCAACAGAATTAGGCACGGCCATGTAGGTTGCGAGCCGAGATTATGTCTTGAACTTGACCGGCTCGCCCAAGGGTGAAGGATTTCTTTACGAGAATTAATAACACTCCGTTATCACCAATGACCATGGTTGATACGTTAACATTCTCAGTCGGAGGGATGACGTGTGAAGGATGTTCAGGAAGGGTTCGAGATGGTCTACTCTCTGTTACCGGTGTTTCATCTGCTGAAGTTTCTCACGAAACCGGAACTGCCGTGGTTCAACATGATAGCGTTTCGAAAGATTTGTTGAGCGGTGCGGTGAAGGCTATTGGATACACAGTTGATGGCGAAGGTGATGAATATCATTGGAAAGATGGTAGCGTCTGGCGTCAGTCTGCAAGCAACACCAAATGGTGTCTGATTGGATGTTCTGTTGGTGAATTCGGAACATTGGCATATTATTCCGCATCGGGAATTACTGAAGGACTCACGTTATATTCTAATTTATGGTATTTCTATGCACTTCTTCCTCTATTGAATGGATTAGCTACTAGTGTAATGCTCGAAACATTTCTTTTAATACGAGGGCAAATGGATCTTCGCAATGCTCTTTCAACTGCTTTGGGAATGTCTTTTATTTCGATGTTGATGATGGAAATTGCTATGGAAATAACCGATTTATTGTTCACAGGGGGTAGTCTTGGAATGAACTATTTCGCAATTCCTCTGATGTTGTTAGTTGGATTTTTGACGCCATGGCCATATAATTATTGGAGACTAAAGAAGTACGGAGTAGCATGTCATTGAGGAGGGTATGTAGATGGATGAATGGGTCAAACTTGGAAACGAAATTTCTGACTGGATATTAGATTATGCAAATAGTAATAATATCTCAACATTAGTAGTTGGAGTTTCGGGAGGGGTTGATTCGGCTGTAACTTCGATACTCTGTGCAAAAACAGGATTACACACAGTTGTCCTAAATATCCCCATAAATCAATCAGAATCACAGTATGAGCTTTCCAACAAGCATATTCAATATTTACACTCAAATTGGGATAATGTTACTAGTCATGTAATCAACCTTTCCGAAACATTCCTTGCTTTTGATATAGAGGTTGGTGAGTATAAATCTGATCTCACTTTGGCAAATACTAAGGCTAGGCTAAGGATGACTGCCTTGTACCATTTTGCCGGCTTACTCAATGGTATAGTTGTTGGTACTGGAAACAAGGTTGAGGACTTCGGCGTTGGTTTCTTCACTAAGTATGGTGATGGAGGAGTTGATATTTCTCCCATCGCAGATTTATACAAATCTGAGGTGTACTCGTTGGCAGAGTCGCTCGGTGTCATACAAGAAATTCAGGATGCATCTCCTACTGACGGCCTGTGGAATGATGGTAGGACTGATGAAGATCAAATAGGTGCTACATATGAAGAATTGGAGTGGGCAATGGAAGAAATTTCAAAACCATCTAATGCAAAACTCACTAACAGACAATCGGAAGTTATGGAAATATATCTGAAACTTAACATAATGAATTCTCATAAAATGCACCCTATCCCTATTTTTAAAAATACAAAACGATAATTCTTAGTTTCATATGATATAGTTTAAAGGTGCGAGATATGAATATGCAGAGATGTGGTGAAGATGAAGTCCTTGCAGCTATTGAGGATGATGAAAAAATCAGCCTTATTTTAGTTAAGAGAGATGCTACATCAATTAAACTTACAAAAATTATTTCTTATGCTGAAAAGTCTGATATTAAAATAATTCATGGGTCTGAAAATGATCTCTGGCGTATGTCACGTGATAATAATAATGGTATTCCAAATATACTTGCTTTAGTCGGTCGTAATCCCGATTCATCTTTGGAAGATGTATTCTCGAATGGTGGACTTATTTGGCTTCTTGCAGGGGCTGCATATCCAGTGAATATCGGTTTCTGTATTCGTACTGCTGAAGTTTCCGGAGCAAATGCAGTCATTATCGACGCCCAACTAAATAATCAGGAAAGAAGTGCTGCAAAACGTGCTTCAATGAAAGCTCATCGATTTATTCCAGTACATTGGATCGATGGTATCGAAGCAATAATTGAAGCAAAAGAAGCTGGTTTTCGTATTATTGCAGTGGAAGACGTTGGTACATCTACTCCATGGGAGGTAGATCTGACTGGAGATGTGATAATAATCGTAGGTGGTGAGAAATATGGAATTTCAGATGATATTATTCGATTAGCCGATGAGTGTGTTCAAATTCCAATGACTGGATTTGTTCCATCTTTCAATTTACAAGCACCACTCAGTGCGGTCGCGATAGAAGCTCAGCGCCAACGGAATCAGTGAAGACCGATATCGCCTACAGCGAGAATGATACCATACATTATCGCCACACCAAGGAGCACATTGACCAGTGCAGAGCGACCCGTTTCAGGATTATGCACGTCGGGTAGAACATCAACGGTCGCAACATAAAGGAAGGTTCCACCACTGAATAACATCATCAAACCAAGAATAAATAAATCGACATCTTGCATCATTGTAAAGGCTATAATAATCATAAATGGGGTTGCTAACGAGAAAATAATCACATCCCGGAAAGCCAATTTTTTGTCACCTCTTTCATGTAGGCTGAATGCCCCAACACTAAATGAAGTTGGAAATTTATGTGATAATACAGCGACTAATACCAACATCGTAACGCCGTTACTAGTGCTTGAAGCCGCCGCACCGATAACCAAACCATCGGTTGCGGCGTGAATCGTCAAACCGATTATTGCCATTATGGGATTATTAGGATGAAGGACATGATTATGGCCATGTGAATGTGAATGGTCGTGATGTTCTTCATGAACTGCGTGACCAATACCTGTCCCTTCTAAAATCAACATAAACAAGAATCCAGCGAGGACTGCACTACTAGTAGTAATACCAACTCCAATCTCTTGTCCTGCGATATGGAATCCTTCTGGAATAACGATAAGTAGTGCTGATGCGATTAAAATTCCTGAAGCAATTCCTGTGGTTCTTTGTAAATTTATGAAATTTCCAGTAAATTTAATTTGAAGTGGGATAATTCCCGAAATCAAAGAAATTATCAAAGTTAGCGCCGCCAAATCGTAGGGCGTGGGTATCATCTTATCCGCTCCGTGAACAACTTTCCTTCTCAACTTGACTAATCTTGTGACAGAGTATTGCGTTGAATTGAAGGGGGACGGTCTCGCCGACCATTATGTGAACATCCCAACAGAGTTGCAATTGATGCTTGCTGGTGAGAATGGACCAACCAAGCAGAAGGCAGCTAGATTAGTTGTTGATCTCGCATCTGCTGCAGGAGCGGATGAATTCATTCGATGTGAGCATGCTCACGTGTCGGGGGTAAGTGTAATCACCGGTGGGCACGGTTTGCGGAAGTTTTTGGCAGATATTTCTGGTGACCCAGAGGGGATAGTATCGATTCCAACTACTTTGAATTCTGCGGGATGTGACCAACACAGAATGGAAGAGATGGGAATCGATTATCCTAATTTTTTAGAACATCAATTTGAAATAATTCATGCCTATTCTGAACTTGGTATTGAAGCAACTCTCTCTTGCACTCCTTATGATAGTGAATTAGACTTGGTTGAAGGAATCGGTTCATGGGCTGAATCCAATGCAGTCTGTTTTTCCAATTCCTACACTTCATTGATTACAAACCGAGAATCTGGGCTGTCAGCTCTCGCTACTGCATTAACGGGATGGGCGCCTTATTGGGGATTACACATTGATTCCAATCGAATACCAAATATCCTCGTTGACGTAGAATGTTCAATGGATGATTTAACTGATTGGAGCATTCTTGGTGATTGGATTGGTAAGCAAATTCGCCCTGATTGGAATCTTCCTTGGGGAATGATGCCACATATTCGTGGATTACCAAAAACCGCGAGTTTTGAAATGCGAAAAGCATTAGCAGCAGCTGCTGCAAATTATGGTTGCCCCTTATTATGGGCAGATGGTCAAACAGTTGAAGCACCAGCAGTCGAATCATATGAAGGATATCTGACATTTTCTGATGAAAATCTTCGTAGCAGATATCGTGACTTAGGGCCAACAGGAATCGTTGATCTAGTGGTCATCGGTTGCCCCCAAGCCAGTGTGGGTGAGGTTCGAGCTACTGCAGCAGCAGTCAGAGCAAGAATGGAATTAGGTGAAAAAATTTCAGACCGCCGTTTGTGGGTATTCACTAGTGGGCATAATCATCAATTGCTCGAAGCGGATGGAACGATAGATATTCTTGAAGAAGCAGGGGCTTTGGTATTGCGCGATACATGTCCTGAGGTGACTCCTTACAATCGGAAAAAATACAACCATATTTTAACAAATTCTCTCAAGGCAGAACATTATTTGACATCTGGTTTGAATAGAATGCCGACCAGCGTTGCACCAATTTACGAATGCGTAGCACATGCTTTTGATCCAACGCTGATAGAATCGCAACGACCAGTATTAGATACCAAAGCCGCGGTGCCGATGCATTCCAACAAAACATACCAAAATGGAGGTTGTGAAATGATTGGCTTGAGTTTACCGAGTCAACGTGAATGGCAGGTACAAGGAAAGGCCTTGGTCAGCGATGTCCCAATCACCTATCTTGGATATGTGAATCGTGATACTGGTGTTATTGAAGAGCCGGGGCATCCTCTTGATGGAGTTGCAATTGAAGACACGATTTTCATCTATCCGAAGGGTTCTGGTTCGACCGTTGCCCCCTTCGTTTTGATGGGATTAATCTATACTGGAAAAGGTCCGAAAGGGATAATCAATAGAGATGTTTGCCCTTTGACTCTACCCGCAGCTTCTCTCCTTGGCGTGCCATATGCTCATGGATTTGAAGAAGATCCAACCCTTGCAATCAACACCGGTGACGAGATAAGTGTCGAGCTAGTGAATGATAAAGTCAAGTTGAATGTTATTTCTCGCACAAGCGAGGATTGATGACCAATTGGCCTCGCAATGCCTTTGTGAGTATCAGGCCAGACCCGAATCCATGTAGGCCTCAAGACCTCGGAAAGTTCGAAATTGTGAAGTCAGATGGTGCTGCACGTTTAGGTAAACTTCACACAAAACACGGCGTTCTAAATACACCGATGCTTTTACCCGTCGTCAATCCTAACATTCGAACGATTGAACCGCGTGAAATGTGGGATCGATATGGTGTTGAAGGATTAATTACAAATTCATATGTGATATGGAAACATGATCGATTACACGAATCTGGATTGAAAGATGGTGTTCACGCTTTGTTAGATTTTCCCGGAGTAATCGTGACCGATTCAGGTACATTCCAATCCTATGTTTATGGAGACGTAGAGGTTGGTGTTGAAGAAATTGTCGAGTTTCAAAAGAATCTTGGTGTAGATGTAGGTACGATGTTGGACGTTTTTGGACGACCTGATATGACTCGTGAGCAAATCGAGAATGCTGTTGAAGAAACAATTTCTCGTGCCCCAATCTCGTTGAAATTAGCAGGTGAAAAATTATTGCTTAACGGACCAATTCAAGGAGGATTATACCCTGATTTGCGAGCGATTGCAGGTGAGAAGATGGGACAGGTTGAAGGAGATGTGCGTGGTTTTGCAGTGCATCCAATCGGGGGGATAGTTCCATTGATGGAAAGACAGAGATACCGAGAATTATTCGAAATATTACTAGCGGCTAGGTCAACGATTCCACCAAATCGCCCCATTCATCTATTCGGTTGCGGCCACCCACTGTTATTCCCATTTGCCATCGCCCTTGGCACTGATTTATTTGATTCAGCCGCGTATGCACTTTTTGCTAGGGATAATCGATTAATGACCCCAACAGGAACTCTAAAATTGGCGGATTTAAGTGAATGGCCGATTTCATCATCAGCATTATTTGGAAAAACTCCTGCTGAAGTTAGAGCGATGGGAGAAAAAGAACGAGGCGTTCTAATCGCTCACCATAATCTTGAGATAACTCAAGCGGAATTGGCACGTTGTAGAGAGGCTGTTCGAAATGGAAAAATTTGGCAACTAGCAGAGCAGAGAAGTCATGCTTCTCCCCAATTGCGTGAAGCTTTCCTATGGGTGATCGATCAATTGATTTCTTCTGATGAAGGGCCAGTTGGAATCAGTTCACTGCGGGGTATTGCATCAACAAATCCGATTAGACATGGAGGTGAAAATCTTTCCGAAGATATTGAGTTTAGACCTCATATATTACATCTTAAATCATTGTTAGCAACTAGGTGGCGCTCACCTGGAAGTTGGTGGGATTCATCTACTGGTGAACCGGTGCGAGTGGTAATAATTGAGGGTGTTCCTCCTCCTTGGCGTGAAACAGCATTGCATTCAGTAATATCGACTTTAATAGAAGAACCCAAGGCAGTAATTCTTCTCTCGACTCCTATTGGATTGCTGCCATATTCTCTTGAAGATGTCTCGCCTTGGTGCCACATTGATTGTAGTGATGATACATGGTCAGAATTCTCTGATGTCGATGATATCATCGATGATTTGGCCGAGTTGGGATTAGATGGTTTGCCCGTTGAAAGGAGGGTCCCTGGCCCAGTTCCAGAATCAAATCCTGTGCAAACTTCAGAAATTCGAAATTGGCTCGACAGATGTACAATTGTAGATAAATTGTCGGTTTTGAATGGAATTTCTCCTATTGATGGTTGTAAAATTACTGAAGGGATGGTTAGTCGTCGTTCCCGAACCGACCGAATGATTAACGTTCATTCAAATGATGAACACATTATTTCTCCACGTTTGATGGACGGAGCAATTTCATTGACATTAGCCGGAGCTAGACGCCTCAATATGTTGAATTCCCAACCTCCTCTTGAATTTGGGGAAGAATTTGACGGCGAGGAGGTCGACCACCCAGGAATCGCTCGAGTTTTATTACGTGATGATGCGATTCCATTTGTCGGAGTGGGTCGTAATGTCATGCATGGTTACGTGCTTGGTGCCGACCCCCATCTAATTCCAGGACAACCTTGCTTGGTCGTTGATTCTGAAGGTAATTTGGTCGCGCATGGAATCGCCGTCACGGGAGCTAGGGATATGGCCTTCCTCAGTAAAGGCATCGCAGTACGTGTTCGTGATGGTGCTCTGAAGGAAGATTGACAGATTATTGACTTCCCGCCGGGGATTAATTCAAGTGGTTTCAGTGTGAGCGCTACACGACTCCTTTAGGAGTCGGTGGACTAACCATGGTAACTTCATCTGGGTCAAGCTTTGTTATTGAGACAAGTGAACTCGTGAAAATGTATGGCCCACACTTGGCACTAGATGGAGTTAATTTGAAATTAGAAAGAGGTGCAACTGGTTTCCTTGGGCCAAATGGCGCTGGAAAATCGACATTTTTCAAATGTATTCTCGGCTTGATTAAGACAACATCTGGAGATGGCAGTGTACTCGGTTATGACATTCGAACTCAAGGTGAAATGATTCGCTCGAGAATTGGCTATATGCCAGAATATGATTCACTTGATCCAGATTTAATCGCTATCGATCAAGTTCGATATTCGGGTGAATTACTTGGTATGAATTCAAAACAAGCGACTCAAAGAGCACATGAGGTTTTGGAATATGTTGGATTAAAAGATCAACGATACCGTAAAATCGAGACCTTCAGTACAGGAATGAAGCAAGCAACCAAATTAGCATGTGCTTTGATTCATGACCCTGAAATTTTGATTTGTGATGAACCTACTAACGGCCTCGATTCGAGAGCTCGTACATTCATGTTGGATACGTTGAAGAAAACTGTGACTGATGGTGGTCGGTCTGTTTTGATGAGTGGACATGTTATGGATGATATTCAAGAGGTCTGTGAAAATATTGTAATGATTCATCAAGGTAGAATTGTAGTTCATAGACAAATCAATGAATTAGCGAGGCAAGTTGATGTTGAAATCGAAATTTCAGTTTGGGGTGGATCTTCAAAGATGCAAACTGCATTAGAAGAGCGAGGAATGTCTGTCAGGCGGCTTGGAAGGGTGATGAGAGTCAAACAAGATTCTCCTGAAACAATCAATCAAATATTATCCACTGCAGCTGATTGTAATGTTCAAGTACGTAAATTAAACGAATACAAACCAGATCTTGAAGATATTTTCCTATTAATCATGGAACGTTTGGGTCAAGAGGTCAAGGGTGCGAAGGATCTGATGACTGAGGGGCATACTGGAGGTGGCGAGGATTTCTGAAGAAGAGCTCAATTTGGAAGGTGGCCAGACTAGGATGGAAGTGGCATATGGATCTGGGGATGGTGACGAAAACGCATCGGCTAAAGTTTCCGGTCAAGATGCTTCAATGGGAGCTATATTCGAACAAAAATACCGTCCATGGGAAGGTAAATTAGGGCCTAGGTGGATTAGAAATTATGCGATATTCCGCCATCATGTCTATGGAATATTTACCTCAAAGGGTCATCGTCAGTATCATGCTTTTGTACGTTTATCTATAGTTGTAATTTTCCTCGGTGCACTTACTCCAATCGCTATGTTATTCCTTTCATCTCTATTTGGGGGTACAGAGGATGAACTAGCTAGGATGTGGGGTGTGAATCGTTATAATTTATGGGGGCAAGTATTGGGATATTTCCCCCGAAACTTATGTTTTTGGCCGCTATTAACAGCGATGGTTGTAGGTGGTATGATCTCAGATGATAGAAAGAATGGCACTAGCGCAATCTACTTTTCAAGACCGGTCACTCGAACTGATTACACGATAATGAAATTTGTCAGTGTAGCTGTAATATTGGGATTCGTCATCATCTTTTCTTATGTTGCATATTACACTGCAGCAATAGTTTTCCGAGGGGAAGGCTGGGCTTATCTCGTAGATACCCTGCCATTATTTATCGCCGGATTATTTTGTGGAATTTTGTTAGTTTTCACCTATACTTCGATAGGATTAGCGCTATCGAGTATAAGTCAAAGTAGATTTTTTTCTGCGATTGCATTCTTGAGCGTAATCTATGGAACAAAACTCGTCGCGCTATTGGTTGATGCTCAATTTGATTCTTCTATTCTCTATATTTTGAGTCCTTATGATTGTCTAGCTCATATAGGTCAATATCTTCTCGGTATCGAATTGAATTATGATCATCCGTTGTCATTATCAATTGTTTCAATTTTATTGATGAATACAATTTCGATTGGAATTCTAACTACTCGTGTCAGTTCATTGGAGGTGACTAGGGAATGAGTACTGATACAAAAATTCCAACGGTATTAATGGAAAATACTTCGAAATGGTATGACCAAGTAATTGGATTGAATGATGTTTCTCTAGCCATTGATGGGGGGGTCACAGGAATTCTTGGACCGAATGGTGCTGGAAAATCGACGTTGTTCAAACTGTTAGTGGGTCGATTGAAACCTAGCCAAGGCAGTGTCCGTCTCTTCGGAATCGACCCATGGAAAGACACGTCTCCCTATCGCAGAATCGGTTATGTCAGTGAATCTGAAAGACTCTATGATTGGATGACCGCTCAAGATTTTGTGTCAACTCTAGCAAGACTCCATGGGATGACAAGAGATGAAGCAAATGAACGTACGGAGCATGTCTTGGGTTTCGTAGGATTACATGATGTTCGGCACAAGGAAATTGGAAAGTATAGCAAAGGTATGAGACAACGAGTAAAAATCGCACATGCATTGGTCCATGATCCGGATTTAATAATTCTAGATGAGCCATTGCATGGTTGTGATCCAATAGCTAGAACCAGTATAATGAATGTAATCAGGGAACTTGGTTCTCAAGGTAAGACAGTTCTCGTTTCAAGCCATATTTTAGAAGAGATTGAAAGGATTACTGAACAAATCGTTATTCTTCATAATGGCAGATTACTAGCACTAGGAAATTTACATGCTATTCGTGGATTACTGGATAAACATCCTCACAGAATTATGTTGACGACGGATGAACCTAGAAAATTAGCTTCCGCATTCATCGGCGAGAAGCCAATTTATGGTGTTCGATTCCCTGATGAAGGTAAGCTTGAGATTCAAACCAACAATCTTTCAGAGGCTCATTCAGTTTTACCAAGAGTTATTGTCGAATCCAAAATTGCGGTGTCTTCAATCGATAATCCTGATGATAATTTAGAATCTCTACTCGGATATTTAGTCGGCGGTGATACCTGATGGATGAGCAAGGTAGAGGACTTTCTGAAACAGTGTGGACTAGGTTGGATCGCAAAGCTGGAGCAATCGTTGAGCTGACTATTCGTCAACTACGACATCGAATTTCAACTTGGGTTGTTTTAGGTGTTGGAATGCTTCTCATGGTGATGCTTCTAGCATTTTACATCGATGCGATTCGGGAAGATTTCGATGCTATAGATAATGATGGAGACAGTGAGGATCCTGATGGGGACGGCTATCCAATTGGACAAGAAAATATGTATGGGACAGATAATTATAATGAATTTTCTTACCCAGGATATCCTAACTTTATCTTTGAAAGTGATATTGACTGGAATGATCAACCGAGGACTCATACTGGAAATCATACATGGGTAAGTGTAGTTGGATATTTTACACCGACATGGATTAATTATGATCCTCCTATTTGGGATCAATGGTCTAAAACTGTAGCTTGGAATGATGTGGAAGATTGCTCAGACGAGAATTCTGATTTTGATTCAAACTTAAGATGGGAAACTGCTTGTATATTTGATAATGGCACATATCTGATGTATGGCATTGGGTTTACTGCCGAAGGAACTCTTGAAGTTCCAGATCAATATAGTGCGAGTTGGGGTCGACTTACAGACTATGTCGAGATTGAGCCACACCCCGCTTCAATGTATATTGACGAAGACGATATTGATTGGGATTTCAAATTAGGAACATCTAGCCAAGGGTTTGACGATGATGGCGATTGTTTGAAGATTGGTTGGATTGATTCCCAAGGAAACCCAATTCAAGCAAATATGGATCAAAATCGTAACGGAATCCCTTGTGATGTCATCTGGACCGTGAATGATTTAGGTGAAATTATTTCAATTCGTGCAGATTCAAGTGTCGACGAAGATCCAGACGATTCTAAGATTCTCGGAGAATCGAGTCATCGAACTTTCATTATTGGCACTGGTAAAATTGCATTTGTCATGATTCTTGGATTATTCTTACCCTTATTCCTTGCCCTAGGTTTAATCCGTGATGAAACAGAAAATGGCACATTGCATTACCTCTTGTCTAAACCAATTCATCGTGTCGAATTCATTCTTTATCGGTTATTAGGCTACATGGCTTTGGTAGGGGCCTTTGTGATTATCATGGTATTTATGATGGCTCTAGTAACTTCGGTTATTGGCCCAGGAGACGACCTTATTCGATTGGGAGATTTTCCCGTTTGGTTAGGAATTGCATTTGCTACAATTCTCGTATTAGCCGCTTACGGAGCAGTGTTCAATACTCTGGGACTAATTTCTCCAAAATATGGTGTCTACATCTGTATTCTTTTCGGTGTGTGGGAATTTTTAATGGGATTATTTACGATTACAATTCCTAATGCAACAATACCTGTACTCTCTGTTTCACATTGGGCAATACAGATGATAGATGCAGTTGTATTAATTGTCTGGCCAGATACATTACAGTACCAAGAAATGTCTTCAGCATTCAATCTAGATACTGGACTCTCTTGGTTTTGGCATCCTCCAGTTCATACACTACAGACTGGTAATCCAGTGGTTGCTTTGATTGTGAGTGTAACACTACTATTGGCAGTGACAGTTCTGATGGTCGGTATGGGTCAGGCTGTTTTCAGAAATCGAGAAATCATGTGAGGCGATTTTTTGAGGGAGAAACTGTCTAAGTTTGCTGGAGATTTCTCAACTTTATGGCGATTAGATGTCATGCCTTCTCTTCGCCGTCTATCTTGGTGGTGGTGGTGGGTAATCATCTTCATTCCGAATCCGGAGGATCCTCAAAAATCGAAACAATTAATGGTTCTTTGGTCATCAAAAGATACTCCAATTATTCGGGTAAACGATTATTGGTGGCGTCCCAACTATAGAATGAAAATTGATGAAAATGGTGGTCATACCATTCCTGGAATGATTTGTTCATGGTGGTTTGATGGTGAGAAAATGTTCGAACCCATGCTAATGCGTGAATGTAAAATGGCATCGATTGATGATAATCATCCATTGTGGCCTGGCGAAGGAAGAGGTCTCGGTGCAGGAGCTGTTGTGCCACTCAGCGAAGAAGATCTTTCTATAGGGCTGGATGAAGGGGAAAATCGGTTCTGGGTAAATTTAGTTAGTGACAAAAATTCAAGAAAAGATGGTGCTCCTGCTACTTTTGAGGCAGAATTAACACCTACTTGGGGCCCCCCTAGCACGCTTACGTATAGGAATAATATTTTCTTTGCTAACATGGGTTATGACATTCTCCGCATTCAGGGTGCAGATGCAAAATTATTGGTGGATGGAGAGAAAATGGAAGGTACTGCCTATTTTCAAAAGGTCAGTGTACAAGCTCCAAGTTTCCCCTGGTTTTGGGGGATGCTTCATTTTGATGATGGTTCATATCTAGACTGGTTTATGCCCCATATTTCTATGACATGCTTCAACATCGATGATAGACCGTGGAGAATTCGAGATATTTTCCGCAATCCAAATGTTGGGTCAGGAATCTTTCATGATGCCCGAAGAGGAAGGACCGAGAATTTCAAACGGTGTGAACTTGAATTGGTTGAACCGAAGGAAGGAGAAACTCCTTTGCGCGATGAAGAAGGCAATTCATTACCCAAATTTAGAATTAGAATTTGGAATGGAAGAACTCAAATTTCTGTCGAAATTAGAGCTGTTTCTCGAGCTCGATGGACATTTGATCAACCAACTCGAGCAGGTATGGTCAGTCACTTAACTTACAATGAATACCCCCTTGAAGTGGAGAGAATTGCGATTCTAGACGAACAAGGTCTTCGCAGGTTGGATGATTATGAATGGATGGTTGGAAATGCTGAACATGCGTGGGGTTTACTCCATTAAATTATGACGTAAATTAGTAAATATCTTTGAGAATTAGTTTTTTATGAATGAGTGAGTCTAATGATTGGAGATATTGTCGACGAAGCTAAATCTGAAATAGACGAGGAGTTTATTAGGGGTAAATTTTCGAAGATTTCGGATGAAGAAGAAGTCATTTGGGCAGGGGAACCATCACCTTTTTCGATGTCCGAGAGATATTTATTAGTAGGATTGATTTTTCTTATACATCTGTCATTCTTTTGGGTAGTGGAACATGCAAAAATCCAAGGCGATGGCTTGAATATTATTCTTAGACTAATACTGTTAATTTTCGATAAAATCGACATGTTAGGTTTCGTTTTATTCATATTAATCTTTGCAAGAATAAATCATTTTTTGAATTTCTCAACATCTGGTAGATGGACAACTGCTTGGTTGATTTTCATTGGATTAATTCCATCTATTTGGGTTATTTCTCATTGGATTGAAGTAATTTTGGAATTGTTTGGATATAATTTCTCAAACCCCTTCCCCCTATGGATAGATTACTGGTTTCTTGTTCTCGGTGTAGTGATGAGTGGAATAATGTTATTTGTAACTATTTTGTACCAAATTTCATTTCAGTATGTGGTGACTGATAATATGATTCATATCCGTAGGCAAATATTGTTCATGGGGGTATATTCTCGAGTGATTTCTTACGATAGGATTCTGAACATTAAAACTCAACAATCATTTTTTGCGAAATTAATCGGGTTTGGCAATGTGATATTTCTGACTGAAGATGAAGATAATGATACGATACGACAATCTGACGAAGATATTAGTGATTTAATGAATAATGATAATGTGAGTGCAGCAAAGAAAGTTTTCAAATTATTAAAAATAATTTTGCTTGTTCAACGGGAACGAGTAGATATAGTTCCGAATCCAGCAAATAGTTTGTATGGTGTAAAAAACCCAATGCTCGTTTATAAAATAGTTAATGAAATGATGGATAGAAAGCAAGGACGACCTGGACTTTTAGAGATGTCCCGGTCCAATGAATGAAGGCATTTATTCCGCACCGTTCATAACCGAATGGCGCTCGACCTGAGTTAAGAGGATTCGACATGTCTGAAGAGGATGTTATTACAATTGCAGCACAACACATTACCCAAGGTGATTTTATTGGGGCCATGGATATTTTTGAATCACACATTTCGGCTAACCCTAAAGACCCTGCTGGTTTCCATGGTTGGGCTGAAGCGGCTATGTTTGAAATCCAAGAAAACGGTAATATGGATGACTCTGGCAAGGATAGAATCAACGAAGGCAAAGTCCAGTCTTACTTGAGAAAAGCTGCTGGATTAGATCCTGAAAATGCAGATTATTTGGCAGCATATGCAAATGCTCTAATTGAATTTGATAGGGTTCCGGTGGCAGTTCGAGAATTTCAAAAATTGAAGGTACTTGGAGATTCCCAAGACGATGTCGATGTTTCATTCCATCTGTATGAAGCAGCAAGAATGCTGATGGAATCTATTGATTTGAAAACCAACTTTGATCGAAGCCATCCTTTCGCGAAGCAATTTGTGGCAGTGGCAATCGAATTCGCATTACTCGGCCTTGGATTCCCTTCTGCTGAAGAAGCGGTCGAGTACCTCTCAACCGAAGAATGAGGGGGGGTTCATTTGCACCGCGGCCGAATAATGGTCGCTTTTGGATACCATGGCGAAGCGTTTCACGGCTCCCAAATTCAACCCAATGTCCCCACTGTTCAAGGGGAAATTGAATATGCACTTCGTAAGGTTAGTTGGTGGGGGGATGGATGTTTAGAAATGTCAAGCCGAACGGATGCAGGTGTAAATGTCCGAATGAATTTAGCATGTATCGATATTCCACAAAAAGTGTATGATAATGTACCTAAATCAACGATTATCAGAGTTTTGAATAATAAATTATCTCCTTCAATGTCGATTTGGGATTTACGTTTTGTAAATTCAACGGTCAGGAGCCGAGGTGCGATTAGCAGAACATACTTATTTCGAACCGAAATGAGTGAAGAGTGGCCTGAAATTGTTGATGAAGATTTGTTTAGAGATGTTTGTGAATTATTTGTGGGCGATCATAATTTCACAAATTTTTGCCGCCTCGAGAAGGGCATAAACCCGAATAGAACCATAGATCATTGTGATCCATGGTATAGTGAGGGGGGTCGGCTTGTGGGATTTTCCATTAAATCAGAGGCGTTTCTTTGGAATCAAGTTAGACGAATCGCTTCTGCTCTCACAGGAGTAGTTGCAGGCAGAATAAATATTGATGAGGTTAAATCTGCTCTGAATTCTCCAGAGATTTCTTCCGATCTCGGAAGGAATCAATCAAATGGACTCATACTTTGGGCTATTGAACATAAAGATTCAGATGGAATGGGATTGGATTCAATTGCAGACACATCCTCATTTTCGGTTCAACCCATTGATAAATCTCGATATAAAAGATGGCTCTCGATGGCAAAACTCGAAATGGGGTTACTTTTGGAACGAGAATGGTTAAATTCTCTTAACTCAATCTAATTTGAACTTCATCACCATCGGAACATGGAAGTATCTCTCGAAGGAAAGATCCTGAGATAATTTCTGCAATTTTTGTGTGCCGAGTTAGATCTGGAATTAAAATGGCACATGTAATCCAACTTTTTCCATTGATTGATATTTCACCTCTGAATGCAGTCGCACCTCCGAATGATTTTCCATCTCTCTCAAAACCATGAATCCTCAAAGGTTCTGGGCCTAAATTGATTTTGCCTTCATCTAAACCTGCAATTATTCTCAAATTTTTGTAAAATTCTAGGCTTTCGCCTTCCAAATCTAAATTCAGAGTACCTGGCCAAGCACCTGCGTTGAGAACTTTCTTGAATTGATTTTGATAATGAGGCTGAGCCATGAAAACATGAGCTCTGCCAAGCCCACTTGCGATATAACCTCTCAAATCCATGGGTAGCGGTTTAGTCACATGTTCATGAGCATTTCTCGACACAAATTATCAGAGTTTGACAACATCTCCTCTTTGGCCAACGCCCCACCCCATCGATTCAATCTGTTTTCGCTCTTCACTTCTTTCATCACATACTGGGTTTGTGTGGTTGAAATGGATAAATTTCACCTTAATGTCATTGGATTCTTTTTTTTGCAATCTCATTAAACTCTCTTCGATTGTTGGGTGAGGAATTTTTGACATGTCACGATTAGATAATTCTTCACCATTCCAAAAAGTGCCGTCAATCCAAGCTTCATTAATTTGTATTTTTTCAAAAAATTCTCTAATGTTTTTTGAATTAGTTTTGATGAGAGTTTCTCCCCAAGTGTCGTGATCGGGAAGATATAGAAGTGAATTATGGATTCCTCGAATGATGATTCCAGCAGTATCTCCACATTCATTTCTATGTGGAATTTCTATCAATTCTAGTGTAAACCCACATTCTTCAGTAGGCTTGAAAGGTTGATTAAATTCTATCCCAATTGGATTGAAATTACCATCGTCTACCATTAGTTTGAAATCGATCCGCTTCTCCAAATAATCAATGTTTTTTCGTGTAGAATAAATCGGCAAATCCTTCATCGCCATAACGGGTTTTCCAAATTGGCCAATTCCTTCTATATGCCCTAGGTGAAGGTGAGTAAATGTTACAGAATCGGGTATTATCGATACTTTCTCGCCGAGAGATAACGACCATTCTGAAAGTTGTGATGGTAATCTTCGTGTAACTTCGATAAGATGATTAGAACCATCAAGGCCACGAATTCCTAAAGATACTGGAAATCGAATTTTAGACGAATCGGCGTGAGCAAGCGCGCATCTTTCGCAACCACAACCAGCCTGTGGAAGTCCTGCATCTTGGGCAGTTCCAAGCAAAGTGAGAGTGACAAAATGGCTCATCTTATAGGCCGGTCATTCAGGTACATAATAAATTCTTAGCGAAGTTAGAAATTGACTATTGACCAGCGAAGAACCAATGAACTGGAGTGTTGTCTGATGTTCATGCCCGGCGACACTTCTTGGATGTCTGAGAAATTTGCTAACCTTCAACGAGAAGGATTGGATTGGAATCCACCAACTCTCGAAACTGCTAATGAGCCGCGATGTATCATGAATGGTCGACCTACAATAATGCTGTCGGCTAATAATTACCTAAATTTGACAAATCACCCAAGGGTTGTTTCAGCAATGATTGAAGCTACTAAAAAATACGGTGCAGGAAGTGGTTCGGTTCGAGCAATCGCTGGTACGATGGACATCCATCTTGAGGCGGAGAAGAAAGTTGCAGAATTTAAAGGAGTAGAATCCGCTTTAATCTATTCAGCCGGTTATACCGCAAACGTCGGATTAATCCCATCACTCGTTCAAGGTCCTCAAGATGTAATTATCAGTGATGAATTAAATCATGGATCTATCATTGATGGTGTACGTCTAACTAAAGCGGCAAGAGGGGTGTATTCTCACAACGATATGGGGGCCCTAGAGGCGGTTCTTAAATCTCATGAGAAATCAGATCGTAAATTGATAATCACCGATGGAGTTTTCTCTATGGACGGTGACATCGCACCGCTAGATGAAGTGACAACATTAGCGGAAGAATATGGTGCGATGGTCTTCGTCGACGATTGTCATGGTGAAGGTGTTCTCGGCAAAGGAGGTGCAGGAATTGTTGACCATTTCAAACTCCAAGGCAAGGTTGATTTTGAAATCGGTTCATTTTCTAAAGCACTTGGAGTACAAGGTGGAATAGTTGCAGGTTCAGATGAAGTGCGTAATTATGCATTGAATCATTCCCGTTCTTGGCTCCTGTCTGGTAGTCAACCACCTGGTGTGGCTGCAGCACAAAAAGCCTCGATTGAGGTCTTGATGAGTGAGCCGGAACATCATGCGAAATTATGGGAAAATACCATATATTTTAGAAATGAACTTCAATCTATTGGCTTTGATACTGGATTATCTGAGACTCCAATAATACCAGTGATGTGTGGTGATTCAATTATAGCAAAAAATTTGTCTAAACGATTAGGTGAGGAAGGGGTAATGGCAGGTGCCATAGTTTTCCCAATGGTCGCGAGAGATCAGGCGAGGGTACGAACACAGATGTCTGCTGGCTTGAACCGAGACGACCTCAATGAAGTGTTAAGATTGTTCGAAAAGGTAGGTCCTGAATTAGGATTAATCTAATTCTTGAGTTTGTAATTCTGATACGGCTTCTTCGACGTCGTAATCAGATTGAATACCTATTTTGCTAGTTTTGATTATATCTATAGTTTTAGACATCCCATCAAATGGATCAAGTCCTCTATCAATTCTGTCAAGCATTCTCCATCTTGGTGCATAAGATAGGTGGATGTATAGTGGCCCTGGGAGAATTAAGAAAATTATTCCCAATGCGTTTATCCAGCTAACGAGGTCGTAGAATGTTGTTAAAGTAAGCAGCATCATGCCGATGAATGGAAATGGAAATAGATATCTTCTTCTTTTTTCTAAGCGAATTGGAGGCCTTTTGAATATAGAAGAAGCTAAACTAGAGAATCCACCAAGGAATGAGCACAATGCAATAATGCTAATTGTCAATAATGCCCATTCCAAAAAAAATTTATTGAAGGATTTTTCTAAGGAGTACGCTTCATAGCCTAGTGGTAATGCCAAAGGAAGGCTGATTAATAATCCGTAAATAACGCCTACAAAAACTGGATGACTAATAGTCAATGGGTAACGAAGAAATAACTTGCTTAGAGAGCCGCCTTCGAACATGTGGCGATGTTCGTCATCAAACTCACCAAGCCGGTCACGCCACCCAACCACAAGAAATATCGTGAGTGGTGGCAATTATCACCATTGTGGCCTAAATCATAGTAAAAATAAGGGGAATCATAACAATACCTATTCATGTCTATCTGTTTTTTGAATTGCTTTTGTCGGAGGGATTATGATTGAATCCCGACGTGGTTAATCAGAGGGGTGGCTATATGGTAGATGGTGAAGATTTGTTCACGGTGACGGACAAGCATCTTGACACAGGATTACGAGGAATACCAGTCGGTACTTGTCAGACCTCATATGTTGATCCCCTCAAGGGAGTTCACTATGTTGGGTATCCAGTAGAGGACCTAGTTGATTTGGAAGAAGAAGACGTTATTTTTCTTCTGATGCACAAGAGATTACCATCTGACAATGAATCGGAAGAATTCCGTGCAGAACTTGCACAACGCGGAGATAATATTCCAACTGGTGCATTGAGAGTATTAGAATCATTAACGCCAGGGTCGGGTCATCCGATGGATTGGTTATCGATTGGGATAATGGCTCTTGGTACTGCGGAGACTACAGGTGACACTCGAGCTGATGCAATGAATTTAATTGCTAGAATGCCTGAATTAATGGCGAGAATTTTCAGATTGAGAAACGGAGTTAAAGAAAAACTTAAGCCACGTAAACCAGAACTTGGTCTCGTTGAAAATTTTGTTCACATGATGGGTTATGAAGGCGAAAGAGCGAAGAAAGTTACACACGTTCTTAGGTTCTTCTTTATTTTACATATGGATCATGGAGGAGGAAATCTTTCAACCTTTTCTGGGAAGGCAGTTGCATCAGGATGGGCTAGCATTTACTCCTCACTTTCAAGTGCGATGAATGCCCTTTCAGGGCCATTACATGGCCGTGCAAACCAATCTTGTTTGGAGTTCGTTCAAAGAATTGGAACTTCAGATCATGAAGAGATAGAAAAATTCGTTCGTGAAGAATTAGCAAATCGTCGGCCGATTTACGGATTCGGTCATGGTGTGCTCCGAGCTGAAGACCCCCGGGCGAGACTACTAATTGAACTCGGAGAAGAGATTTGTCCAGATGATGATAATTTCCAAATCGTCAAGGCACTGAGGGAAGTAATCCCTCCCATCTTGTCTGAGATTCCAAAAATTAGTAATCCATATCCAAATGTCGATATTGCAAGTGGAAGTTTACTCAATTCGGTTGGGTTTAGGATGCCAGAATACTATACGACTTTCTTCGGATGGGCTCGTGTAGCCGGAATTAGTGCCCAAATTCTCGATGAACGTAATGCTCGTGATGGCCGAGGGACGCCAATTTATCGACCCAAATATATTCCAAAAAACCAACCTCACCGAAGATTGGAATAATTAGGGCGAGTGTTTTTTCCCGGCTCCTCGATGTCCTACCATTCGAATAGCTTCCCATGGTAATTTGTTAGAATCGGCGAGATCAAACAACTCATCGAGGCTTTTTTCCCAATACCAATTCTTTCTCCAGGTCGATAGGTGCTCACGCCTTTGTGATGGTGTCAATTCATGCCAAGGGGTGACATTTCTTCTCAATTCATCAATCAATTCTTTGTGCATTTCAATAGGTGCTAATTCTAATTCGATTTTTTGTTCAGGAGATAACGGCTGTGTCGCAGGTTTTACCCATCGTGCGTCTCCTCCTGGAAGCGTGTAGAGGTTCGGATCCAAATTGTCGGTTAAGGTTGTGATTCCGGATTTTTGTAATGTGTGCTCGATTTTGAGATATGCTGGCCAAATGTAAATTGGATAGCCCTTTCTTGATAAATTCAATTTCTCAATAGATGCAGGAGTCAAACTAATCGTTCTACCAAGAGTGAGGTGGCGTCGAAGACCGAAAAGATACGTGGAAGCACACGGCAGGAGGGGTGATCCTTTTGCTCGATGACGTTCAACTAGGCGAGGTAGTGAATGAGAGATGAATGAAGGTGTCCCCATCATTCGTTGAACTGTAGTCGTTCCCCATTGTCGGAGATGTGGCATTAATTGTGCAAAATCATGTTCATCTCCAAAGGCTCGAGCTGCTTTCATTGTGAGAGGTTCAAATGAGTAAATGACTTTACATGTTTTTGGAATGTCAAACTCTGAAATGTTTTCATTTACCAATTGGATCATTTCTTTCATATGACCTACACATGCTTCATTTCTGAACCAGCCACCACCTATTCTTGATTTTGGATGAGGTGCCTTTAGTTCGATGCAAGCGATTTTTGCTTGATTAACCCAAGGGTCGGTAAATTCTGATTTTTCTAATAATTCATCAAGAAAAATTAGGTTATTGTCGAGTTCGTCTGATTCATATTCCTCTAGAAAACGATTATTTGAATCACGTGGATCATGATGGAGAATTAGACGTTTATCCTTGGTTAAGCGTAAATCGAACTCTACCCCATCACTATTATTCATTCCATGTAGAATGGCATCTAAGGAGTTTTCATCAGGTTGAACCCATAAATTGTCCTCTGCCATTGTACTGCGCAGGCATTCTTCATTTTGAACAAGACCTATTCTATACTCTCCTAAGCCCCAATGCTAATACCCTTAGATGAATACCGACCGTTAGGTATTACCATGTCAGAGACAATTCAACTAGACCGCGCATCAGACCCTAAAGCAGTTCGCGGATATGCATTTTACGACTGGGGTAAATCCTCATTCGAGACTTCGGTGACCTCTGCGGTCGGACCTGCCTGGTTCGGATATCTATTCTTGAAAGCGAATGGCTTGGATACCGTTATTCTCGGCCAATCCATGACCGGGGATGCGGTTTGGTCCCTCGGGGTCACAGTCGCAGCCTTGCTTGTGGCTTTGGTTAGCCCGTCTCTTGGTGTCATTGCCGACCTGCGAACAATCAAGATGTGGTGGTTACGAGTTTTCACGATAATGGGAGCTGGAGCGACCTTATTACTCGCCTTTAGCCCAATGTTTGACGTATCGAGACAATGGGTTTGGTTGCTAATAATGTTCGTCATAGCGAATATCGGACTGAATGGTGCAGGCGTTTTTTACAATGCTTTACTGCCTCATATGGGTACCGACGATGAGATGGATAGAATTTCCAATTTAGCTTATGCCTACGGGTATATTGGCGGTGGTTTGCTGCTTTTATTCCACTTCATTCTCTTCTCCTTCATTGTAGCTGATTGGGTAATTCCATTTATTATGGCCTCCTCTGGTGTTTGGTGGATGGGATTCGCCATGTTGACGTTCAAGTATGTGCCAGAACCTCCCATCGAGAATGAAATGGAGAAGTTGGGTGTATTCGCTTCTGCCAAGATGGCGACAGGTGAAGTGATCAAGACAATCAAGTCAATGAGTTCATTCCGAACTCTTTTCATCTATATGTTGGCATTCTTATTCTTCATCGATGGAATCAACAGCGTCACGGCTTTAGCCGGAATTTACGGAATCGTCGTTTTAGGATTGACAACTGGGACGCTGATGTTGACGATTCTCATTATCCAGTTCGTTGCTGCTCCATGCGCTATAGGATTCACAAAATTAGCCGAAAAAACGAGTACCAAGAATGCCTTAACCATCTCTTTGGTCGGTTGGGTCATCGTCATCCTTGGCGCAATGTCTTTCGCTCCTCTCACCCTCACTGACCACGTTGAACATGATATCCAATTTGATTGGGATTCTGATGGCGACGGAATAGCAGATACATACGATGACAATATCGATGGAGATTGGTATAGTAATGAAGTGGAAATTGCCGCTGGGACCGACCCATACGACCCGTCGAGCCATCCGGATGGGCTTTCCACTACTTGGATAGAGCAGAGGATAGAGGGGGCTGGTCAATACATTATCACGATTGGCGAAAACGCCTACGCCCTTGAGATTGCGGTTGAGGGCGATGAACAGGATTGGGTTAACGAATGGAACGATATGGTGGCTGTTCATGTGAATGATTATTACACCGAGCAAGTCGTTTATTCCTTCAATGATCCATTGGATTCTTCAATGATAGTTTCCACTTCAGATATTGACCGAATGACGGATTTCTTTGCCTCTTTCGATGCTAAGAATCGTTTCAGTTACTCTGTCAGTAATGGCCCTCTCGATACAGAAAGAGGTATGGGAGATAATCATCCGACCAGCCTTGGCGATGGGCCGGTTGACATCATTCCTGAGAAAATCAGAGCAGCTGTTTGGGAGCCAATGGGTATAGGAGTCAATATTCAATTTCTCCTCCTCGGCTGTATGGCCGGTGCCCTCCTCGGAGGCTCACAAGGCCTCGCACGCTCTCTATTCGGTCAGATGGTCCCAGAGACTCGCAGCGCCGAATTCTTTGGCTTCTTTGGCTTCTTCGGCAAAGTTGCCGCTTTGATGGGTCCTGCGATGTACACATACCTAACCATAACATACGATAGCAGAGTTGGTGTTGCTAGTTTCTGCGTCCTCATCATTATCGGAACCGTATTGATGCGAAGTGTCGATGTTGATGCTGGCCGCGCAGATGCACAAGCAGAAGATGCCCGCAACCGTGGTATCCAAGTTGAATGAGATCGGTTATTTTTGGAAATATTTTTCCGACAATAATGCAAGTTCTATAAGAATCAAAATTGGACCGCCGACAAGGAATAACGAGAGCGGGTCAGGTGGTGAAAGCATTGCGCCAAGAAAAAGTGCACTGAACCAAAACAGTCCTCTATTCTCAATAATCGTTTGATGCTCAATCAAGCCGGCTCTCAGAAGGAGTATGACAAGAATTGGAACTTGAAAGCCGATTATTGACCCAAAAAATAGCCCTACAATAAATCCAATCCAAGATTGTAATTGCCAAGTATTTGACAATCCCGATGAGGCAGCATCCGCTGCCAAATAATCTAGTAACATCGGAATTAAAATTTCTTTTGCATATAGTGCCCCTAGTAATCCAAGAATGAAGATCGCAATAATTACCTGAATGAGTGGTTTGAATCTAGAAATTTCAATTTCTTTTGCGTTTCTTCGCGCCTTAGCTAATATCGTTCTTCCATTCCACCCTAAATCGCAAATGATTGTAATAAATGCGAGAGAAAAACCAATCTGAGTCGCGATTCTCAGTTGCAATAGTACTATTTCCATCGGTTGTAATATGATGACTTGAACTCCTTCTGGAAGAAAACCATCTGCTTGTAATAACCAAGTTATTGCCTCGCCAGCCCCTGGGTAACCACCGATAAATCCGATAAAAAACATTAACAAAATCAGTTTTGCTCTCGACTGAAAATGTCCGATTAAACCAACGATATCCGCTCGAGAAAAGAGCTCGCCGCCATCATTGCCCATGAGGCTCGGAACACTTACTATTCCTCAATACATCGTAAGGGTAAATCTGTGAATATTATCTTCTAAGAATTATTGAAAGAATATCACCATCTTTCAATTGGTGGTCCAAACCCACTCGTTGCCAATCAAATTTAGCACTCGGTCCCTTGACACGAGCATAACGATATTTTCTAACAAAATCTCTATGCAATTTCGCACATACATCGCGTACAGTGGATGTATCTTTGACAATAAGAGGTTCTATCAAATCTGCTTCTTGACCTTGAGGTTTGAGAAATATCGACATGAAGTGTAAATTTTCGAAAATGAAATCTTTCATGCCGCCTATTCCTTGTCCAGTCTTTGCTGAAACCTCAAGGATAGGCCAACCACTAGGTATTACGTTCCTAGTTTTTTGCAATTCTTCTTCATTGGCTAAATCTATTTTGTTAATGACGATTACAGCGTTGTTGTAGATTCGATTACCGGCCAATGTATCGACGATATGGTCATCGGTAACATTGGTACGCAATGTGACAGTTGCCGAAACTATGCCGAAGGTTCGTACAATTGATTGGATTTCTTCTGTTGTTAAATTTGTCTGCTCAACCGTGCTGCGAACTACAATACCTCCTCGGCTAGTTCTGGTGATGAATACTTGAGGTACAGGTTGGTTCAATCGTAATCCAGCCTTCCATAATTCATGGTCGAGGATATCAAAGTGTGAGCCCTGGAATGGATCCAGAACGTAAAGAACCATGTCTGATCCACGGATGACATTGAGAATTTCTCTTCCTCTTCCTTTGCCATCTGCAGCACCTTTGATTAGTCCAGGTAAATCAAGAATCTGAATTTTCGCACCACGATGTTCCATTAAACCGGGTATGCATGTTAGTGTGGTAAAGGCGAAGTCACCAGTTTCTGATTTCACATCTGTCAATTGAGAGATTAGACTAGATTTTCCAACGCTCGGAAATCCAACCAATGCCACCGAAGCATCGCCCGATTTTTTGACTTCAAATCCATGACCTCCTCCGCTAGCTTTTGCGTGGGCGTTTGCCTTCTCCTTACGTTCGCGGAGAGCTGCAATTTTCGCCTTAATCTTACCCAGATGACCTTGTGTTGCTTTATTGGATTTTGTTTTGGTAATCTCTTCTTCAAGGACTTTGATTTGCTCCTCGATTGTCGCCATTCAAGTCCCACCCACATCGGTTGTTATTGGTTTGGCGCCGAGCCCCCAGTTCTTCAATCCGATGCAACTTAAGACACTGAACAGTGGGAAGCGTTCTATCCAATATACTCTCTCGACCGGATTATGGATTGGGTCAAGAATCCCGCTTTGCTTCCGCTCTGGGAAGTGCTGAAGAAAATCGCGAAGGAATTAGAAGGCCCTCTAGACTTGATGAGAGAGGATTTGGGATATTACAAATTGGTGAAATATTATACTAAGAGTCAGTTTGAATCATTTCTTGCAATTTGCATTCAAAAAACGCATGTTTCAATTTATCTAAATCCACTTTACAGAAATCCTCATCTAGTTTTTTCGATGCCAGAGTCCTTACTGAAGCATAAAACTGGAAAGTGTACTTTGCGCTTCTTTTCAGAAGATGATCCTGCCATCGAACATTTGCCAAAATTATTGCAAGATTGTCTACATACTTGGGTTGATGAGGGAATAATCAGTTAGTTAATCGAGGTCGGTTTACTAGAGGCTGTCAAGGGGGGGATGAAGTGGCGGATATTTTGCTTTACTTGGTTGAAAGAGAATCGTATTTTCTTCTTTGTCAAAAACCTCTTTTGAAGATATTTGAAGGAATGAAAACACGAAGTTTAAGGGGCTTTCGCCCAATTATTAATGAAAACTTCCATCGGGAATTTGATGTTGATTTAGAGGGTGAAATTCTTGAATGGTTCGACTCTAATCAAGATTTTTCTCTAGACATTCCCTTAGAGGATCAGACGATGAATATAGAGCGAATCTCTGAGCTGGCAATTCTATTTGCTAGGTGGTGTTCATACAGTGAATGGCGTTGTTGGGACGCTAGATTATTTTTGTATGTTGAGCCAATAATTGGGCGTAAAATCGAAGATGTTGATGAATTCTTAGAATATTCAATTTGGTCGGAATTTTCTTTAAAATTGATGGATTTAGTCTCCAGCGAGTATTCCGAATCAGTAATTCTTGATTGGATGGGTCGAAGGGAGAAGTTGGGTGAGACGATGGAACCTTCGAAAGATCCTAGAATATTACCGACAATGGCGGCACATCGTCTCGCAGCAGAATCCTTACATGAATTTTTGAAATCAGTCCAGAATGAGAAAAATTCTCTTTTGATTGGCCGCGAATTCTTAAATTCTCTATTATGGAAATTTGACAAACTTTCTATGGCAGAACATATGGCGGTGAATCGTTGACAGAGTTGCCATTAATCCCAGTGCCACCGGAGCGGGGAAGGGAACCCGGAGTAGTAGTCTTAGGACGATTTCAGCCATTTCACCGTGGTCATGCACTTATGGTCGAGGCGGCTGAAAATTGGAGATGCAAAAATTTGCCTACTAACAAATTAATTATCGCTATTGGTTCTTCGAATAGGTCTCAAAGTATGACAAATCCATGGTCATGGGAAGAGCGAGTAGAGATGATTCAGATTTGGCTTGATTCGGCGGGAATTGATTCTGCTGAAATTATTGCAATTCCCGATATTGATGACCCATCAAATTGGGTTGAACACGCTTCGCAATACCACGGTAATGCTGGAGTCTTTTTCACCAGTGATGTGGCTAGTGCGAATTTGTATGAAACCGCAGGATGGCAAGTTGAATTGACCGCTTTAGAAGCAAGGGATCAATATGAAGGTTGGAGAGTTCGTGGTACTGCAATGATGATGTCAACGGTAACTGATTCTGATGCTATTTTGATGGTTTTATCTCCATCGATACCAAAATCTGTTGTGAGTCATTTAATCGAAATTGATGGTCTCAGGCGCCTTGCATTCTTGGGAGACGGTGGAGAGCCAGTTGGTTAATCTAATCAACAATTAGTACAATGAACATCGTCAATATTCTCACCGTTTACAAAAGCGGTAAACCAATCTACGAACAGAACTCCTTCTACTTCTAGGGTATAGAACCTGTCAGACCCCAAAATCGTGTGATCAGGTCCTGGAGCAATATATCCAGACACATCAATTCCAGCGTCCTCAATCTTTTGCTCACTGGCAAAGATTTGGCTTGAGTAAGTGACCTGTACGTCGTTTCCGAGTAATGCATTGAAATATTTCATTGTATTATCTTCAGTATTATCATATCTTCCAAACCTAATAAAATTATCATGGTTCCAAGTTTGAATCACCATATCCGCACTGTCAAAGAAATTGAAATCCTGATATTCAGATAAGAAGTCACTCATCGTTTCATTTAAATTCCAATTGCTGACTATGTCGTAAGTTCCATTTGTGTACACACCGCCACTTCCATCGTTGAAAACAGTAATTTCGGCATCTGGGTAAGAATTTGATGCGAGGATACCGTAGAATGGAGCTGGGAATGAACCAGCACTAGAACCTGTTACGAAAATTTTACTCGCATCAGTATAGTGTGAGGTCAAAAAATTGTATGCTGCTTGGGCGTTATTGTGGCCGCTATGGTTTACTTCCGCATATGCATATTCAGTGACAGCATTACCTAAGTGGATATCACCTGTGCAATACGGGACGTAAACAATCGACCAATCTGCGAAGGGATTTGCTGGGTTTCTGAGGTTAGATACTCCACCAAAATCTGAGTTAAATACTGAACCATCTGCAGGACCATCTGAAGAAATTGATGTTTTGAAAGTACCACCCTGGAATTTGCAACCTGAATCCTCAAAGCAAGCTCCACCACCTTCAAAATACAGTAATACTTTGCTTGGGTCAGCATCTCTAGACCAAAAGAACCACTCTGTACCATCTGCACATTCACAATCTCCTCCGGGGAATTGCTGCACCCAATTGACTCCATATTCAGATTCCCATGGAATTAGGCAAGATCCATCATCATCGGTCGCGAGGGAATCGAAATTTGTCGCTGCAGAATCCATACAACCGAGAATTTCGTCGATGTCTCGAATTCCATCATTATCTGAATCGGCGTACTCACATGTGTCGGTTATCTCAACTGTCGCGTCAGGATCATAATTTATCGCTTGATTATCCATACAACCGACAATGTCTTCTGGCTCGGCAATTTCTTCACCAGTGCATCCAGCCATTAGCATTGAAAAAACCATTAAGAATGATAAAATAATATTTGAAGTTGAAGCCATTACCTTAGGCGAGTCTAATTGAATTATTAACTACTTATGGAAAGAAGTCAGTAATTAATTTCCCGAAACTATTACTTTGGCTGGCCGAAGGACCCTCTCATGGAGGGTATACCCTTCTTCTATTACTTCGATAACTGTACCTAGTTCGGTACCTTTTGGTGCTGGGATGGTGGCGATTGCTTCCATAGTTGAAGGATTGAAAATCTTCCCTTTGGCTTCAACCTTGACAACACCTTCCGATTCTAATGTCGATTTTAGGGCATTTAGGGTCATTCTGACTCCTTCAATTAATGATTCTGAGTCGCTGTTAGAGGAATTAAGAGCTTTTTCAAGTCCATCGAGGACTGGGAGAATATTAGTAGCAAGTTTCACGCTGCGAAATTTGAGAATTTCAGATCTATCACGAGCTCCTCGCTGTCGAACATTGGAAATTTCTGCAGCTCTATATTGTAATTCTTTTTCTAATTCTGCAATTTGTTCTTCGAGGACGGCAATCGGGTCGATGATTTCATTTTCTTCGATAATATTGTCGTCAGTCATCTCATCTGACTCCGGTTCTGGCTCTGAATGGACCTCATCCTCGGTATCTGACACAGTGTTTCGTCAAAAGCCTCATTCAAGAATCCAACGGTTGTTCTCATTCTGCGTAGAAGTATTCACCAGCTGCTTTTTGTTCACGATCTTTGCGACTATTTTGTTTATTGATTCTAGGCCGATGTGATTCATGATCTCGCCGGAAAGTTACATCTACGTCGCTGAGGAATTTGTTCATTCCCTTTCGCAGAGATAGAGGACCGACGGCATTGCCGTGTTTTCCACCTATGCCGTCGAAGACGAGAAGAGAATCACTGACAATATCAATGAAATATATGTCATGGTCGATAACCATCGCAGCCTTTTCATTACTTTCCATCGTTCTTCGAATCGCTTTAGCAGCTTCCATACGCGCATTAGCATCAAGATGAGCACTTGGCTCATCTAACAGGTAAATATCTGCATCTCGACCAAGGCAAATCGCAATACTTACTGCTTGTAATTCCCCACCAGATAGTTTCTTCGCTCGGTGTTCGAGCAATTTGTCAACCTGTAAGGGTCGAATTACTTGAGTTCGGAATTCTCCGCTCGTCCATTTGGTGCCGATTTCTGTCATCAGCCATTCTTCGACAGTTCCATTAAAATCGGTAGCAACATGTTGTGGTTTGTATGATACTTTAGCTTCCATTGTACACCATCCTTGATCTGGCTCAAATTCACCTGCAATCATTTTCACCATCGTGGATTTCCCTGTTGCATTCGGTCCGACGACACCGACAACCTCTGCACTCCGTACCATTCCTTGTCCGGTTTTGAGATGGAAATCTCCGAGTGTTTTCTCCATATCCCCCCATTCAAGAATTGGCAAACCAATTTCTTCACCTCGGACTCTACCTCTTAAAAATTGGATTGGTTTATCTCTGATTCTGACATTTTCTTCGACCAAAAACCCATCTAAATAGGCATTAATCGCAGTTCTTGTCGATCTCGCAGGTGTGAAAATTCCATAGGCGGCTCGTTCACCATAAACGATATGAAGTAAATCGCACATTACATCGAGAATAGCTAAGTCGTGCTCGACAACAAGGATACGTTTGCCCTTTTCAGCCAATCCTTGGATGATACGAACCATTCTCATTCTCTCGTGAATATCGAGGTATGAGGATGGTTCGTCGAAGAAATAAACATCTGCTTCTTTCAACATTGTTGCACATATGGCTACCCGTTGCAACTCCCCACCAGATAGTTGGCCGATTTTACGATTGAGAATATGGTCGATGCCTAATAACTCGGCATATTCTTGTAATTCTCCTCGATCATCGACCTTTTCGAGTAACTCTCTAGCATCTCCATCAAATATTTTCGGTAATTTGTCGATGTACTGAGGTTTCACAGCGATTGTAACGCCATCTTCGGCGACCAGCTGAAGGTAATCTCGTAATTCTCCGCGAGGAAACGATTCTATGATATCAATCCAATCTGCTGAATTTATTGTCCAGTCTCCAAGATTGGGTTGAATCGTTCCGGAGAGCAGGTTGATTGCAGTTGATTTTCCCATTCCATTCGGACCAAGAATCCCAACGACTTGTTCTTCACGAGGTGTTGGTAATCTAAACAAACGGAAACCGTTTTCTCCATATCGATGAGTCATTTCGCCTTCCAATTCTTCTGGTAAATTTGTAATAATCAATGCATCGAAAGGACACTTAGTGACACAGATTCCGCAACCGATGCAAAGAGGTTCAGAAATCAATGGTTTACCACTAGAATCATCCAGGATAATACACTCGATTCCATTGCGAACAGGTGGACAAAATGCCCAACACTCATCATTACATTTCTTGGGTTGGCAACGATCCTCCAAAAGAACTGCAACCCTCATAACATCACCTCCATCGACTCTGATTCAATATCTCTTCTATTCGATTCACTATTGCAGATAGATTCCATTCAGAGACCGAAAAATCGGTGTCGGATGTATATATATGCTGCTAAACCGATTTTCTCGGTCTTTGACAATTGGGTTCGCTCGCTGAAAACATCGCCATTATTTTTGTCGATTTTATTCATGATTGATTGATAGAAAATGGTCATTGCAGCGGGTGAATATCTGCTCGATTTGTCAAGTAGAGGGAATAATTTCATCGCTCGCTCACGGTATTTTTCAGCGCGAGCGATATACTCAGATACAAATGGCTTCCAACCAGGATGCTTGAGAATTTCTTTGCCGCTGTGCAAATCATCTTCGGAAATTCCGAAGCGAGCAAGATCCTCTATTGGTAAGTAAATTCGATTTCGCTCAAGATCCTCAGCAACGTCTCGGATAATATTGGTTAATTGCATGTAAATCCCCCAAGATTCAGCAAATTCACGGGCTCGTGGATCCTCATAACCGTATATTTCGATACAGACAAGGCCGACGGTAGAGGCAACTTTGTAGCAATAGGTGTAGAGATCTTCGAAGGTTTGGTAACGATTTCGATGGAAGTCTTCTTCCATTCCGCTAATCATATCATCGAGTAATTGTCGTTGGATACCAAATGTTTCGACAGTATCTTTCAGAGCAATGAAAATTGGGTCTGTAGAAGTAACTTCACCATAGGCTGTCGACAATTTTTTCCTAAAGTAAAATAATTGTGACATTTTATCATTATAGGATGAGCGTTCCACAACAGGGGAACTATCAATCAATCTTTCAATTTTTGTTCGATAATCAATGGATTCTGTGCGCTCGCTAGATCCACCTGGAAAATAATCGATATAATCTCCATCAGCAATGTCGTCTGCACGTCGACAGAATGCGTAGTATGCCATTATTGCACGCCGTTCTAGATCTGGAAGATATTTGAAAGAATGATAGAAGTTCCCTGCTTCTCTTCGGGTCAATTCTTCACAGAAATCATAAGCAGCGTCTATCATATTTTCAGGCAGATCATTTTCTGTCCAAATCGCAGCATCAATATGTGAAAATGGATTGACTAACTCACCCCGAGATCCAATGACTCCCATGAAAACCGCTCCTTCACGAATTGTTTCAAGGGCGGTAATGCTGATTGCATGAACAGCTTCTTTTGTTAGGTTAACTGCAGAACGAACGCGCTCGATTGGTGCTGATTCAATACTGGAATCGATGAGACTAATCTCGCCGCTGAGATCATACTTGACCTCCGGCTCGGAATCACTCATCTGACGCTCAGCCATACTATTACCAGTTAGAGCCCTCAATGTCTGCATTTGAATCTCACCCTCGTGCGCGCGGAGACCGCTTCATCCCAAATCACACGATTATTATCTCTGGGCTGCCTTCCATGCACGGTTAGCTTTGAACAATAACTTAAATTGTTTGAATTTAGACACAGTAGGACGTTTTTTCCATGTATTATAATTCGATTTTCGAATAGATTCTAACACGGCTTGACCACCCCAACTGAACATCATCAAGTCGACGGCTAATCTCGGATCACAATGTTGCCATAATTCTGCGCCCGAATCAAACCATTCCTGGGCTCGATCAACCTCCTCTTTCATCAGAGAGCGCCATCGATCATCGGCAACTCGTGCATGATAATCATCATAGGTATATCCGTATTTTTTCATCGTATCTTCTGGTAAATAAATCCGGTCTTGTTCCAAATCACGAGCTATGTCTTGCCAATGATTTGCTAATTGTAATGCAGTACAGGTTCGGTCGGATAATTCTCTCAACTCATCATTATCATGGCCATATACGTATAGGAATAAATGACCGACCGGGTCTGCTGAATAGTAGCAATATTCTCGTAATTCGTTGAAATTTGCAAACCTTGTCTTAATTTGATCCATTTTGAAGGCTTGAATTAATTTCCAAAACGGTTCAAGTGGAATATTACACTCACGAGCCGTAATTTGAACAGCTATTAGAATCGGATGTTTTGGGCTACCACTCCAATTATTTCTAGCCGCTTCGGATAGGTCATTTTCCCATGCATCGAGTAATTTCCATCGTGTTTCATTGTCGAATGGTGCATCATCACCTAAGTCGTCACCATATCGAGAAAATGCGTAGATATTTTGGATATGTTGAACATGTTCTGCAGGAGTAAATTTGTTAACAATAACAAAATTTTCGTAATGCGATTCAGAAATTTTTTTGCAATATGAATATGCTGATTCGACAGATTGATGTGTCCCCCAACCCGCTAACGAAACAACTTCGCCTTGCTCGACTATATGTGCTCCAAAATCGAATTTTTTGGTCATTATTACCACTCCGTCCAACCTTTCGTACCACGGCTAGGTGGTTCTGGCCAATCCGGCCAATTCATGTCGTGATGCCAATCATTCATCTGTTCATCACCTCGGATTGCGAGTAAGCGAGCAGCAGCAGATAACCCTCCACGGACAGCTCCTTCCATCGTACTTGGCCAATCTGTGTCCAACCAATCTCCACCTAGGATAATACCGCTAGATGCATCATCGGCGTTTGGCCTGAACTTTTGAGTCCCTGGCCGTAATGCCGAAGTTGCTCGTTTTGCTCTAACTACGTGGAATTGAATTAATTCCGGTGCGTTGGGGAATGCTGTTTTTACAACGCGCTCATATTCTGTCTGAATTTCGGTATCTTTCATCGAAAGAAATGAGTCGGCGAAAGATACCGGCACAGAGATCCAGTGCCCTGGAAGTCCTGCTCTCTGGATTTCGTCGAGTTCACCAGTCCTGTCGAAGAGCATCTGAATCAGTGGTTCTTCGATACATGTGACGAATTGTGTGTTTTCTGGTAAGACGGCTCCTTCGTGGAATGCATGTAAGCCCATCAAAGTAGTATTTCCTATTGATTCTAGATTATTTGCAATCAAATTATTAATTTCGGATAAATTTACTCCTCGTAGCAACCTAGTGGTTGGTTTTATTGGTGTGCAGAGGATGACCGTGTTAGCAGAAATTATTTCATCACGTGTACTGACTCCCGAAATCACTCCATCTTTTGATAAAATTTCCATTACAGGTGATGATGTTCGTAACTTTACACCTGCTGAATGCAATGTCCTTCGAAGTGCAGGATCCAATACTCCTGATAGATCTCCTGTGAAAGAGGCAACATCAAAAGAATCTGCATTGCTAAAAAGGCCTTTTCTGAACAAAAATGCAGCGGAAGAACTACTCGCATTCGCTGAATCAATATTGAGTGCAGCCATGACAAGTGGATCCCAAAATCGCTTGATTGCTCGCTCGGTTTGACCATTTTCCTTCAGCCATGTCAAAAAAGCCGTTTCATCGAGATCGCGTCGCTCTTTTTCGGTTATTTTTTGTAGGGCTTTGACAGCCTTTTGCAAAGCTATTTTATCTTTGAAATTGAGGAATGGTGCGCGTAGTAAAGATATTGCTAGATGATTTGGTGGTGGTAATTTACCTGATTTCAAAGTTGATATTCTACCCTTATCTACCTCGAGATAGGATAGTCTAGTTTGAGATTGTAATCGCAGAATTTCTTGAGCTTCGCAGTGTCCAATCAATTGTAAAAAACGGTTGTATACACGGAAAGCCGCGTGTTGACAATTATCGATTTCCCTATCTATTCCTCTCAGACTAACTGATTGAACACGGCCACCTAACATCGCACCCGCTTCGATCAATGTGACATTGATTCCACGCCCTGCTAACGAGATAGCGCAAGAACAACCTGCTAAACCAGCGCCGACGACTACGACCTTGCCGGCTTCAGACATGTTCCATCGGGATGCTTCTCCCGTCTTAGGCTCTCGCGCTTAGAGTTCGACTCAGAGTGTCGATTCAAAGCAGGCCGGCTTCTTTCAATGCGACAGCTAAAACAGCGCCGATTTCAGATGGATCGTTTGCGACATAGATTCCTGCAGATTTGAATGCTGCAAATTTTTCTGCTGCAGTGCCCTTTCCACCAGAAATAATCGCACCGGCATGCCCCATTCTTTTGCCGGGAGGTGCGGTAGCGCCTGCGACGAAACCAACGATTGGTTTCGTGACATTTTCAGCGGCCCAAGCAGCTGCATCTTCTTCAGCAGTTCCACCAATTTCGCCAATCATCACAATCGCTTCGGTTTGTATATCGTCTTGGAAACCGGCGAGGCAATCGATGAATCCGGTGCCATTAACTGGATCTCCACCGATTCCGATGCACGTAGATTGGCCTTCACCGATGCTCATTGTTTGAGCAACAGCTTCGTAGGTCAGAGTTCCTGATTTGGAAACGATACCAATTCGTCCCTTTTTGTGTATGTGACCGGGCATGATGCCAATTTTACAACCCCCCTCTATTCCTGGAGTGATAATCCCAGGGCAGTTCGGTCCAATGAGTCTGACTCCCGGTCTTTGATTGACATAAGCGACCGCCTTTACCATGTCTAGAGTTGGGATTCCTTCTGTTATACAGACTACAACTCCTTCTCCTTTGATTTGGTCAAATGCATCCGCGGCTTCCATAATTGCTTCAGCTGCGAATTGGGGTGGCACATAGATCACAGATGCATTAGCATCGGTTGCTTGTATCGCTTCATACATGCCATCGTAAACCGTTACTGATTTCCCGAATAAATCAAGTGACTGACCTCCTTTTCCAGGAGTAACTCCTCCGACAATATCAGTCCCGTATTCTATCATTTTTGTAGCATGAAAAGTTCCTTGTGAACCTGTGATTCCTTGAACGAGAACTTTGCTATGTTCGTTAATCCAAATTGACATTATGACTCGCCCCCGATAAGTTCAACAATTTTTTTTGCACCTTCAGCAAGGGTATCTACAGAATAAGTTTGCAAGTCGGATGCATCAATAATCGCTCGTCCTTCTTTGTAATTTGTTCCCGAAAGTCGAATGACAAGTGGCACTTCAAGCCCAATCCTCTCAACCGATGCAAGAACTCCATTTGCGACAACATCGCATCGTTGAATTCCACCAAATATATTGACAAGAATTCCTTTCACATTATGGTCTTCAAGAATAATTTCGAATGCGGCGTTGACTGTATCTTCTCCAGCACCACCGCCGAGGTCGAGGAAATTTGCCGGCTCGCCACCGTATAATTGGATGACATCCATGGTTGCCATCGCGAGTCCAGCTCCATTCACTAAACAGCCGATATCTCCATCAAGTTTGACATATGATAGCCCTAATTCTTTGGCCCGAACTTCAGCATCATCCTCTTCACCTAAATCTCTGATGTCTTCCCACTCTTTGTGTCGAAACGAGGCATTCTCATCGAAGCTAACCTTCGCATCGAGTGCAATGATTTCATCATCTTCTGAACGGACTAAAGGATTAATCTCAACCATTGCACAATCATTCTTTACAAAAACATCATACAACTTTCCTAGAAGGCCAAAAAAAGATTTGAGGGCAGCGCCGGATAATCCGAGATCCATACCTAAATTCCTCTTCTGAAAGCCCAACAGTCCTGCTGCGGGATCTACCCAAACTTTGTGAAGAGCTTCAGGAGTATTTTCAGCAACCTTTTCGATATCCATTCCACCTTCAGTGGAAGCCATAATCAAAACTGCCTTAGCCTCTCGATCGACTAATATTGCCAAATAATATTCGTGAGCAATAGCACAACCGGCTTCAACATAGAGATTGTTGACAATTTTGCCATTTTCGCCGGTTTGAATTGTAACTAATTTGTTTCCGAGGATATTTCGTGAATATAATTCAACATCTTCGCGAGAAAACGCGATTTTAACGCCGCCTTCCATCACTTTTTCGCCTGATTCAGGAGAGTACAATGTGCCCTTTCCACGACCGCCAGCGTGGATTTGTGACTTGACAGCAACTACCTTTGAGCCGAGGGAATCGTATGCAGAGAGTGCATCTTCAATGCTTGTACAGTGAACGCCATCGAGGACGTTAACCCCTGCTTTACGGAACATTGCCTTCCCTTGATACTCGTGAATATTCATCGCTATCGTGCGTGCGAATCGACCTCGCTCTTTCAACGATGCGCTTTGAAGAGTTCTCAGTCGTTGACGCGAAGTGCTGAAAATGGGTCCTGCTCCCGCTCATCCATGGACGTCGTAGTTTTGGCCGGTGGGTTTGGTACAAGATTACGCCCTTGGACCGAGGGAAGGGCCAAACCTTTGCTTCCGCTTCTAGACAAGACTTTGCTCGAGCGTGTTGTAGAATGCGTACCTCTCGAGATGATAGATCGTGTGGTTGTCGCTGCTGGTTATGGAATTGAGGAAATGCAGCGATTTTTTGACACATCAGAATTACCATATGAGGTGATTCTTTCAGTTGAAACAGAGGCTCTTGGCACGGGCGGTGCAATCGCACTCGCCCGTAAACATTTGACGGGTAGTGGCCCGATTTTGGTTTTGAATGGTGATTTAGTTTCAAGCGTGGATGTCGCAGCTCTTGCTGAACGTCATTCTTCTACTGGCGCTGCTGCTACTCTTTCGCTTTGGCCAGTTGAAGATCCGAGCCGATTCGGCGTTTGTGAGTTGAATGATTCTGGCATGATTCGCCGATTTCAAGAAAAACCAGAGCGGGGAACAGAATTTTCAAATTTAATAAATGCAGGATGTTATTTACTTGAGAGAGAGGTTTTGGATTCGCTCACTCTTACTCGCCACAGTATGGAACGCGAAGTTTTCCCCAGTATTGCTGAATCCGGACGAATGGCTGGTCTTGAATTTGGGGGATTCTTTGTCGATGCCGGAACACCCCCATCTTTTCTTGAAGCCGCACAAGTTTGCATCGATAATGGCAGATTTTCTACAGGTGTAATTATCGCGGATTCGTGGTTTGCCGATGCCGCCCTAGATGCCGGACAAGTCTCGGGTTCTGTGATTGGTTCTAGAGTGAAAATTGGAAAAGATGCAAATTTGCTCAACTGCGTCGTCCTCGATGGGGCAATAATCGGTGAGTCCGTTCATTTAGATCGATGTTTAATTGGTGAAGGTGCGATAATTTCGGATGGATGTCGCCTCAATGATAAGGTCGTAGGTCACGGCGAGATAATCTAATTTCTCCGTTAGCGTCAAAGAGGAATTGCCTTTCGCCGAATCATGGGTGAGCAATTAGTCGTAGTCAATTTCAAAACTTATGAAACCGCTCATGGCATCGCAGCAGAAGAATTAGCTAGAGCGATGGCTAGTATTGAAACGGATGCGAGAATGATTGCGGTAGTCTCGGCATTCGATCTTTCAGCGGTTGTCGCTGCAGCCCCCAATCTCGAAGTTTGGACTCAACATCTCGATCCGATTGCTTTTGGATCAAATACTGGTTGGCTACATCCTGAAACTGCTATTTCTCGAGGTGCTAGTGGGACAATTATCAACCATGCAGAACACAAAGTTTCCCTTGAACATGTGGCGATGATCCTTGATTCAGTTCCTGAGGATTTCACTGTCTGTGCATGCGCAGCAGATATCGAGGAAGCAAGAGCATTGACAGCATTACAACCGAATTATGTCGCAGTTGAACCACCTGAATTGATTGGTGGAGATGTCTCTGTGACAACCGCAGACCCTGAAATTGTCATCAGCACCGCTGCAGCAATCTCAGAGATTAACGAAAATGTGGGAATTCTTTGCGGTGCAGGCGTGAAAAACGGTGAAGATGTAGCAATGGCAATTCAATTGGGCACATCTGGCGTACTACTTGCTTCAGGAGTCACAAAAGTTGCTGACCCAGTTTCTGCTCTGGCAGATTTAGTGTCGAAGATTTGAGCACTGCTCCTGGGCAATTTTGTTTGAAACTACAATTTCTACAATTCCATTTGCTTCGAGATCGAGGTAATTCATCAATATCTCCTGAGAATATTATCAGATGAGCCATCTGTTCAATATCCATCGCTATCATCGACCTAGATTCGGCAGCCCACTTAGAATTCGCTCTTCGCTGCCACTTAACCCAGCGGGTTCCAAGCCAGCCGATGCGAATTACATCCATCTGATCGACTGGGACGGCAATCAAAGGATTTCTTTCAGCCCACAATATCATTGATCCTAATTCTAAGAGGACTGCTTCTTTGGGCTGACGAGAATTCATTTCCATCGTAATGCGTACCATAGTTAGTCTATCGCCATTCCAAATTATTAGATCAGGTGCACCATATTGACGAGCGCCATCGAGTAAAAGTGGTTGTAATCTATCAACTGACTGCCAAAGTCCCGGATTGAGTCGTTGTAGTCGACCGATGACGGGTGCGTTTCTGACTAAAGAAAATCTGTGCATCATCATTTTGACCATCGAATCAACCTCTGTGTGAGGATTTGATTCAATTACTTGATTCGATACAATGGAAGCTATTATTGCTCTGTGAATAATCATTCGATATTCTTCAAAATCAGGATCTTCGTTCATCGACCAAGATTCTAGCATCGATATTATTGCATCTCGTAAACCACGTCTAGCGTGATCGCCGAGAGGTCTTTTTTTACTTTTTTTCTTGATTTCAGATGAATTATGAGAGAGTACGTGCTCCAGCACGTACCTTCTAGTACATCCATCCAGTAATCTTCCTCGAGTAGGGCTCCATGATATTCTCGGGCTATTCCACATGTCGTCAGACCTGAAAATTCAGAGTCTATGAGGTTATCCGAAAACTCACTGTTTCGCACGCTTTCGAGAAGCCTTTCGCCTTCGCAACTTCTTCTTGCGCCACTTCCAGCGTTGATTACCCTGCTTCTTCCAAGCACGTGAACCTCGCTTCATGCAGCCCGCCGACCTACTGCCCCTATATGAGTGAAACGCACCAACATTCGAAAATAGGCTTCAGCGAATGATTGAGTTCTAATTCAATTAACCTATGTTTAATGGTGGGCGATACAGGATTCGAACCCGTGTTCTCGGATTAGAAATCCGAGGTGATATCCAGACTACACTAATCGCCCTTGAGCCTCGGGCGT
>JABIKU010000034.1 GCA_018654845.1 Methanobacteriota archaeon | reverse complement strand
GGTATTCGGTATTATTTGTCAGTTGATTCAGTTGATTCAGGAAATTTAATTCCGGCTGCATGGGTGAGTTCCAACCTTTCAGCACGTTCCCAATTAGCCGGATTATTACTAGATTTAGGCAGAATTAATCCTGATTCATTGTCAGCAATATCGAAATCAATTCTGGAGATAGATTCAGAAGCACACAATGATCTATTCAAGAGAATATCGATGCGCAGTCAATCGATTGGAAAGATTATTTGATTAAGAACAACCCGTGGTTGCTCCACAGGCATTACATTTCAAACAAGTTCCATTCCTAACCATTTGACTGCTTCCACAATCGTTGCAGATATCACCTGTGAATCCTCGCTCCCTAGCAATTCTTCTTGCCTTTGCTTCGGAATCTTCAACAGTAGAAGGAATCGCATCGAGAGTGAGTTGAACTTCTCTCCGTTGGCCTTGATTTCGAGCTATACCTTCTTTGGTAACTTCAGGGCGACTTATCGAGGTTTTATCCAAATCTTCAGGAGTAACATGAGCAAGGTCGTTGCGACCAATGTAATGAATAGCGAGCTCCCGGAAGATATAGTCGACGATACTTGTTGACATTTTTACTCTACCACTGCCACCGGTAACCATTCCACTCGGTTCGAACTTTTGGAAGGTGAATGACTTCACGAAAGCATCCAATGGGACACCATATTGTAATCCAATAGATACTGCAATCGCGAATTGGTTCAGCATCGAGCGCCATGCAGCACCTTCCTTCGAAGTGGTAATCATGATTTCACCAAGTCTACCATCATCATAGGTACTCGATGAGAGATAGACGGTATGCCCCCCAACTCTCGCCTTCATCGTACTCGAATTTCGAACATCAGGTAGAGGCTTTCTTGATGCAATGTACTCATGAACGAAGCTTTCTGCTACTGGCTGAGAAATTTCTTGAGGGATTGGCAATTGTTCAACTACTTGCTGAACCATTTGTTGAACTACAATTTCTTCTTCAAGTTCATCCTCAACCAAAGCCGTCGATTCGACTAATTGATTCATCAATGGCTGGGAAAGTTTTGAACAATCTCGGTAGACAGCACACGCCTTGTTCATCGTTGCATACGATAGGTCGTATGCATCACGAATTTCAGAAACAGTTGAGTCAGATGGCATATTAATAGTCTTCGAAATTGCCCCAGAAATGAATGACTGAGCAGAAGCCATCATCAAAACGTGAGCGCGCCAATCAATTGAACGTGTGCCGTATTTACCGCAGGGTGTAGCACAATCGAAGACAGCGAGATGTTCCTCCTTTAATCCAGGAGCACCTTCAAGAGTCGCTTTTCCAAAGACCACGTCATTCGCTTCATTGATTTGGTCTGTTGTTAAGCCGATATGGGTTAGAACATCAAAGAATTCATCATTAAATTGTTCATCACTCATTCCGAGGGCATTCAAACAGAAATCTTCTCCGAGGACGGATGGAGAGAATCCAGATCGAATGTCGAATACATCACTGAATGACTTTTCTATTTTCGCAATAATATCAGGTGTAAATCCTTCAGAATGTAGTTTTTCTGCAGAAAGATACGGGCAATTAATGAGATTTTTTGTACCTGTAACATATTCCTCAATTGATTTTGAAATGCTTTCTGAATAACCGAGGCGCCTTAATGCATTTGGTACGCCGCGATTGATAATTCTCAACGAACCACCGCCAGCGAGAGTTTTGAACTGGACTAGAGAGAATTGCGGTTCGACACCAGTCGTATCAGCACCCATTACTAATCCAATAGTTCCGGTTGGGGCAATAACAGTTGTTTGCGCATTACGGAATCCATGTTCCTCTCCATCTCGAATTACCTTATCCCAGACATCTCTTGCTGATGTGAGAAGATCTTGTGGACATTTCTTTGCATTGATTCCTCGAGGTGGAATAGACAACCCTTCATATTCTTCTGCCGGAGCATCATATGCCGCTCTTCTATGATTTCTCATGACTCTGAGCATGTGCTCCGCATTTCGTTCATAATCTGGATAAGGGCCGAGAATTGCCGCCATTTCTGCGCTAGTGGCATAAGACTCTCCGCACATAATTGCGGTAAGTGCCCCACAAATCGCGTAGGCTCTTTCATCATCATATGGAATCCCCATGTGCATCAGTACCGAGCCGATATTACAATAACCAAGGCCAAGAGTTCTGTATTCGTATGATTTTTGAGCAATTTCAGCTGATGGGAATTGAGCCATCAGAACGCTGATTTCAAGCGTAGCAGTCCACAATCGCACACTATGTTTGAAATCATCAATCTGGAATGTTTGGTTGTCGAGGTCATAAAAGTGTAGCAGATTAATGCTTGCAAGATTACAGGCGGTATCATCTAAGAACATGTATTCTGAGCAAGGATTTGAACCGTTGATTCTTCCACCTTCTGGACAGGTATGCCATTCGTTAATCGTAGTATCAAATTGTACTCCAGGATCTGCACACGCCCAAGCAGTGTAAGCGATTTTGTCCCAAAGTTCACCAGCATCTAGGGTCTTGCATGCACCTGGTTCACGACCTTCTTTCGCAGCTTTATCTTTCTCGGTTCTCCATACGAGATCCCAATCTTTACCAGCTTTCACAGCATCCATAAATGAGTTGGGTACACGAACGGAGTTGTTGCTATTTTGTCCCGAGACAGAGAGGTATGCTTCACCCTGCCAATCGGTATCGAAGCATTCGAAATCAACCCCCTTCCATCCTTGCTTCGCTAGGTCGACAATTCTTTGGATGTGTGGTTGAGGGACGTTATCACGAATGGCTTGAACCATCGTCTTGCGTAGGCCTGAATTCGTGGATTGATCAAACCTCGAAGAATCGTCTTCGTGAGCCCAGATAGAATCCATCAATGAATCTGCATGTTTTTGTAATATATTTGAGCCAATTACGAGTGCAGACACTTTTTCTTCTTCACTCGATTTCCAATCAATGTATTCTTCGATATCTGGATGATCCAAATCGAGTGTAACCATTTTTGCAGCACGACGAGTAGTTCCACCCGATTTGATAGCACCAGCCGCACGGTCGCCAATTTTGAGGAACGACAACAATCCGGAAGAGGTGCCTCCACCCGAAAGAGGCTCACCGGCTCCACGGATGTTTGAGAAATTTGAACCAGTTCCTGAGCCGAATTTGAATAATAAAGCCTCTCTATTCCATAATCCCATAATCGATCCCGTGCCCCCTACTAGTGAATCACTGACTGATTGAATGAAACAAGCGTGAGGCTGAGGATGTTCATATGCATTAGCCGACAACTCGAGATCACCGGTTGTTGGGTTGACATAATGATGGCCTTGTGCGGGGCCTTCGATTCCATATGCCCAATGGAGGCCGGTGTTGAACCACTGTGGGCTGTTTGGAGCAGAGCGTTGACTTGCAATCATATAGCACATTTCATCGTAGTATGCTCGAGCATCAACTTCGCTGGCAAAATAGCCGTGTTTGTAGCCCCAATAGGTCCATGTGCCAGCGAGACGACGGAATAATTGTCGACCATCAAGTTCGCCTGTGAATCGGTCATCGGCTGGTAAAGTTTGCAGTTTTTCGTGATCCGGCTCACTTCGTTGTAACCAAATCGGAATTCCATCCTCTGCAACTTTTCGTATATGGACTGGAACACCAGCTTTTCTCAAATATTTTTGAGCACAGACTTTTCCAGGTACACCTGAAAATCCTGAAGGAAGTTGAACGCCTTCAATAGCATCTGCCATAGTACCATCTGGGTTGCGAATCTCAACATCCATCGAAATCCAATTGAATGCATCGAACGGATCATCCCCTGCTGACGTAAATCGTCGCTCGATGATTAATCCATCTTCGGATGCCACCTGTAAATCATCGTTGGAACTAGATTCTTTGTTTTGGCTCTGCATTGTATCATTTTCCGATTTCATATGGGTGGGTTGAGTCACACTCTCGTGCAAGGGAATTTCTCTTGCACACCGAGGGACTTTAATGATTGAGTAAAGGAACCCTTTGAGAAAGGGCAATTAGGTATTTAATCTTAGATTACAATAAACAATTTTTTTGTAATAATCTGAGAGAATTTCATGGCCGAATTTCCAATGACCAAGTCAATGCTGCACCTGATCCGGTTAGCATTTTACCAACTGAACAAAACTTGTCATGACTGGCCTGAATAATTCTCCGAACTAATTTTTCAGGAACATTTCCTTCAATAATATATTTCATATCGATATTAGTGAAAACCCGAGGGGGCTCGGGTTTTCTATCTGTATTGATGTTGATTTTCATCGACTTTACATTGTCCATTCTATCTTTTAAGCCGACGAATAGATCAATCATCGAACATGCGGCGTGAGCTTGTTGTACAATTTCCATAGGACTCGCCGCCGAATCACTGTAAAATTCTGTTATCTTTCCCGATTCAGTAATCCCCCTCATCGTTTTCCCTTCAACCCACTCAACAGAGCCCTTCATCTCGCATCACCTTCGTTTTGTTCCACGGGGGTTGGCTTCATCAATGGATGGCAGGTCGCCGCTCTGAGAGACATGTCATCCGGCGCACCAATTACAATGTCAAATGGCAAATTAAATGTGCCAAATGAGCCCGTAATTCATTATATTGAAGGTGACGGAATTGGTGTCGATATCACTCCTGTTATGATTGATGTTGTCGATGCTTCAGTCGATCGCGCCTATGGGGGCAATCGTAAAATTCACTGGAACGAAGTTCTCGCCGGACAGAAGGCATTCGACGCGACTGGCGAGTGGATGCCAGAAGCTACTCTGGAAGCGATGAGAACGGGATTAGTTTCCATAAAAGGTCCTTTGACAACGCCTGTTGGAGGTGGTATCCGTAGCCTAAACGTTGCACTACGCCAACAACTCGACCTTTTTGCCTGTGTACGTCCTGTCCGTTGGTATGCGGGAACACCAAGTCCAGTGCGCGACCCAGGGGCAGTCGATATGATTATTTTCCGTGAGAATAGTGAGGATGTTTATGCTGGAATTGAGTGGGAATCAGGCAGCCCTGAGGTTCGTAAGGTCATTGATTTCCTTCAAAATGAAATGGGCGTTTCAAAAATTAGATTTCCCGAAACCAGTGGAATCGGAATTAAGCCAATAAGTCAGGAAGGAACGGCTCGGATTGTTCGAGCTGCTTTCCAATACGCCATCGATAATGACAAAGATTCAGTAACTCTTGTCCATAAAGGCAATATCATGAAATTTACTGAAGGTGGATTCCGTGATTGGGGATATGAACTTGCAAAAGAAGAGTTTGGCGCTTCCGAACTCGATGGTGGTCCATGGTGCACTTTTGAAAATCCAAAAACTAACAATACGATTACTGTGAAAGATGTTATCGCAGATGCGATGCTACAACAAGTCCTCACCCGTCCGCGTGAATATGGTGTTTTGACAACAATGAATCTCAATGGCGACTACATCTCTGACGCACTCGCCGCTCAGGTGGGGGGCATCGGAATCGCACCGGGTGCGAACATCAATTACGATACAGGAATATCAATTTTTGAGGCGACCCACGGTACGGCACCAAAGTATGCGGGCCAAAACAAAGTCAATCCTGGAAGCCTAATTCTCTCGGCTGAGATGATGCTTCGACACATGGGTTGGCTAGAAGCTGCAGATCTAATCGTCAAGGGCATGGAAGGTGCAATTTCAGCCAAGACTGTAACCTATGATTTTGAGCGCCAAATGGACGATGCCATCCTACTCAAGTGTAGTGAGTTTGGTGCTGCAATTATCACACACATGTGAGTTGACCCAATGGACTTCACTTCTCTCAACCTCAGTCCGCCTCTGTTGGATGCTCTCGACGAAATTGGTTATGTCACGCCGACGCCAATTCAATCCCAGGCCATCCCAGACCTCATTAAAGGCCGCGACATGCTCGGTTGCGCCCAAACGGGCACAGGAAAAACCGCAGCATTCGCTCTGCCAATTCTTGATGCAATAGCCAATAATCCGTTGAAGGGCCCACGTCGTATCCGCGCTTTGATACTGTGCCCAACACGCGAGCTTGCAGCCCAGATTCACGACAATATCGAGCAATATTCTCGATACCTAGACATCCGTTCGATGGCTATGTTTGGCGGAGTATCGCAACGCCCTCAGGAGAAAATCCTACGCCGTGGCGTTGACATCTTAGTTGCCACTCCCGGTCGCTTGCTTGACCTAATGTCTCAGGGATACGTTAACCTGTCATCAGTCCAATTCCTCGTTCTCGATGAGGCGGATCGAATGCTCGACATGGGTTTCATCCGAGATATCCGCAAAATTTTAGCTCAGATTCCAAAGAAGCGCCAGAGTCTGCTATTCAGTGCCACCATACCACGCTCGATCGCCGATTTATCCCGTGATATGCTCTACAACCCGGTAAGCGTCTCTATCACACCTGAATCGGCCACTGTAGAGGCCATCGAACAATCTCTCATGTTTGTCATGAAAAGCGACAAGCGTGGCCTCCTGACTCATATTATCAAGGTGGGGCGGCCCGAAAAGGTGCTTGTGTTCAGTCGAACCAAGCACGGTTGCAACCGCATTGTTCGACAACTTGGGCAAGACGGTATCGAAGCCCTCGCAATTCACGGTAACAAGAGTCAGGGTGCGCGTGAGAAATCCCTCCGCCGATTCCGCAATGGTAGCCTTCAGGTACTAGTTGCCACCGATGTGGCGAGCCGCGGCATCGATGTCTCTGATATCAGCCACGTCATCAATCTGGATTTGCCTAACGAGCCCGAAGTCTATGTACACCGAATTGGCCGTACAGGACGTGCCGGTCAAGGTGGTATCGCCATTGCTTTTTGTGATGAAAACGAAGGCGAATATCTGCGCGGTATTGAGAAGACAATCCGTCAAGCCATTCCAGTAGATGAGGGACAACCTTTCCATTCTGAGAAGGCACGGTCGTGTAAGGGTAACAAGGCACCCAAGAAACAGCAGAATCGGGGCCGTGGTCGGCGCCAGCCGCGCAATAACAAATCCAACGGCAATCACTCGAACGAGAAATCAAATCGCCAATCCAAAGGTGGACGCAATAGTCGACGTTCAGGCCGCGGCCGAAGCCGTAAATAACACAAGCGCCGAGTTCGGTAATGTGTAATTTCCAAGGTTCAATAAGGAGATATCTCTCGAATAATAACGTGCTTCCACATAAATTGCAATTTTTTTTGAAATTTTGTATTCTTTAAGATAATTTTAGAAATCGTTGCACTAAGGCGGTGTAATAAAACACATCGAATGTAGCAAATTGTAGTTATTGTGATTTTAGAAACTTGACGGTTTAATTATTGCACCGAGTGTTGAATGCCTGTATGAACACGGTCATCGCTGGATACGCCCGCTCACCATTTACTCCCGCCCGTCGAGGAGAACTCGCTCGAACACGCCCTGATGATATCGCCGCAGAGGTCATTGACGGGTTACTAAAGAAATCAAAACTTAACCCGTCTTTGGTTGAGGATTTGATTGTTGGAACCGCCTTTCCTGAAGCTGAACAAGGCTTCAATATGGCTAGAATGATAACGTTCCTAACCGATCTTCCTGAGACGGTTCCTGGAGTTACAATCAATCGTTTTTGTGGCTCAAGCATGCAAGCGATTCATGATGCAGCCGGGCGAATTGCCATGGGTGCTGGCGAGTGTTTTATCGCAGGCGGCATTGAATCAATGACTCGAATTCCGATGACTGGATTCAATCCGATGCCTAATCCACGTCTTTTGGAGGAAGCCCCAGGGGCTTTCACTTCGATGGGCATAACTGCTGAGAACCTTGCAGTGAAATATGGAATTGATCGTACGGCGCAGGAAGCATTTGCTATTGAAAGCCATGCGAGAGCAAGCGCTGCTCGTGAGGCGGGTAAATTTTCAGATGAAATTATTGAGATTTCTGCGAAATCAGGAGTCATAGATTCGGACGGTTGTATACGTCCAGGGACAGATGCCAAAACACTTGGAAAATTACGTCCTGCTTTCGATGTTGATGGGACTGTTACTGCTGGAACCTCATCACCCTTGACGGACGGAGCAGCTTTTGTTGTTGTCTGCACAGAGGAATTCGCTCTAGCAAATGGCCTAACTCCACTCGCAAAAATTGCTTCTATAGCAGTCTCTGGGTGCTCACCAGAAATTATGGGAATAGGGCCGGTCGAAGCAACCCGAAAGGCACTAGACCGCGCTGGACTTTCGCTTGGTGATATTGATATTATTGAACTCAACGAGGCATTCGCCGCACAATCACTAGCAGTAATTGAGGAGTTAGGCTTAGATCAATCAAAGATCAATATCGATGGAGGAGCAATCGCCCTCGGCCATCCATTAGGTGCGAGTGGTGCCCGAATTACTGGAAAGGTAGCAAGTTTGCTTGTTCGCGAGGGTGCTACCCATGCACTTGCAACAATGTGTATCGGTGGCGGCCAAGGAATCGCTACAATTCTTTCAAAAATAGACTGAGGTGAAAATTTGTCAAAAAGCCAATCATTGAACTCGGCAAGCCTGAGTATTGAGCGGGTCGCAGTAATCGGTAGTGGCGTTATGGGTGCTGGAATTGCTGCTCATTGTGCTAATGCTGGCTGTGAAGTGCTTCTCCTCGACATTATTCCCAAAGCCGCAATTAATTCAAAAGAACAGTCGGCCAGAGATTCTATTGCAGCTGGAGCAATTGCAAAAATGGCGAAATCAAACCCTGAAATGCTGATGCATAAATCCTATGCAAAACGTATTACTGCGGGTAATATTGAAGACCATCTTTCATTGCTAAAAGACTATGATTGGGTGGTTGAAGTAATTATCGAGAATCTAGCAATAAAGCGTTCACTTTACGAAAAACTCGACAAATATGTCGGGCCTGAAACTATCGTTTCCTCAAACACATCTACTCTTCCTCGTTCAGCCCTGACAGAACAAATGTCGGACGAATTATCGAGTCGGTTTATCATAACTCATTTCTTCAACCCGCCCCGATATCTGCCATTGCTTGAGTTAGTGGCTGGGTCTGAAGTAGATCAATCGGTTGTGTCACGAATGGTTGAATTTGCCGACATTCGCCTTGGCAAGCGAGTAATTCATTGTAATGATAAACCGGGATTTATCGGCAACCGGCTCGGCGTATATTTCATTCAACGTGCGATTCATGCAACCTTAGAGCATGGCTTCACAGTTGAACAAGCAGATGCCATGCTAAGCCGCCCTCTCGGCATTCCTAAAACTGCTATTTTTGGCCTAATGGATTTGATTGGAATAGACCTAACTCCACATATCATGGCTAGCCTAATTGAACACCTTCAACCAGATGACCCATTCCACCAAATTTCTGGTGCTGGGGCTGAAATTATTGAATCGATGATTGAAGAAGGATATACTGGCCGAAAAGGCAAGGGTGGATTCTATCGCCTCAATCGCGAAGGTGGTGGTAAAGTTAAGGAAGCTAGGAATCTCTTGACAGGAGAATATGCTCCTGCAAATCGACGAGCAGGTTTCGCGTCTGCAAAGATGGCTAAACAAGGAATACTGAGGATGCTCGATCACCATGACCAAGGCGCTGCTTTCGTTAGAGATATTTTACTTGACACGCTTTCTTATGCTGCTTATCTTGTCCCCGAAGTGACAGATGATATCAGTGCAATTGACGAAGCGATGAAAGTTGGTTATAATTGGAAACGCGGACCTTTCGAGATAATCGATGAAATCGGTGCATCAGAATTCGTCAAGCGCCTTGAAGGTGCTGGAAAACCCATCCCAAATCTACTCCAAAAAGCAGCTCATGCTGGTTCGTTTTACAAGATAGATGATAATGACGTCTACCGCCTCAATATAGACGGTGAATTTGTTGTAATCAATCGGCCAACTGAGACCCTTATGGTGTCAGATCTCAAGCGCCGAGGCAAACCAATCAAGAGAAATGGTTCAGCGAGCATTTGGGACGCAGGAGATGGGGTTTTACTCGTTGAATATCATTCAAAAATGAATGCGATGGATCCATTCAGTATGGAAATGTTGCAAAATGCAGTATACTTATCTGAAGAAGATGAATGGAAAGCCATAGTAATCGCAAATGATGGCAAGAATTTCTCCGCTGGAGCAAATCTTGGATTAGCATTATTTGCAGCTAATCTAGGTGCTTGGAAGGATGTTGAAAACTTCATCGCACTTGGTCAAGATACCTATCAGGAATTGAAGTATGCTTCCGTTCCAGTCGTTGCAGCACCAACTGGGGTTTGTGTTGGCGGTGGCTGTGAAGTCCTGATGCATTGCGATGCAGTTCAAGCCCATTCAGAATCTTATATCGGACTTGTCGAAGTAGGTGTTGGAATAGTTCCTGGGTGGGGAGGATGCAAGGAATTGTTGGGTCGGCTCGGGCCATTCAATCTCGTTTCTGCTGGGCCAATGGGACCAATCCTCAAAGCCTTCGAGCAGATTGGAACAGCTCAAGTAGCCAAATCTGCTGAACAAGCAAGACGTATGGGTTATCTTCGTCCCGAAGATCGAATCACAATGAATCGAGACCGCTTAATTGCAGATGCAAAGGCACGCGCCCTCGAATTAGTAGACGGTTATATGCCACCTAAACCACACACCTACAACCTGCCTGGAGCAACGGCGAAGTTCGCTCTTGATATGGCAGTGGCAGACTTAGCACGATCTGGTCAAGCTACACCTCATGATGTAGTGGTAACATCTGAATTAGCATCGATACTTTCTGGAGGCGATACCGATACTCTCGATGAACTTTCAGAAGAAGATATTTTGCGAATGGAGCGTGAAGCAATCAGCAAACTATCTCGGACAACAGGCACGCTTGCGAGGATGGAGCATATGGTGCAAACGGGTAAACCGTTGAGGAATTGAGGTGAGAAAATGGTAGTATACAATCCCCCGTACAAAGATTATGAATTTTTATTTCACGAAGTTTTCGATGTAGTTGGAATTTCACAATCTCTCGGAATGGAAGAAATCGATAGCGAATTTATTCAAATGATGATGGAAGGCTATGGTGAGCACTGCAAAGAAGTTCTTCTCCCTCTCAATCAAATTGGCGACGAAGAAGGTCTTCTCTTCGAGAATGGAGAGGTAATCATGCCTTCTGGATTCAAAGAAGCTTACAGAGAAGGCATCGATACTGGCTGGTATGGCGCCATGTCAAAACCAGAGCATGGAGGTATGGGATTACCGCATTACATGGGGGCGATGATGAATGAATTCTCGATTGCTACCAACATGTCAATATCGGTTGCCTCCGGGCTTGCTACTGGTGTATATCATCTGATTTCTACACATGCAGAAGAGAGCCTAGTTGACCATTATGCGACAAATGTTGGTACTAAAGAATGGGCTGGAACGATGTGTCTTACCGAACCTCATGCAGGCACTGATCTTGGCATTATTCGCTCGAAAGCATTGCCTCAAGACGACGGTTCGTACCTTGTTTCAGGCACTAAGATTTTCATTAGTTTTGGAGATCACGATTTAACTAAAAATATCGTTCACATGGTTCTCGCAAAGGCTCCAGATTCTCCTGAAGGTACGAAAGGAATATCTTTGTTTTTAGTTCCTAAATACTTGCCTAAAGAATGGCAATCAGGAGGGGTTGGTGGACTATCTCAAGAATTGAGTAGTACTCGAAACGGTGTTACTTGTTCGGGTGTAGAAGAGAAGATGGGGATTCATGCATCGCCGACCTGTGTACTGAATTTCGACAATTCAGTTGGTTGGTTAGTTGGCGATTTAAACAATGGAATGGCATTGATGTTCGAGATGATGAACGGCGCACGTTTAGATTCTGGAATAATGGGTCTTTCTCTCGGCGAGGTCGCCTATCAGAACTCACTCGAGTGGGTTAGAGAACGTCGCCAAGGTCGAGATTTAAGAGGCGTTCAAGATCCTCAAGAGGTGGCAGATAATATTCTCGTTCACCCTGATGTCCGCCGAATGTTATTAATTTCAAAAGTTAACAACGAAGGTTGCAGGGCTCTCGGAATTTGGGTCGCAACTCTTCTTGATCTGCTGAAAAGTGAAGATGAGAAAGAAAGAGACCGAGCCACAGCTCTCGTTGCTTTGTTGACTCCAATTGTCAAAGCACACTTCACAGATTTAGGTTGTGAAACGATCGATACGTGTATGCAAGTTATGGGTGGTGCTGGATATTGTACGGAATATGGAGTTGAACAATTCTATCGTGATGTCCGAATATCAAAAATTTGGGAGGGCACAAACGGAATTCAAGCACTCGACCTCGCCGGTCGCAAAATCACAGAAAATCTTGGCCGAAATCTACGTTATTTTATGTGGCCACTTGTGGAATTTGTTGAGGAAAACAGGGGTATAGAAGGCATGGAAGAATTCAACAAACCATTGCATCAAGGTGCGAAGGGACTGCAACAACTAACATTGCTAATGATTACTGAAGGTATGGGTAATCCTCATTTCCTCGCTGCCGGAGCAACCGATTATTTGCGTTATTTCGCAAATATCGCACTGGCTTATATGTGGGCAAAGATGGCGAGAGTGTGCCTAGATAATCCTGATTCTAAATTCCATCAAGCAAAATTAGCCAGTGCGCGAGTATTCTTCAAGCGAATATTCCCTGAGACAATTTCTTTGGCAGCATCGATACAATCTGGCCATAAACATCTGATGGAGTATCCTGCGGAGATGATGTGATGGCAGGTCCTCGACCTCATAGGCTAAAGTTGAGAGGTCGAAGAACACGGTCTCCAAAAGAGCCACGTCGTCGCGATAAAATCGTTCTGAGAGCCCGTCGTGCAGCTGCCTATGCGAAGACGCCAACGACTTGGACCCCAGATATCCCAACCGTCTTGACAATCGTATTTTTAATCGAGGCGGTTGCCATGATTGTATCTCCTCGCATTAGGGCTAGCCGTTTGGCTTTGGTTTTGATTGGCTCATCTGCCCCAATAGGTCTCTGGCTCTTTGTTTATTGGAAAATCTATCTTTCTGTTTTTACAACGCCCCAAAAAGATTCAACACCTATTACAGATGGTCGTTGGGAAAAATTTGATTTCCTTGGTTGGGGGGAAGAAAAAATGGTTGGACAATTACTAAGATCTGATCAATCAAGTAATGATTTACTGCTTTATTTACATGGATATGATTCGTCACTTGGGCGTGGCGAATCACGTTGCCAACACATTCAATCCTTTGGAATTAATATTATTGGGATGGATCAAAGGGGATTTGGAAACCAACAAGGGCGAATGGATTGGACGTTGTTGAAAGTAATTGCTGATGCTGAAGCTATCCTTGAAGCAGCCCCGCAGCAACTTGGTTTTACGCCTGAGAGGCTGTGGATATATGGCCACTCAATGGGGGGTTTCATCACCATCCGGCTCGCCAGCCATCAATCTGGATGGTGGGAACACGCTCTCAAAGGAATTATTCTTGAATCTCCGGTGTCATCATTTCCAAAAATTATTGATAATAAATTACCAGGAAAAATGGTCATGGCACGACCTTGGGTTCGACATGTTCTTCGTCGAGAATATGAACGAATTCACCCCGACCTCCCAGTTCGTTATGCAACTTCCGAACTACCTTATTGGGGAATTCCCGAAGTTCCAATTCTAGTTATTCAAGCCGCTGAGGATGAAATGCTCGGTTCGGCTCATTTTGATTTATTACTCGAGCATTTTGACAATGATGAAGTTGATTGTGAAATTTATATCATAGAGGATATGCCTCACACGTCGAAGGTTGATCAGCCAGAGAGAGCCAAAAGAGTTGGAGATTGGTTGGAGGCGATGCGATGAATATTCTGAGGCGTTTCAATAAATCGAGCAAAAGTGTTTGGAAACTGAAAGAAAAACCAAGTGATGAACAACTTTTGGAACTTTATGCATTGTATAAACAGGCGACTGGAGGCGACGCTAGGGGTGTTGGCGATATTTCGGGACTCATCGCCATGGCAAAATACCGTGCTTGGAGAAAATTACGAGGAGTATCTACCGATGAAGCAATGGAGCGATATTGCACCCTTGTCGATTCATTGATGAACTCCGAGTCGTCTTCATTGATGGGGGCTTAACCGTTGACGATTGATCAGAGTAAGTTGGAACAAGAATATCGAGGTTTGCTGAAACCTCTTCGGTTCAGGTTGTTCACTCTGATTTCGATGCCTTCAGCCGCTTTCGTTGGCCTCAAAGTTGATGAGGTAAGCGAAGAATCTTGCCAAATCTCTGTCAAGGGTGGATGGCGTTCTCAAAACCCTTTCAAAACGATGTATTGGGCTGCACAAGGTATGGCAGCCGAACTTGCAACAGGTGCCACACCTTTTGCAATATCTAGAGCTTATTCAGGAAAAATACGTATGTTCGTTATAGGCACTGATGTCAAATTCGTCAAACGAGCAAAAGGCCGAATAAAATTTATTTGTGAAGATGCTGGAAAAGCCAAAGCAGCGATTGAAGAATCTGAAATTAGTGGCGACTCGATAAATTGTATAATGCACACGAAAGGAATCGATTCTGAGGGGGACGTCGTTTCAGATTGGAAATTTGAATGGAACTTTCTTGCGATAAGAGGTGATTGATTGAGTTTTCAAAATGAATTTACAAAAGATGCCGGTATCGAATATCCAATTATTTGTGGTGCAATGTTTCCATGTTCGAACCCCGAGTTAGTTGCTGCCGCCTCCGAAGGAGGGGGCATTGCAATCATCCAGCCCGCTTCACTGACTTATGTGCATGATTGGGATTTTCGTGAGGGGGTTCGGCATATCCGAAGCCTAACTGATAAGCCGATAGGGTTCAATGCTCTAATTGAAAAGGGTTCAAAGAAATATATTGATCGAATGTCTCAATGGATAGACATTGCCTTGGAAGAAGATATCCGATTTTTTGTAACGTCTCTTGGTAAACCTGATTGGGTTTGTGAACGAGTTCACGCCAAAGGGGGTGTCGTCTATCATGACGTTACAAATAGAAAACATGCATTGAAAGGAATCGACTGTGGTATTGATGGCTTGATTTGTGTTAACAACAGAGCCGGAGGGCATCTCGGTGAGAAATCAGCTGCTGAACTCTATAAAGAATTACAAGATCTTGGCCTGCCACTAATTTGTGCAGGTGGAGTTGGTAGTGAGAAGGAGTTAGCAGAAGTATTAGCCATCGGTTATGATGGTGTTCAAATGGGTACACGATTTATTGCAACTATAGAATGCACATCTCCTCAAGATTACAAAGATGCGATAGTCGAAGCAAAAGAGGAGGATATTGTTTGGACCAATCGTTTGACAGGTGTTCCAATATCTGTTATTCGCTCAAAACATTTCAAACAGAATAATTCTTGGTTAATGAGGCGTTTACTAACTGGACGTTTTCGACACACTGCTAGGCTTTTCTTGAATATTTTATCTTTATCTAAACTTCGGTCATTATCTAAGAAAAAAGGTGGTTCTGCTGCTAAGAAGAAACAATACTTCTCTGCCGGCAAGAGTGTTGAGACGGTCGATAATATTGAATCTGCGACAGTGATAATGCGCCGTCTGGGCGAATCATTAGATTCGACTGTTTAATTGCTGAGCATCAGAGATAACACCGAAGCCATATCGCTCCTCTAGAGCACGTGAAACCAATCTGAAATCTGAATCTCTAGTTGCGACTAAGATGCAACCAATTTCTTGAAGTGGCAATTTTGCCAATCCTGCTGCATCTTGCATGATTTCGATATCACCACTTTCTGGATAAATTTCCTTACCATTCAATTCAGTTCGGATTGGTGCTGAATTAGAACGCGCTCTCTTATATTGGTCAACCATTTCAAAAATCATCTCATGCTTTAACAAGAATTCTTCTAATTCCACATCATTTCGATTAGCTACTTCAATCGATTGATTCCAGGTGTTGAATGAATTCAAGATGATTTTTACCCTTTCTTTCAAGAATGCCGGAGTGACAATTTTATTCCATTCTTGGTGGTTGATGTAAACGCCTTCAAATAATTTTAGGACGGAGTCGGGAGTTTTTGTGCGATGTTTGAATTCTCCAATGGCTGAGGGAGGAATGGTAACGAAAACATCACTCTTACTTCTTCGAAGCAACATCATATGAAACGATCTTTCAACCGTCCAATCTAAAGATCCATATTGGTCGCTTGAAATTTCTCTGAGTAAATCATCTTTCAAAGCATTGATCAACACATTCGTATCGATTAAAATAAGCGGTTTTAGACCTAAATGGTGCAAAGTTCTCCGATCTTTTACTGGAATACTATTGCTGTGACTTCCGAAAACAGCACGCTGTGTATCTCTTAATCGTCGAACGCCCAAATCATCAAAAAATCCAGTTTCGATTGCTTCTTCGAACCTTCGAATTCCACGTAGTGGTTTTTTCTCAGCGATTTGCCCACCGAGTAAAGTTAGTTCGAAAATATCTTTTTTATCATGCAATTCGAAATGGAATCTTCGCTCTAAATCTGATTGACGAGAGGCACCACTTTTTTCCAAAGTCATGAACGCTGCCCTAATTCTTCCACTGAACTTATCCTTTGGCAAATTGTGTTCATCAGGGTATCGTTGAAGCAATTCTAACGATTCTTTTCGTCGTCTATTGAATTCTGAATCGACTTTTTCAAATTCAGGATCCGCCCGCTCTTCTTTTGATACAAACTCAATTAAGCGGCGAGTAGCTTTGTCGGTATTACCTGCTGAAACATCAGCACAAGTATGCAGGTAAAGTTGGAATTTTTGTGTCACAGCAGCCATCAATTGTGGATTGTTTTCAATCATTTCAACAGCTTCATCCCAGACCCCAGCATGGGCGAATTCAATCAATGATTTTCTCAATAATATTGATGAATTTTCATAATCTTCTACGATTTTAATTGAAGCTTCTTTGTAAGAACGAGCCGCATTTGCGCGATTCCCCCTATTTCTTTCCACTGCCGCTCTAACAACATGATATTCAGCAGAATCTTTGTCATTGATTCTGTACCACTTTTCTAGAGATTCAAGTCCAATGCTGTGTTCGACAACGATATCGTCAAGTGAACGAATCGTCCTATTAGTCAAATCATTACAATTAGATAATTTATCTAAAATTTTAATTGAATTTTCTTTCTTGTTGGCCTCGCCCATTTGTAATCCTAAGGCAGCTAAATTGAGGTATAAAGAATCAATTAAAGCTAAAAATAATTTTGATTCAAGATGAGAAAGATCTGCTGCACGAATTGATTTTTCTAATGATTCAATTAGAGACTCTTTGACAAATCCATCTCCTTCTGAAGAGAGCGCTTTTCGTACTTGATTTAGGATTACAATGCCGTCAGAATCGAGTTTTTGGTGAATTGAATCCATGTTTGATGGTACTCCGGCGAGAAGAGAGATTAGAGAAAGTGATGCTTCTGAGAGAGTATCATCTTCGGTCGATTCTTCTAAAGCTAATAACGCGAGGGATTTGAGATTTTTCAAATTTGAAGAAAGATTCAATGCATCTTCAGCAGATATCAACTGACATACCATCAATGCTCTGAATGGATAGGCGAGTGCTAGCGAATCATCTTCAATCATTTTTTCTGCTAGAGAGGCTATGTCAGCGGCTCTAGTAAATAATGATAGAATTTCATTGGTATATCTCACATTATCGATATTGGCTAGAATTGCTGCCGCTGCCAATTGAATTGAGATAGGTAAATTTTCAGTTTGCATTATTTCCGCAACTCTTTTTTCATTGATATTTGAAATTGCTGAAATAATTTTTTCTTCTAAAATCGGAGAATCGGTAGTGGTAGAGATTTTGAGAGCAACACTTAGGTGAGAATCATTTTCAATAGACAATTTTTGGATAATAGAAAGTGCCTCTTTCATCTCTCCTGATTCTGCTGAAAGTTCTGCAAAACGCCAATTCAAAGCGGTTGGAATTGATTCTTCTGACAAGATTTCTAATCCTGAGAGCAACTCTTCTTTTGTCAAATTGGAATATGATGAATTGTAATTTTTCCAAACTTCAACTCTAATTGCCTTTGATAGATTATCATCGCCAGTTTGTTGAATAGAAGTCGACCATTCATCGAAATTTTCATTTCGATGAGACAAAAGTCTTGCATGTTTTTCAGCTAATAATTGTAATGAATCATTATCTCCGACTCGATTCAACGATTCGAGAGCATCGAGATTTTTCGAACCTATTAGAATTAAACTTTCCAAGATTGCAGCATCTCCTTCAAGATTACGCAAATATTCTTTCATAATTATTGGCCAAGATTGTGGTCGCGGTTTTCCTGCGAGATCTTTTTTTATTTTCTCCAATGCAAGCGCCTGACCGGAATTCAATCTGAATGGGGGTGAAAGAGAAAGCCATTCTCTCAATTGTTTCGAGTCTTCAGGGTCAATATGGGCTGCTGCAATCCATTTACTCGAATCGAAAACTTCGGCTTCAATCTCGTTTACGGGAAACCTTTCCATTTCAGCAAAAAGAGGGGCTTCACGTGCCAATCGACTCCAGACAGGATGTAACCCTTGAGCACATTCTACTCTCACACTATCCAGATTCTTATCCCAAGCATCATTCCAATTTGTAGTCATTTTATGCTTCTGGGCAATCAAGACAGCAAGTTTGAATCCTACTGAATTATCAGAATCGAAAATTCGATCAGGTGAGGGAAGATTATCTTCGAAGCCCCGCTTTGAACTTCGCCCTCCGCGGCGCCCCCTTCGATTCCGATGGCTTCGGTTTGCTCCCCTCGGCCGACCGGATGGGTCTAGTGAATCTTCTTTCACTATCGGAGCTTCTTTTGAAGCCGCCATTATTGCTAGAGGTTTCCAAGTCTTATCGAGTAAACCCCATGTAGCCGATCTCTGAATTGCATTCTTTCGGCGAACTTCATCTTCACCTGCTTTATGCAGATCTTCAAGACAATCGAGTAGATACTGCTCCAAATTTAGCCGCTCCGATAACTCTTCGCCCGTTAATATTGTTATGAATTATCCGCCTTGCTAAGCAAGGCGTTGAAAGCGAGACCTCAAGTTTGCTTCTCATGTAGGTGAAATTATGGAGGCACTGGCCACAATCATCATTCTCCTCCATCCGATTGCAGCACTTGGATTAATTTGGGTCTTCTTCAATCAGAGGAAATGGAGGAAAGAAGGCATACTCCTAAAATCGGATAACAGAAAAAATGCTGTAAAAAATCACGAAGAAGTCGGTGAAAAATTAACCTACGGAGTGATAGGAGTAATCCTTCTTGCCTTTGTTTCGAAAGCGATTTATTATTCAATCATTAATGGCTCATTTTCGTTAACCAACTTACTCCCTGGCCATTTCCATGGATGGGTAGGTTTACTCGGTTTGGTGATGATCCTCTACCTCAGAAAATTAGGTAGGACAGTAATGTCGAAAAGAGATAGTGGTCAATCATTTTCTCAAATCAAAGATTTGCACGGAAGGGTAAGCGATATCATGGTGTTTTTGATAGTGATTCATGCCTTCCTTGGTTTTCTCTATCTTTTCAAATATCTTTAACGCTTTGACCACAAAGATAGCCATATGTCGAGATTATTCTCAATGTCTTCGGAGTTAACCACCCTATCTACGATTACGTCGTTTTCTAATGGTTTTATTCGACAACCACATGCATTCGCGTGGCCACCTCCGTCGGAGTCAAATAGTGTGGCGAGTTTTGTTAAATCAAAAATCCCACCGTTTTTGTGTAGGAATGAATTTGTGTAGAATGAGGCAGAGACTGGATACTTATCTTCTTCGTCAAATCCTGCTCCAATATCTCCGTGTATTACGACACAGGCATCACATTTTTCACCCGCAAGAGCAGTGATGTGATAACCATTAGAACGAAATCCACTATTCTCAAATCGTACTATTGCAAGCCGATCAATAATTTTCATATTCGAAATAATAGTTTCACTGAGAATACTTTGACGCGCCTTTCTTTCTTCTAATATGTTCTTGATAATTGGGTCGTTTAGTATTGAAGAAACAGAAGATCCTGCTTGAAGCGATTCAAGAATATGGAGTGCTATTTCAGAATCAGAACCGATAATTCTCCCTAGCCAAACCACTGGATAATCACCCATGAATTCTTCTATTGTCACGGCACCACCGTCCAATTTATCGACCCAAACCATCATTTGAGTCAAATCGGATAAATCGATTTTTTCAGATAGTAAATCATAGGCGATTCTTGCGGCAGAAGGTGTCGGCCTCCAGAGAATTACTGTCTCAGTATTCTCGGACGCACTCGGCTCGTTGGATTGATGATGATCGATACTGAGCCCACAATCATCGTGTCTAGGCAAATCACATACTGCAGTATGTCGATCGATTAAATGATCCATCATGCCAGCACGAAGGTTTCCTGGGTGGCCGAATACCACTTCTGCTTCTGGCCACCAACGGCGTAGAATTGCGCCTGTGACTACTCCATCGAGATCGCTATCGGTAACGATTCTTCTGATATCCAGAGCGAGCGCGGCCTCTTCCATCTTTTCTTAACGGGCGGTCGCTACTCAATTGTATTTCCCACTCGGTTGCGACAATTGAATAGGCGATGTCCTCTCCGTGTGTTGCATGGAGACCTCATGTGGTTTCATTCTAATCAATTATGATAGTGTCCTATTATTGCAATATCCCCAAGGCCATTGGAGTTTTCCAAAAGGTCACATTGAGGATTCAGATTTGGATTACCATTCAACCGCAGTGAGAGAACTTTCTGAAGAAACTGGAATAAAAACAGTCAAAATATTGGATGGGTGGGAGATGAGGACTGAATATACATTTTTCAGAAAGGGAGTAAAAACTCCAAAACAAGTGTATTGGTACCTCGCCGAAACTGACGAATTGACAGTTAAACTATCATTCGAGCATCGAAATTATCTTTGGCTTGACTTCGAATCTGCTCACTCTCAATTGACTTTTGAACAAGAAAAAGAGATGCTAAATTCAGCACATGCACATCTTCTTTCTGTTGGTCATCCTGTCTAAGCATCTCTTTTTCCAAGAGGCGTCCACAAAACTTCTTCTTCACCAGTTTTTACTGCAATCCATCTTCCGAGAACGAAGAGCCAATCTGATAATCGGTTCAAGTACGATATTACTTCCCCCCTCACGGCATCTTCACCTTCAATTGAGCGAATTCCACAAGCGTTCCTTTCCGCTCGCCGAGTAACGCATCGAGCTATGTGCAGGTTAGCGACTGGAGGAGATCCTGTTGGAATTATGAAAGATTCGAGAGGTTCAAGATCTTCAATCCATTCATTCATCTCTTCGACCAATCTGTCGCATTGCTGTTCAGATATTAGCCCCATTATTTTTGGTATTTTTTCTGGTGCGCAAGAACATTCTCCCCCAATATCAAATAATTCTTGTTGAATAATTCCTAAGCGTTTGTTTGCCAATTCTGCTGCACGGATTAGATTTGTTTTTTGACCACCATCGGGTGCGATTTTTTCGATTCGATTTAATTCCATTCTGACTGCTCCAACCTGTGAATTGACTTCATCGATTGTGCCATAAAATGCAACACGATGGTGATCCTTTCCAACCCTTTCTCCATCGAGGAGAGAAGTTTCACCTCCATCTCCGCCACCGGTGTGAACCCTTGTGATGCGAACCATATCCACTTGTCGGATTGGGTTGCCCTCTATGAAATCGTCTCGACAACAATGAAGTGTACGAGACCTGAGTTCAAAGAATTTCCAATGCATTTTCGATAGTTTTTATCCAAGATTCATCAACACTTTGCCAACCACCTAATTTTTCGAGCTCAATGGTGTGCTTTTTCTCCATGCCATCATCATTTAGGTGACGATAAATTAACGATAATGCAGAATGACTCATTGCGTTAATCCATTGATTTTCCATATCCCATGATTTCTCAAAATGAGTGATTGCACCTGAATCTCCTAACAAAATCCCTCTGTGGATTTGCCTCAATCCTGATTTCGACCAAGATATACCTTGAATTCCGACAACTAATCCTTTGAATGCTAAGTAAATCTCTAGCATGACTAGAATTGAAGCGAAAGCGAATGAGCCAATCTGTTCGAATTGTCCAGCTTCAACCCATCGAGATGAGAGCAAATTGATTGCACCAATACAGAGGAGAAATCCTCCAAACGGTGCGATTATCACATCATCTCGTAGAATTGACATATGGATTGTACCGATGATGACGGCGATGCCACCGATAATCGTGGCTACCATGGGAGCGACCAATTCTCCAGTTGGTCGAGGGGCACTGATGGAAATAATCATTAATAATCCAGTTACAATCAATAAAAAGGCAAATTTTCCACTTTTTTCTGGAAAAGGTTGGGCACGAGAATAATGAAACACTGTTGCGCCTAAAATGAGGAATAAAGATGTCCAAAAAATCATCAAACAACCTCTTATTCGATGTCACCGCGCCAGCCTGGCTTCCAAAACTCTTCGTTGTCTAGCCATGCCAACCATTCTTCGCTATCGGCTCTCAATAACCGAAACGCGCGTCGTTCTAACCCTTCTAGCAGCAGATTGTCTACAACCCCTTCCCGATTCGCATCAATCCAATCAATTTGCATCTGTCGAACTATTCTCTGCCCCTCGGTAAAATTGTCAAAATTACGTTCGCAAACATCTCGTAATTCTTGAATCCAAAATCTAGTACCTTTGATATGGGGATCATCATGGATCGGTTTAGATTTTTTTCCAAATGGCCACCACCCCATCTTACTCAGTTTAGCCAATGCGCACATGGTCTTGATGATTGCGAATCTATCAAAGACTACTGTGTTATGCCAAGTATATGGCTCGCATAGTAGTTCATCTTCATGGAAGACCAAAAGATGCAGCATTTCGTATCGCAATAAATGACTATGCAAATCGCCTTTCTTCGGATGGTGTTTCATTGGTCGAGCACCGTAATCAAACCGACCCTAATGAATATTTGAAAACCGTGTTAAAGCGAGCAGGTGATTCAACGGTAATCCTACTCGATGAAGATGGAGAAATTATTGATAGCATGGGTTATGCTGAAGAGATGAAAAAGTGGCGATTAGCAAGCCAAGATGTACACCTCGTAATAGGACCTCCTGGTGGGTTCGGTGAGCAGCAAACCGGATCCAAATCACTATCATTAGGGATGATTACTCTACCTCATGAATTGGCAGCAGTCGTGCTTTTAGAACAACTTTATCGGGCCGTTACAATCATCAAAGGTTTGCCTTATCATCGGGCCTAATCATCGAGATCAGCCTGGGTAACGGAAGCTCGGTGAATTTTCGAGTTGAGGATGGTTCGGTAAGCTGCCATCAAACCCTTCGGAAAAAACTTTTTAGAATATTAAGGGTGGATGAATAATGATACTCAAACCTGTCTCTGATACGTTTACGCGCACACGAGGGTAGTCGTTGATAAGTAGTGCAGAGTCAGCGAAAGTACTTCGGTGGTCACGATGTTAGGTAAAATGAATAATGGATTCGGTATTGCAAATACCAAAAAAGGAATTTCAGCTGTCTTGATGGTATTTTTGATGCTGTTTAGCACCCAAATGTATTCGTTACAAGATTATGATTCATATGAAGAGGTAATTGATGTTGAGTGGGCACCGGCTGAAAAACGTACATCATTTCAACAAATTAACACGGCCCCCGGACCTGTAGCGGGGGATGGGGTCAGTCAGCCTGCTGCTGAAAACAGCTTCAATAATCCAACATTTACAGATCCGTTTTACAATGATCCAATGGCAGTTTATGGGAAGGTAAGTGACCGTGCCGCCCTTGCGTTGGATCCAAGTTACGGGTTTTTCCTTGAAGAGACAGATACCGAAGATCACGATAACGATGGTATTTCAGATTTGTATGATTTAGATGATGATAACGATGGTATCGCCGATTTGATCGAGCGTTTCGATGGATGTTATGGAACAGATCCTTATGATCACGATAACGATGGAATTCAAGATGAATTCGATTGGGACGATGATAACGACGGAATTCTAGAAGGGCCAATCGATTATTCTCAAGGTTCAGATCCAAAAAATGTCAGTTCAGATCGTTATGTTCAGCCGAATACCGTTCATCCTTGGACTGGTTTTGCTGTTGGAAATGGTTACAGAATTGACCAGAACCTTTACGACCATGACAATGATGGAATTCCGGATGAAGATATTGATGGTTCAGGCCGAGGTTCTTACGACGAAGACGATGATAATGATGGCCGAATCGATCAATTCACTTGGCCATGTGATTTTGATGGCGACGGATACGCTGATTACTTCGATTTGGATGATGATGGTGACGGCGTAGCAGATCTATGGGATGAACACCCTTGGGATTCTACTCGTACTGGAAATATTACAGAAATCGCAGCGAATTGGTCAGCAGCGGTAGATTGGTATTCTGCTCAAGTGCATCACATTTCGATAACTAGCTCCGGTTTTTCTCCAAGAAATATCGATGTCAACGTGGGTGACACAATTATCTGGACGAATGATGATACCACAGATCATACCGCTACATCAATCTTCGGAGGATTATTCGATAGTGGTAATATTGCGGCTGGTGGAACATTTTCAATGACGTTTACCACAACGGGGCTTTTCGCTTACAATTGTACAATTCATTCAACAATGACTGGATCAATTAATGTAAATTCAACCGCAAATTTGCGAACTTACTCTCATTATGTTGGGGGTGTTGATTATGTTAGCAGAGAATTGGCCTGGCATCCTCGCGAGCAATCATTTAGTAATATTGTTGATGGTGATTTAGACGGTGACGGAATTCCAAATTTCCTCGATCCAGACAATGATAATGACGGCTCGCCAGATTCTTCGGATACCGATGATGATAACGACGGTTTGGCCGATATGTATGATGTCGATGATGATAATGATGGGATTCCCGATCGTTGCCATCAAGTCGATACCAATGGAGATGGTGTTGGTGATTTACCTGTGTCTGGCCCAATCGAGATCCCGGGAATCGATTGTGAACTCGATTACGACCGTGATTTAGATGATGACCGTTATCGAGTAATCGACCAAGATTATGATTTGGTATGGGATTGGCTCGACCCAGATATGGGAGGAACTCCCTTTCCTGACAATCCAGTCGGGGCATCCGCCCTTGATCCTAACGACGAACCTTGGGATTTGGATAATGATGGAATAATCAACGAACTTGATATTTTCCCTAATGTTCACCAGGACACAGTAGATGGCTGGGATTGTCCAAGTATCACTAATCCAAACCCACAAAATCCTCATGATAATTGTTACCTATTGAGAAAGTCGTATACTGGTTATAACGACTGGGATGCTGATGGCATCAATAATTGGGATGATGTCGATGATGATAATGATGGGATTCTAGATTGGCTCGATATGGATGATAATTGTGATTTTGATGATGACAATGATATGCATATTTTGAACGGTTCACTTTATCGAGATGACGGACCTAACAGTATCGACACAGACATCGATGGCGATGGATTACAGAATGATGAAGACTGGGATGATGATAATGACGGAATTTCTGATTATTACGATCCAGATGATGGAAATTGTGGAGTTCAAGATTTCGACACTACTGATATTTTCGATAATTCATATCCAACAGATGATGGAGATTTACTCGATGGTTCTAATGATGGTCAGATATATGCACACGATATTGCCCATAACTTCTATTGGAATCAATCATGGATGTTTAATCCATTCACTGCTGAACATGGATTTATTTTGAATTATAATGGATATGATTCGGCAATCTCACCCGATAATAGCGGCAAAATTCCTGAACTTTATTGGCATGTTATTCAACGTTGGAGTGCTTATAATGGTAACAATTTCTTCGATATTGACACGGATGGAGATTCTCTAATCAACGGAATTGACATCGATCAAGATGGCGATGGGTTGCCCGATTGGTGGGATCAGGATGAAGGTAATGACGGACAACTTGACGTTAATGACATCAAATTTGGTGGTACTTTCGATGACAATGAATGTGGTTCTTCCCTATTCCTTGCATACATGGCAGGATTAGCCGAGGAATACACTTGCGGTTTGTTCTATGCATGGCTCTACGGAGCCCCGGTTATTCGACCAACTTCAACAAACCAAGGTCAATTGATATACACATATCCATACAGTAGTCGGCCAGATTCAGAACATGATGATGGTTCATATAATGGCAGTAATTCTCAAGGTCAATGGACATGTAACAAGAATTGCTTCTGGTTTACTTTCGATCCAGGGAGCAATCCAAGCCCAACCTCTGCCGTAACGTATAATCAAATAGCAAATAATCGAGATTTGTGGATAGCTTACGTGGGGCTTTCCTACGGCTTTTTCCGGTGGAATGCTGATTCAAATGCAAATTGGTTCCCCGACGAAAAGGCAGATTTACTCAATAATGATATAGATCCTGATGATGATTGTGGTGCGCCTGTTTCAGGAAATATGGATCCACAATGTATGTTCAATGATACTGCAGATTTGGACGATGATTTTGACAATGTTTACGACCATTGGGATGTTGATGATGATGGCGACGGTATCTGGGATTATTTCGAAATTGACACAAATGATGACCTTGATGACGATGCAAATACCGAGCCACCTGGCAATTTCTTCATCGGTTCAAATTGTGAAGACAATGATGACGATGGGACAGATACTGATCCGGATAACGATGGATGGTTCCAAGCTGTTTGGGATGTTGGAATATTAGGTCAGGGTTTACTACATCCGAAGTATTACGATGTCGACAATGACAACGATGGTGTTCCGGATGGTGAAGATCCAGATGATGATAATAATGGAATTCTCGATGTAGACCAAGAACTACTGTGTTTCGTTGGAGAAGAACAACATGTTTGGGATCACGATAATGATGGAATATTGGATTGGGTTGATGATGATTGGGATGGAGATGGACGAGTTAATACTCTTGAATTGGCTACAGCGACCCCCTTTATTTCAGCATGGGATCACGATAATGATGGATTGCGAGATGATGTTGACTTGGATGATGATTCAGATGGAATGGAAGATGCTGACGAAGTTATGCTTTGGCCCACCCGATTCGGCAATCAATCAACTAATCCATGGGATCATGATGATTTCGGAGGCGGCGAAGGTATTGCCAATCCTGCAGATCCTCAAACAGGTCCTGATGCAATCGATGAAGATGATGATGCCGATAATCGCACAGATGCGGATTGGGATCAATTAGAGGAAGATGATGGAAATACATCTGACTGGGATTCTGACAATGACGGTATCTTAGATGAAGATGATAAAATACCCACTAGAATTACACTAACAGTTCCAGAAATAATGTGGCTGGATTATCGTTATGCTGTCAAATTCAATGGGACAGTTAATTGGCTAGATCCTGAGCAGGGTGTTTTCATGCCAGCTCCAAATCTTCCTGTTCAAATCCATATAGATTGGGCTCGTAACGACACAACTGCTCTGGAGACTATCGATGTTCTAACCGATGAGAATGGTGATTTCGTGGTCGGGCAATTCCTTTTCCCAGAGGATTTGATAGTTGGATCTAATACGACATACAATGTCTATGCAGAAGTAACTGAAATGTTCGTTCATGATGGTGCAGCAACCGAACCTGTTCCAACTGAAGTCCGGGCTAATACGACAATCGATTATGTTGCATGGACATATTTCCGCAGCGATGAACAACCACTCTTCGTCGATTACAAAGTTCACTATACTGCGGATTGGGAGAGAGGTAAATTTGACAATAGACTCTCACATGCACCGATTTCTTTCACCGTTCACGGTGGTCCATTTGGTAATGCTACCCATCCCACAGTGTTCGATGGTTATGGCTACGGTTATCGAGCTGATTCGGGTGGATGGGTTTCACTCTCCTTTGTTCAATCGAGTGGAAGCCAAGGTATTTGGAAACAGGTCCAATGGAATTCAACTATTGACAATGGAGTAGGAAAAGTTCCCGGTGCTTACGAGGAAATCGTTTGGGATAATACTTCGAAATCGCACAGTGTGATTGGAATATATGAGTATACAAACACTAGTTTACCGATTGGCGATTATATTTTCATTGGTAAATCTCGACCAGATTTAGGTGCAGAATGGCCTTGGCCTTATCTTGAGGGTGATGAAACAGATACATTCGCGATTCGATCTATGCATAGAATGTATATCGAAGCAGATGTGATAACCCCTTCCGTCCGGCCGGTTTACTTCTGGGACTCAACCCAATTCACCGGCTCTTCTTTCGGAGCATGGCGAGCATTATTCCACGCTCCGTCTTTGGCCAATGCCGGCCTTGATTTCGCTACAGAAAGCCTCGGAAAACCATATGCTATGCTCTGGGATGGTACACCTGAAGGAATGATGGGCGAGTCTGCCAGATTACGCCCATTCCTTTCTTCGAATGGCACCCATTGGTTCATTGCAATGCAAAACGGCGGAGATTTCAACGTTCCACCATGTGGGCCGATTGATCCAAGAGATCCTGAAAGCGATGCGCGATGTGAAATTGTACCAGAAATGTTCACAGGAGAATCATTCAGAATTGTTGGAACGGTTTGGAATCGAACTATGACAGCATGGCCTCATGACCCAATGGCTCTACAGGTCGATGTAGATCACAACGGTGTTTTTGCAGGTTCCCAAGAGACCGGATTCGCCCGCGCTCCAGATATGGTGAATGGCGAAGCAGTCTTTGATTACAACTGGACCTGGTATTCTCAATATGCGGCAGGCGTATTTGGAATCCGTGCTGATTTCACAAATTCGAATTTCTACTTTACTGGAAATCAATCGAATGTTCTAGCACCTACAGGTGCTTATGTGAACATCTCTGTCATCGGTACAACCGATTTCCAAATGAATGTGATACCACGTCTTTATCGTGGACAAAACACGACAATCGAGGCGCGTCTTATCGATAATGCATACCAGCCAGTTCGCGATGCTCCAGTGAATTTCACTTGGTCTGCAGACGGATCTAGCGATATAGCGGTAACCGATCATAATGGGGTTCTTCAAGTTAATTTGACGATTGATGAAATGCATCAACTCGGTAATTTCACTCTAAGTTATACATATCCAGGCGACACATATCGGCAAGGCAGTTCTCACGAGATCAACCTCTGGGTTGTTTCGCGAACATATGTCGACCTCCAAAGTACGACAGAAAATCGTCTTTCAAGTGGAGATTATTGGGAATTCAGTGCTCAAGTAACTGATGATAATCGCACTGCTGCAATCAAGGATAAAGGCGAATTCCTCGATGGGTGTGATGAAAATGGTGGCGAAATTTTAGTAATTCTTGAAGGAGTGGATTTCGAACAACGCATTCACAGGCAAATAGTTGAGACACTTTGCCCGAATGCGGGTTCAATCAATTACAGAATGTTGCTAGATCCGCAATTACTCCGAGATGACCCCAATTCCTTCCTACCTGATGGATTTGGGCCGGTCAACTTCATTCTTCGTTTCGCAGAAAATCTTCCACACGAAGGTTGCGAACCTCTCGATGACGAAATGTTGAGAATTTCAGGCGCATGGGATCCTTGCGACCAAATTCTCAACAGTGATCATTATCGCAAGATATTCCGTCATGATGAGCGTGGATTCAGTCTGATTGGCCGTACCACTCTTTCTGTCGATGATCAGATTGTTTACACTTCTGAAATCGATCCACTAACCGGTCAAGCTATCGATAAACCGATGGTTGTTACCGGCCAGTTAATCGATGAACTAGGCTCAAATCTATCTAACCGAGCAATCCAGGTTCAATACGAAATGGTCGGCTCCGAACTAGGAGTGAAATCTTGTCAAGGCGATGTAACAGACATCAATGGAATGTTCGATGTGATTTGCCCACTAAATGATGTTCAAGCAGGTCAAGCGAAGGTTACTGTGAATTTCCTTTCATACGAAACCGGTGATCAATATCGATATAAAAATGCGAGTATGACGAAGTTCTTCCCTGTCTTTTCTAATTCTACAATGACCTTCCAAGAAGTAGGGCCATTCCGTACTGATGTCGATACATATCAATTCCAAAACGGAACTGTATTCCCTGTTCTTTACCTAAAGGAATCGTTCCATATCGATGCAATGTTGACTCAAGTCAATGGAAACCCAGTCGGTGGAAAATGTCTCAACATCTACCTCGATCCTGAAACGAATACTCGTCCGATTGCAACCGCCATCACCCGTGATGGAACCGGTGAAATCGAATGGTACTCCGGTGACCCGGATGATAATCCAAGCCGTCGTGGTGTTGAGCCAAATGGAAACCAGTTAGAGGGCTTCAGAACGATCAGAGTTGCATATGAGCCGACTAAGGAACTACCAGGCGGTTGTCGCGCCGAGACAACCCCTGTTGTCAATGGCTCATTCCAAGATATCGAAGTACTCGTCAGAAGCAAGGTCGATATTTTACTGAAGAATCATTGGTCGAACCCATTAGGTTACCAAATTGGTGACGAAGTCGCCGGCGCTGTGGCAATTTTACGAGACCGTTTGGATGTTTCAGTCGAAGGCGAAACCGTCATCTTTACCTTCCAATATTGGAATGGCACAGGATGGGAAACAAATAATGTCGAATATGCTGTGACCAATGAACATGGTGAGGCGAATTTCAGCTTTATTTTCACTGGAGAAGAAGTGCCCGGAGAGCTAGATATTATTGCTGTGAATGGCAAATGGCGAGTGTTGGTTCATTTCCAAGAATCATCATTTTTCCAGGAAGAATTCCTTAACAGCACACCGGTGATTTATCTTGGCGAGCCGCTTGTTGAACAAAATGCGAATTTCTTCACGTTCAAGGTCTTGACAGTAATTGGAATTGCTTTAGCATTCGCTGTTCTGATTGGCGCGATAATGTATCGAAATTACAATGAACGCCGCCGAATCGAAATAATTCGCGGTATCCTCACAGATTCGTTGATGTCCTTGAAGGCATCGAATGATTATATTCAGACAATTTTCAATTGTTACAAGGATTTAGTACGTTTCTTCCGCAGCCGTGGGGCTATGAAGAAAGTCTACGAAACAACCCGTGAATTCGAGGATGCAATAAACGGTATGCTTGGAGGAATAATGCCTCCAGAAGACTTGGACACATTGTTTTCAATCTTTGAAGAAGCGCGATATTCAGACCACGAAATCGGTGCGGATCAAAGGGATAGGGCAATCGCAGCTTTACAGGCGCTTATCAATCATCTAAGCCATGCTCTTGGCGAGAGCATGTTGAATCGAACAACGTCTAATGAATCGACCCTTTACGGATCACGGGTGAAAGCCGGTGAGTTCATTGATTCCGATGGTAACACAAGAATTGCTGGAATCGATGAAGAACAAGAGAATGACGACTTCAGTCTCTGAGGTCGGACAGAGGAATTGCATGCCCAATAATTTGGGCTGCAACCCTCACTTGTCCGCAGCGTGTCGAAACACCCCATAGGGGTGGTAGTAGCATTCATAACAGGTAGGCAGGTGGCCGCGATACCCAAGAAACGTCGAGGGAGTCATTATGATGAAGAATACGAGAAAGACCAACGCTGCCCTTATCGCCTTAATCGGTGATTTGAAGGCACAGAGCAGGTCTACCGGTTCTGCACTATGGCGAGACGTTGCTCTGCGATTGGAAACCAGTCGCAGCAACTGGGCTGAACCAAACCTCAGCCGCCTATCGCGCTATGCTGCGCAAGAGGACATTGTCCTCGTGCCTGGCAAGTTGCTCGGTAGCGGTGATGTGATCGGAAAGCCTAACGTCGCCGCCTACAGTGTCAGTTCTGGAGCCCGCTCTAAAATTGAAGAAGCAGGCGGACGTGTAATCACGATCCGTGAATTGATGAACGAAAACCCAGAAGGTTCGGGGGTGAGAATCCTTGGCTGAAGCTGGAACATTAGTTTACGATGCAACCGATAAGGTTCTCGGAAGATTAGCGAGCCATGTTGCAAAGGAATTACTTTCCGCGCGAAAGGCTGGAAGTCCACTACGAGTTATTGTTGTGAACGCAGAACATGCAATCGTTTCTGGACCAAGATCAAAGGTTTTCGCAGATTACGATTTCAAGTACAAGTTGAACCATCCTCGTAAGGGGCCGTTCTTCCCAAGAATGCCTGACCAAATCATGAAGCGCACAGTTCGTGGAATGTTACCATATCAGAAGAATAGCAGCGGTCGGAACGCAGTTCGCGACCTTCGTGTGCTTATTGGCCAGCCAGCAAACCTCTCTGGAGAGGAATTGCCTGATGGCCATGCATGGGGAGACACAATCCATCTAGAACGCCCACTACCATTGAAGTTCGTCCGCTTGGGCGAAATTTCATCCTCACTCGGTGTGGATGCAACACGTTGGGGAGGTCAATGAATATGGCAAAGAAGCAGAGAAAAACCGCAGTAAATACCAGTGGAAAGAGGAAGACTGCAATCGCTCGAGCAACCGTTCGTAAAGGACAGGGCCGAGTTCGTGTTAATAGTCAACCGATTTACATTATGGAGCCAAGCCTTGCTCGTCGTAAGGCGCTTGAGCCGGTTCAAATTGCTGAAGGTATGAATCGCTTAGCTGATGTTGACATCATCGTCAATGTAGAAGGCGGTGGACAGATGGGACAAGTCGACGCGATTCGAACAGCAATTGCTCGCGGATTAGTCCATTACAACGGCGGTGCAGAAGGCATCGATGAAGAACTTCGAGACGAATATCTACGGTTTGACCGTAGCCTATTAGTCAATGATCCACGACGAAAGGAAGCGAAGCACCAAATGGGTCGCGGCGCTCGCAAGAAGTGGCAGAAGTCGTATAGGTGAGGTGAAGAAAGATGTTGATTCCAGTTAGATGTTGGAGCTGTGGCAAAGTCATAGCTCACAAGTATAGTGAATACAAAGAATCCATAGCTCTCGGAGAGGATGCTCAAATCGTTTTGGACAACCTCGAAATTGAGCGATATTGCTGCCGACGAATGTTCGTTGCACACGTCGATCTAATCGATGAGGTTGCACCGTTCAGCATTTCTCGCGAGACATAAATCGTCAGTTAGTGCTTTGACCTAATCCTAATTCGTTAGGATTGCCCAAAGGGCCTGTAGGTTAGCTTGGCCTATACTTCGCGGCTGGGGGTCGCGAGACCCAGGTTCAAATCCTGGCTGGCCCACCAATAATGAAGACTAGTGATAACAATTATTCGCTCATCAAGAAAGTAGAGTAAAGAGAGGGTTTTAGGCACTTAACTCGCCTCGAAGTACATGGTTGGAGAGCGCCCAGACGTAGGTGATGAGCGGGCGCTCACCGAATGGTTATCCGACCAAATTTCTTACCATTCAGACCTCTATTACAACGAAGCCTCTCCGGAAATATCAGATGCTGAATTTGATGTATTATGGGACGAATTGAAGGCTTTAGATCCAGAAAACCCACAATTGAATCGTGTCGGGTCAGATCCACCGGCTGGAACCAAAAAAGTCACTCATCTTTTTCCAATGAGTAGTCTCGATAAAGCCACAGAATCGGATGAAATTTCTCACTTTGTCGTCCAAACTACTGCCCAAGGCAGACAATTTGTTTGTCAACCAAAACTCGATGGTTCGGCTCTTTCATTAGAATATCGTCGCGGGCGATTGGTCAGAGCAGTTACGAGAGGTAGCGGCACACGTGGCGAGGACGTAACCGCAAATGCTCGCCGAATAGCAAACATCCCAGAATCCCTTAGTTGGCAAGGAGATTGTCATATCCGGGGTGAAGTTGTGATGCTGTTGGCAATTTTTAGGGAAAAATATGCAGAAATCGCACCAAACCCTCGAAATTTAGCCGCCGGTTCTTTACGGCAAAAAAATATCGAATCAGGAAAGGGCGATGCTGCTGATTTGATTTTCCTTGCCTATGATGTTCAATTTCCAAGCAATGAACATCGCCATCCTGACAGCCCTGAACCACCAAATTTTATTTTTGATTCTGAAGCAAATGAATGGCTTACTACGATAGGAATTGAAATTGCCGGAAATACAGTCGTCAAAGGTAATAATGATGATTCGATATCAAATTCAATCATTGATGTGACGAAATATTGGGCAGATAATCGAGCTGGTGCGGATTGGGAAATTGATGGAATTGTTATCAAATTAGACCAGCTCGAAAAACGCGGATTACTCGGTCAAACCGCACATCATCCACGTTGGGCATTGGCGTGGAAATTCCCGCCAGAAGAAGCATTTAGTGTATTGATGGATGTTGATTGGCAAACCGGCAGAACAGGAACCGTAACTCCGGTTGCTCGTATTGCACCAGTGATGGTATCAGGAGTGACTGTCGAGAATGTAACTCTACATAATTCAGGTGAATTAAAGCGTTTGGGAATAAAAATTGGAGACAAAGTTCGAATAGTTCGACGAGGTGATGTAATTCCAAAAATCATTGAAACCCTCGGCGCTGCAAATCGAATTGATATTAGCGATCTTTCTCATGCAGATGGGTCTGAATTTACAGGAATTTTGCCAAATATTGCCGAGATTTCTATTCCGAAAACTTGTCCAGCCTGCTCCTCTGAATTAGTCGAAGATGGTGCTTTTATTCGTTGTAATAATCTTAATTGTACTTCGAGGTTAGAGCGCTCGATAGTCTATTGGTGTCGCTCGCTTGAGATGGATGGGATCGGCGAAAAACTAGCAGCTCAATTAATCGCCGAAGGATTGGTAAAAACGCTTGCAGATCTCTATCGATTAGACATTCCAGATTTACTCCAATTAGAGCGGATGGCTGAGCGTTCTGCAACGAAGGTAATCGATGAACTAGAGGCAACTCGATCACTAACTCTTAGCCGATTCTTATCGGCATTAGGATTACCAGGAATCGGCCCGGAAATTGCCGTTGGCATCGCAGAAAAAGTCGGAACGATCACCACCCTTCTTGAATTGGTTGAAGCCCGAGATGATAAAGTCGGTGAAGATGAGAGTGGTAAACCATTCAAACATAATATTGCAATATCAAAACTAATCGAAATTGAAGGTGTTGGTGCGACTGTTGCAACTCAATTATTGAATGGAATTGCAATTAGATCGGCAACAGTTATCGATCTAGCCAATCAACTAGAAATTTCATCACAATCAGTATCAACTTCAGTGGGAATATTTTCTGGCCAAACATTTTGCATAACAGGTACATTGAGTCGCCCAAGAAAGGAAATTGCATTGTCAATTAAGGCAGCAGGTGGCAAAGTCGTTTCTTCTGTTTCGGGTAAATTGAGTGTATTAATTGCTGGTGAATCTGCTGGTTCTAAACTTGAAAAGGCGACTCGATTAGGAGTTCAAGTATTGAATGAAGCCGAATTCGATTTGTTGATTAGTGATATAAATTCACAACCGAAAATAGCAATAATAGACGATGAAAAGCAAGCAACGCTATTTGATTATTGATTATCCATACATCGTTGAAGGTGCCGAGGAAGCATCTTCAGCAAGTGGATTCAATGTCGCAGCCATCATTTCACGTATCTGTTGTTCGAGTCTCTGAGCCTCTTCTAACAAGGGACCTGGGTCGAGATGTACTGTAGGCAATAAGTCATCTAGACATTCAATAATTCTCGCGGCAGCTCTCGCGTCAGGAATTGAACCATTACCGATTTCACCAGAGGACTCTGCTAAAATTGCCATTCCAATCGAATTACGTCGACGACATTCCCCCATCATAACTCCGGTCATTCCTCCAACCACTCCTTGTTGCAACAGAGGGACTTTTAGATCTGTTAAAATCTTGTGAGCAGCGGATATCGAACCGATACCGAGTAGCGTTTCTGTCGTATCATCATCATCAAAAATTGTGTGTTTATGTTCAATTCCCGGAATATAGGCATCGACCATTATCATTGGACCTGTATTATTTGTTCCACACCAATTCAACAAAGCATCGGTAAGTGGCAAACACAATTCAGAAGATATTTGAATTTCGGATGCAATCAAAATCACTTTATTGCACTCATCCATGTTGCAAATTGGCTCACCTGAGTAAAATCGCAATGGCGGTAGGGGCATCCCTTTCTGAACTAAACAGACTGGGGGGAGAGAGGGGTGCCTTACTCCGCCAACTAATTTTAATTCTAATTTTTCAACTAAATAATGCGCTACAATACTGCTAACGAAACCGAGTGAAGGAAAACAACACACTATTAGAGCGCCAGAAACATCGATTTCGGGGTCGACTTCAACCAAGGGGGCATCAGACATTGTAGGACAGTGAGCGGTGAAAGGTGTTAATCGTTATGACTGTGAGAGGGCTTTATCTCGTAGCGAGTGGGAGGTAATGAGTGATGAGTGAGGAATTTATCGCACATCAATTATCGCCCTCTTCTTGGAGTAGGTATGAGGAATGCCCAAGAAAATATTGGCTTTCCCGTCAACGTCTACCTCGTAAGGCAAGCATGCCAGCAGCTATGGGAAATGCAGTTCATAATTCGGTCGAGGACATTTGTAATATCGATGTGAGTGATCGAGATGAGGAAGAAGTCGAATGGCTTCCTTCAACTGCGAAAGCGATTCTTGACCGCCATTGGGCGAAAGAGAAGAAAAATTTTCTTGAAACTCCCCGCCATCCAAGATGGAAAGCGGAAATGATTACTAAAGCACACGATGGCCTAATCGGTGCTTTGAATATTTTATTCTCAAAATCTCCAGTTGGAAAAATCGGCCTCTCAGAGGTGACGATTGGTCAATGGAAACAAATTCAATCCATAATATTAGCAAATGAAGGAACATTGGTTTCAGAATGTGGTCGATTGATGGGTCGTCTTGATTTGTTGATCGCAGATATTGATGAGGATGGAAATTCTAGGGGTTGGATAGTTGCGGATTTGAAAACCGGTAAGCCGCCTAAAGTGAACTTGAATGAAAAAGTCAGCCGGCAATTACGATTTTATCGAGATTTATTGAAAGATATCAATCCAGATCATCCTGAAATTTCGGCTGAAGGGTGGTATTCTGCAAATCAGACGATTCATCGTGCCGATGGTGATTCTGTATTGCCTGCAGCGCTCATCGCTTGGGAGGGAATGCGGCCAACAGATGAGCCAATGGAAGCAACTCCTAGTGACCAAGCCTGTGGATTTTGCGAGTACAAGGCTTGGTGTCCTATTTGGTGGAATGCACGACGAGATGGAACTTTGCCCCCTGGGCCGATGTTTAGGGACGAGGTTGTCCGTGTGATCCGATTTGACTCCGATGCTGGGGCTGCATTATTTGAGAGAATGCCGCCAATCGGTCATGATGGCGAAGTAGCCCGTTCTGAACATAAATTCGGGGCGATTATTCGTGATCAAGCCAAAATTCAGATGAATGAATTGATAAATTCTGGATATGAAGGTCCGATTTATCTTGGCAGTGTTAGAGTCGATGGAAAAATAGTCCATCTCGGCGACTGGAGTGAGGTATTGCCGTGGTCGCCCTTGCTCTTTTCTCAACGCGAAAATCAGTCGAGAATGTCTTCGCGCAATTGATTTGAAATCGCTTGTGGAATAGGACTTGAAGGCGAAAATAACCAATTCAAATATCGTTGATCGATGTTCTTTAATTCCTGTAATGTTCTGCCTTTATGTTTACCAAAGGCAATAACAACTCCATTTTCACTTTCACGTAAATTACCACCAGTTCCTGGAATTGGTTCGAGATCAACAAGCCCTGGCCCGAGCGTGTCATCTCTCTTTGAACCTGATAACGAATCTTGTAAATCATCTAAAGACCCTCTAAACCAACGAGGGTTAGCCCTCATCATTTCCCATAGAAGCAGTAGAGTCGCACCAGCATCAGCACTTGCTCGGTGAGCATTATCCAAGCCGATACCGAATCTTGTACAAAGATGACCGAGAGTGTGTCGGCCAGGAATTCGCAAGCGCTTTGCGAGAACTAGAGTGTCGATGATAGCTCGAGGTTTTGGTGTTTCAACACCTGCGCGAACACATTCCATTTCGAGAAAACTCCAATCGAAACGTACAACGTTATGTCCAACGATTACAGCGTCGTCCATTAATTTTGTAATTTCTGAAATATGTCGAGCAAATTCACCGGATTCGCGTACATCTGAATTTGTAATTCCATGAACTCGAGTTGCTTGCTCGGGGATACGTTTTCCTGGATATACCAACGATTGCAAATGGATATGGCTTCCATCACAATCACTGCCAATCAATGCATATTCAACAATCCGCTCACTTCGCGGATTGAAACCAGTTGTTTCCAAATCGAAGCCAAGAACCCGATAGCCGGTGAGCATTCCGCCAGACACGAAGGTTCGTCGTGGGCATTGTCCATGAACTTCTTGTCCGTTCCCTTACAATATCGAAAAAACCCTATCCCTATTCAGTGATAATCCAACATCGCTATGAGGGCAACATCACGCAGAACTGGATTGATGGGCACCTCGTGGAAGATGACACTCGGCATTGGCGCGATGTTGATGCTCGTCTCAGTAGCCGGATGTACCGGTTTATCGGCCACGAGTCCACGAGCAGTTATTTCAGCCGACTTAATCGAAGTAAATGTTGGCGGTACTGTAAATTTCGATGCTCGAGGTTCTTCTTCTCCAGACCCCACTATCATTGAGGATTTCCTCTGGGATTTCGATGATGGTGATACTCGGACTACAAAAACTGGCATAGTTAGTCATATTTTCCTAACTGCTGGAAATCACGAAGTAGAAGTTATTGTAGTCAATGATAAAGGCGAACAAGACCGAGCAACAATAACGATTTTTGTTAATTCTCCTCCAACAATTTTCATCGAAGCGCCGTCTTATGTTCGAACTGGTGAATCTGCAACGCTCGACGCCACTGATTCATTCGATCCAGAAGGCGGCTCACTCGAATTCATCTGGGATTTTAACATTGGAGCTGATTCAAATGGCGACGGAGATTTCCAAAACGACGCCGATGCAACCAGTTCGATAATCTCCCTTGAGATATTTGAATCCGGCAACCGCTCGGGTAAGATAACCGTTATCGATGACAAAGGAGGGGTTTCGACAGAGATTTGGACGGTGAAGGTAATCACTCGCAATTTCCACATAGTTTGGGAAGAACAACATATCACAATCGAGCGTTCAGGATATCTCAATCAAGGAGAATCCATCCAATTTGAACACGAACCAGGGGTTGGCGCAAGGATGATTCAAGTCAATGCTACCCTTACGCTTGCTCGAGATATTCTACCCATAATGTGGCCCGAAGATAATTTCACACTCTCGCTGAGCGTACCGATGACTGGATGGAATACATTTTCTTCTACAACTCACGATAATATCACTGAAAATGCAACCTCATCAATTAATCGAAGTGAGTTGAACGACCGTCCAGAAGGCGGATATTCCACTCAGGCGGACTCGTCCGAGTGGCTGGCTAATAATTTGTTGAATGAAGCAGGGCAGCGCTTTGGTCAAGGCACTTGGATTTGGACAATCACAGCCGACCAATGCGATCCGGATTTTCCAGTAGATGGGGTCGATCCAGATGGTGGTAATGATTGGAAATTGGTTATCGAATACATTATTCTTGTTCCGAGAGTAAGTGAGATTGGAATTTGAGTGGCGCCGGCTTTGGTGCGAAGGCCTTTCAAGTCGTTCTCGGTGGCGGTATCATGGTCAAGTCGATGGAGATAACCAAGGTCTCGATTCGCGATCGTTTAATCGCCGATGTCAAGGTATTGATGAATGATCCAACAGACTATGATTTTTCTCCTAGGGCAGAGATTGATGGCAATGTCCTATGCATCAAGAATAATGGTCTTGAAAATAAAGCAACATCTTTCGAACTCGATGAGGAAATGATGCAAACAGCAGAGCGAGACAGAATGGTTGAATTACGAATAAAATTCAATGTTGAAGGTATGCACGGAGTCCTCACCCACAAAACTCAAAATACTCGAGATGGTCCAAAATCTAAGAAATTGGCGCAACCGAGTTGGAAAACAGTTTTGCCTCTGAGCCTGTGAAGAGTAATTCTTCAAACCGTCGAAATTAAACAGGAGTCGCCGGTCGAACGGTTCACTGGACCCATAGTGTAGCCTGGATATCACTGGGGCTTGCGGAGCCTCAAACCCGTGTTCAAATCGCGGTGGGTCCGCCATTTGGCGGTTTTAGTGAAAGCAAGACTAGATGGTGAGACGTCGCCATTTTGGCAACTGAAAATGGATGCTAGTCTTTCGACCGATTCAATTAGGGCTGACTTGTCGCGATGTTACTGAATCTGTAGTGTAGCCTGGATATCACTCTAGCCTCCGGAGCTGGAAACCCGTGTTCGAATCGCGGCAGATTCGCCATTTTACTCGTCAGAAACCCTTGGATGCGTTAACATAGTGTTCAAGCGGAATCCCATAGACGCAATATCATGGTGTTCGTATCAAGCCGACGTATCGACTTCCCGATGGTAGATTTGGCAAAGATTGTCTACTATCCAGAATTTTGGGATCTAGCGCATCGATTCTACGAAGAATCCTGGGGGTTCTCCTGTGGCATGCATTACAATGAGATATTGACTGAACATCAAATCGCATTCCCCCTTGTTCACAGCGAGGCTCAGTTCTTACATCCTCTAGCCTATGGCGACACAGTTCATTGCTCTATCAAAGTAGCAAAGATTGGAACTACTTCAGTCACTTGGCACTACGAATTCCGCAATCAAGACAAGATTCTATGCTGGACTGCAAATCAAGTAACTGTATGTACCGATATGAGACAAGTGAACAAGAAAATACCCGTTCCGGGATGGATGCGTGAAGGATTGGCAAAGATGCAATCCAACTAGGGCCTTGGCCATTTTTTTGCTAATACTTTTGCGAGATCATCATCCATTTTTGCATCCCACCAATTTGCTTCGCGCCATATTGCATATCGGCCTCGAATGCCTCGTAAATCTGCATTTTCTAGTTTAGTATTTTGAAAATTAGACATATTCATTCTCGCCTTCAGGAATCTAGCTCCTCGCATATCAGCCCCATCAAATGCACATTTCATCAAATTCGCTCGTAAAAATGAGGCTTTTCTCAAATCTGCGCCAGATAGATCAGCACCTTCTAAATCTGCTTCATCGAAAACAGCTCTACGCAAATCTGCACCGGCGAGATTCACATCTCGCAAATTTTCGCCGATGTGAGACGTAAACGACCAATCTTTCCGTTCAGGCTCTACCTGCTTGTTTTCTTTACTCAAGAAGAGACCCTTTCCATATGATTCCGGCCGGCGTCAGTAAGTACAACATAGCGGTTTTTCTTTGGCATCCCTGTTGGATATTGGAGTAATGGTTCTTGCTTATTTCCTCTAGGGCCGCCTTCTAACATACGATTAATATAGAGTGAAAAATTCCATTTTTCTACTTCCTCCGCAGTCCATTTTCCTGCTAAAGCTATCAAATTTTTCAATTCACGAGGGGGCGTATTAGTTTCTTTTTCTACAAACCGTAAATAGTGAATTGCCGCCAAAATAACATCACCTGTTTTTTCGACATTACACGAATCCAAAAGTCGACGAAATGCAGAGCCACGCTCTGGAATTCCGCTTTGAATAGCTCGCTGTGCAGCAGCTTCGACAGCCTCTTCTCTGGCTTTCCGAATTACAGATAAATTTGCTGTCCATGATCCCTTCTCTTTGATTTTCAGCCAAGCATCATCCACTTCTTTCGCTGAACCAGAAAGATCTATTTCTTGACTTCCTACTCTAATGTAGATTCTTCCCACGCCTGATTGACCGCCTTCACTCATGAATTAATGCCGAATTGTCTGCTTTTGTTAATTTATCGCTTCGTTCTTTAACAAATTAGTCCGATTACTTTCAACCGTCGCATTCAAGAAATCTACACATAGAGGCGGTTGATATGGGAGCAGACCACAACAGTGCCTATCCTTTGGTTCTGCATGCTGAAGCAGATCCAAATCGTCTCGGTGGAACAGCAATTTGTGGATTTTCTACCGTTGGCTCAGTTGGTGTTATTGCCACATCACATCTTATCAGTTCATTGAAATTAGGTGTGATGGGGACAGTATTACACCCTAAATTTCCGGCCATTGCTTTAATCCATGATTCAGTTCCAAAGCACCCAGTTCGTGTTTACCAAGGCGAAGATATAGGAGTTTTTACTTCGGAAATACAATTTCCGTCTGAAAATGATATCTATTTCGGCGAAACCGTCCTAGAATGGTTCACCAAGGGAGGTTTCGACCGATTAATTGTCATCGATGGTGTTGTTAGCAATGATCTTGGAATTAAAGAAGATAGCGAACTATGGGGAGTTTCTTCTTCACAAATTGGTAGAAATCAACTTGACGATGCCGGGATTCAACGAATTCAACACGGCATTGTATCAGGGATTTCGGGATACCTTATCGCTGAAGGCGAGCGTAGAGGTCTCGATGTGACGGCTCTGCTCGCTGAATGCAATCCTATGTATCCCGATGCGCGTGCTGCATTAATTGCCATCGAAGGGATATCTGAACTTCTAGATAAGGAAATTCCCGTTCAAGGATTACTCGATGATGCAAGAAATATCGAAGCTCGCGTACGAGAAGCTTTCGAGCGCTCGCAATCAACCGCTCTTCCAGCCCCACGCAACGACGATGATGACGATGAAGTCCACATGGTCTACTGATTAGTAGAATGGATTTGTTCCAGCTGCGTGGTCGGTCGTATCGATAACTGCGGTAATCCCAGGTACATTCTCGATTATCATTACTTCAACTCCTTGTTTCAGTGTCACATCGGACATACCACACCCTTGACATCCGCCACCGAAGGCAATCATTGCCTTTCCATCATTGATGCCAATAAAATCGACATGTCCACCATGTGAAGCCACAGCGGGATTCACTTTCTCTTCGATAATTTCTGCTACCGATAGGGATAATTCGTCAACCCAGAGTGGGTTGGGATTTTCGAAAGAGAAACCACCACCCATAAGTGTCTCCTTGAAATCTAGAGTCGTTCCTTCGATGTATTGAACGCTTCTTTGCGCGATTAGCACATCAAAACCGCTAGAGTTTGTGTGTAAATCGCCATCTTTTGAATCACTCTTTTCAATTAATTGTAAATCGTATTGGAAGCCTTTGGGACCTCGGCCGATAATTTCAATTCGAATAACGAGTTCTTCTCCACCATCTGCTTGAGAAATGAATTGATCGAGCATCTCGCGAGCTTTCTCAGTGATATTCAACATGATTCTCATCTTCGCCTGAAGTCTGCCGTTCTTCAACCTGTCTTTTTACGAGGAACACTCATTGCCTTGATTCGATTGGCAAGGCTATGTCGCAGACCGTGCTCGATGTATTTGACCGTCCTCTGAAAGATTTACGCATTTCAGTTACGGATAGATGTAATTTTCGTTGCCGTTATTGCATGCCAAGGGAAAGGTTTGGTGAAAGTCATACCTTCCTTCCTCGCCGTGCTTTATTATCCTTTGAAGAGATTGAAAAAGTGGTTCACTCTTGTTTGCCTCTCGGTTTAGAAAAAGTGCGAATTACTGGTGGTGAACCACTATTACGGCCAGGTATAGCTGATTTGGTTCGACGCCTCTCTGCCCTAAACCTCGAGGTTGCTTTGACCACTAACGGCTCTCTATTGCGGAATCAGGCTGAAGATTTACGTGAGGCCGGTTTGTCTCGTGTGACTGTAAGTTTGGATGCATTAGATCCCAAAATTCATTCCGAGATGACAGATAGTACAATTTCGGTTGAGGAGGTATTGGATGGAATCGATGCCGCACAGGAGGTTGGCTTGTCTCCTGTGAAAGTCAATTGTGTTGTCCAGCGCGGTGTTAACGAATCTGAAATCGAAAAACTCGTCACGCACTTTCGTGGAACGGATGTAATTGTTCGTTTCATCGAATATATGGATGTTGGAAGAACAAATGGTTGGCAATTGGGACAGATTGTCCCCTCAGAAAAGATACTTTCTCATCTCAATTCAATATTTGATTTAGTTCCGCTTGAATCAGTGAGTTCAAGTGATGTTGCAGTTCGTTTGGCTCATTCGGATGGTTCTGGTGAAATTGGATTTATTTCATCTGTAACTCAACCTTTCTGTGAAAATTGCTCACGCATCCGCTTGTCTGCAGATGGGCTATTGGTAACCTGCCTTTTCGCTACCGGTGGACACGATATCCGTACTCTGATTCAGAGTAAATCTAGTGAGGATGAATTGAATGAAGCTATCGCTGCGATATGGCAGCGACGTGATGACCGATATAGTGAAAACCGCTCTACTGAGACTGTAGCATTACCTCGAATCGAAATGTCATATATCGGCGGTTAAGTCAACTTTCTGGCTGAATTGAATTTGCAACTTCAACAATAATTTGCCACGGTGCATCGGTGCGAAATGCAGGTTTTGCATAGTGAGCTCTAGCGGCACAGTAACCTCTTTCTTCGAGTAATGTTACCATAATATTCGGACTGGGAGGTGAACCTATTTTCAACCAACTTGCGAGGTCATCGGTGAGGATAAAATGCGGGGAATGAATCGCAGTGGCTTCGCTTGAAATATAACGTACATTCCTTGAAATTCTTCGCCGTTCTAGTTCAATTTCTTTTTCACTCCATTTTAATGGATCATCTTTTTGAAAAATTGGAGCGGACAGTGCCAATGCTGCTTGTTCAGTAATTTTCTCCATGACTTCGCCCGCCCCGGTTGGACCAATCCACATCGGCCCTGAAATCCGTTTGTCTCCACTCTCCACGGGTTGACTCAAAGGGACGAAACAATGCATTGGCAAGATGTCTAGATTAGATTTTGGATGAAGTCCATTTTCGATTGAAACCATTACTTCTGATTCAACAGGTTTTGCGATTCTCCAACCGATGTTTTCTTCGAATCGATTTGCACCTTTGATTGATTTCGTAACTTTAACTGAGACTCTAAGGTGATGAGAATCCCAAATTGAAAGAATCGGTTCAATACAACGGTCATGGCTGGCTGCGATTCGAGCAATATTGGCAAGCATCACACGCATTCCTGAATCATGGCATAAACCATCTGTCAAAACTCGAGCGCCATAACGACGAAGTAATGCAGATTTTGAAGATCCGGTCAATGCTGCAGTATCGGTTGCACTAACTTCGATAACTGCCCTGCGAGCTAATGATTGAATTGCGGTATCGAGAAACGGCATCGGTGAGCCAAATGGATCGATATCGACCCAATGTCGGCCATGGTCGAGTACAGCTGTGCGTAAATCACCCACTCTCTTCCTCAAAGCACTAATATTATTTGGAGGAAATTCCTCATGTGTCGCCATTGCCCACTCAAGTGATTTTTCATCCATATCACAAATTGTAACATCGAGCCGAGCCGCAATTTTTTCCGGTAATTCGTTCAACCAGCGACGTGCCCGTAATCCGCTAGCAGACAATCCATCGATTGCGTAAATATCCTTCTTACCAAGATAGCCGGACTCGATGACTGTTCGCATCAAAATCACGCTGCGGGTTCGTGAACCCGCCATGGCCGGATTGTAGAAGACAGCGGTTGAATCCTTCGTTGCCGGACCAACACCTTTCTGAGAAATTCCATCCGAAATTCGGAATAATGTCCGCCCCTCTCGATGAAGTTCACCTGGCCAGCCAACGAGTTTCTCCATAGGCTTCCGACAGACCCATCACACAAGGTATTGACTACCTAAGCCCGACTAATAATGCTCGAAAACCACTTCTGAATTAACGTGAGTCACACGATTTCCCTCATCGTTGACAACACCGATTATCTGACTACCAGGCAGTCGCTCAGATATCCACGATTCGACAGATTGAGCGGCACTTTTCGAAACCGTGAGAACCATTCCAAGACCCATATTGAAGGTACGATGCATCTCGCGAATATCGACAGATCCTTGCTCAGCTAACCAAGTAAATTCCGGTGGAATTGGAAGTGGGTTTTCGATGTGCCATCCCAAACTATTGTGCAGGCGAAGAAGGTTTGAAAGTCCCCCTCCGGTGATGTGTGCCATCGCTTTTATTTCACTGATATTGCAAGGTCCATCACCATCTCTACACTGTTTGATTAAATCGATTAATGGGTCGACATAAATTCTTGTAGGATTCAGTAAAACTTCACCTAAACTTTCTCGAGAGTTGTTATTATTTCCTTCAAACCGCTCAATTTCACGAGATACATGTGTAGGATTAAATGGAGCCGCTTCAGTTAGAGAAGATTCTGTTCTTTCGAGAATTGCTCTGACTAATGTGTAACCGTTAGAATGGATCCCACTGCTCGGTAAACCAATCAGAAGATCTCCTGCTTCGAGGTTTTCGCCTGTGATGGCTTCACCTTTCGGGAACCATCCCAAAGCAGTACCTGACATGTCGAGTTCAGTTACGATTCCAGGTAGCGTCGCAGTTTCACCGCCAGCGAGAGTGATACGAGCGCGTCGGCAAGCTTCAGCGAGAGATGCGCCGAGAATTGCATGGGTTTCAGGGTCGGTTTTAACCACGGCAACATAATCAACGAAGGCGAGGGGTTCTGCACCGACACAAAGTAAGTCGTTAACGTTCATCGCGACACAATCGATGCCAACACCTTCGTATCGGCCAAGTTGATTTGCGAGCATCAATTTCGATCCAACACCATCGGCAGCAAGAGCGAGACAGGAATCTCCAAATTCGATAATTCCTCCAAATCCTCCAGGTAATGGGACAGGGGCACCATATTCACCGGGTTTACGGGTAGATGGGCTCAATGCCCCGATTAAACTCGCTACCGCCGCTCCTTCTGCATCGATGTCCACCCCCGAAGACGCATAGTCGAGGGGCGTGTCTTTCATGGTCTTGTGAGGTGGCACTAGCGCATGAACAATTCTGTTTGTTATTTTCTGTGAGGGATGGAAAAATTTCCTTTCCTATTCAATGATGTAATTTATTATTACGAATAATAGCAAAATTTGCATTTCTTTTCTCACATGTAATAATGTCTATAACAGAAATACTTCCTCGCTAAGGAAACTGAAGGGTGGATACTCTATGAAAAACAATAAAATAATTGCAATGATGATGACCCTAAGTATGCTAGCGGCTGCGTTCGCTGGTTGCTTAGGCGGGGAAGACGAACCAGAACCTGATTGGTACGTAACTGTAGCTGACGATGTCAACGCAGTTTTCGTGACTTCAGACTGGGATCCGATTATCCCCAACTTGAACGACGGAGAGATGTGCGATGCACTTCTCTCAGCTATGACCAAGACAGTTGAGCGTGAAGTAGTAGTGGATTTCACCCGCGGTTACTACACAAGTAGCCAAGGTGTAATCGGTGCTGCTGGTGCTGCTGCTATCTCAAGCGTGGCTGATTTGAATGCTGATGGAACGAGAGTTGCACTGCAATCAGGAACAACATCTGATCTCTACGCTGCTGCAAACCTCGGCGCCGCTACTATTGTAGCATACCCGGACTTCCCGTCAGTAACTGCGGCAATCGGCAATGGAGATGCAGATTATGCAATCGGTGATGCACCAGTTTTGGCTCTAAGTGGCGATTTACTCACTACTTTCTCTGACGAGACTTTCGGTATTGCTGTTGCAGGTACAGACGACTCAGATGACATGAGAAATACAGAACTTCTCGATGCTCTCGATATGGCTATCACAGAAATTATCGATTCTGGCGAGTACGATTTAATCTTTGGTGCTTGGTTCGAAGGCGCAGTTGTCCTAACTGATGACCGCACCGATGAAACAGCTGGGTCATGGCCTGTCCCATCCGAGGGAAGTTCATTGACTACTGTCCTTGAATCTGGAGACCTAAGGTTCTGCTCTGACACATCATATCCTCCGTTTGAGAATCTTGATGCTGATGGTAATGCAGAAGGTTTCGATGTCGATATCGGCAACGCAATCGCTGATGAGATAGCAGCAAACTACATGGGTGTTTCAAACCCAATGTTTGTGCCACCTGTAGTAGTAGTAGAAGATGTTACAATTAAGATTGGACTCTTGAACCCAATTACTGGCCCAATTTCTCAATTCGCCCCTCCTTTCACATTTGCAGCAGCACAAGCAATAGCAGATTTGAATGCAGCAAACGACGGATACAATTTTGAAATTGTAGAAGCCGATTCAGGATGCGATGGTACAGTAGCAGCAACAGCAGCTCAATCATTGATTGATTCTGGTGTAGTTGCAGTTGCTGGAGCAGCTTGTTCTGGTGCATCAATGGGTGCTAACGCAGTATTATCAGCAGCAGGAGTCCCTATGGTTTCCTATGCAAGTACTAGCCCAGCACTCTCAGACGCAACAGCTTACCCTGACTTCTATCGTGTAGTTCCAAGCGACGCAATTCAAGGCGACGCTATGGCAGACATGGTTGCAGCAAGAGGCGTAAGTAACCCAGCATTAATTCATATGACTAACGCATATGGAGCTGGTCTTGCAGATTCATTCGAGGGATTCTGGCTTGACGCAGGTAACTCACTTTGTCTAAAGACAGGATATGATGATACCACACTATCAGATGCTGCAGCATTAGTTCAAGCAGTTATAGATGGTGGATGCGACTCTGTAGTATTAGCATCATACTCAGCAGATGGTGCAATGATTATCGAGACTATGGCAGGAATGGGAGCAGCAGTACCTATTTTCGGTGCTGATGGAATCGCTGGTGAAGCGGCTCTGGGAGATTATTCAAACCCAGCAGCAGCTAACGGCGTTCAAGTAACTAAGCCTAGAGCAGCAGCAGGCGCAGGTGGCTTCGCAGCTATTTGTGCTGATGATGCAGTATGCAGTACAGGAATTTTCCAGTCAGAATCATACGATGCAGTAATGATGATCGGTGAAGCAGCAACGCATGCCGATGGAGCTGATATGGCTACACATTTAGATATGGTTGGTATGATGTATGAAGGAGCAAGCGGTGTTCACGACTTCCTAGCAAACGGAGACGTTGCTGGAGCTGGATACGATGTTTGTTCTTTCAATCACGTACCTACATATGGCGATTACTTCAATTGCAACATGATGTGGACTGCTACTGATGGTTTATCAGCAGCACCATTTATGGGGGCTACTGTAAAGATCGGTTTCCTTAATGACGCATCAGGACCAATTGCTGTATACGCAGCAGGTTTCGTAGCAGCATCACAAATTGCTGTTGGTATAGCTAACACAATCGGATGGAACAGCATGGTTCAGTTCGAGATAGTTTATGCTGATTCAGGTTGTGACGGAACTATGGGTGCAGCTGCAGCACAAGCATTAGTTGATGCAGGTGTTGTAGGAGTAGTTGGAGCGGCGTGCTCTGGTGCTACAATGGGAGCTAACGCAGTTCTAGCAGCAGCAGGTATCCCACAGATATCCTATGCAAGTACTAGCCCAGCACTTTCAGATGCAATAGCTTATCCTGATTTCTTCCGTGTAGTACCAAGCGATGCTTTGCAAGGTCAAGCACTTAGTGCAGTAGTCAAAGCAGATGCACCAGCAGATGGTTCAGTAGGACTTATTCATATGACTAACGCATATGGATCTGGTCTTGCAGATTCATTTAGTGCTGATTTCACAGCAGATGGAACTATGCTATGTACAACTATTGGATACGAAGAAACAGTAACTGATTTCACATCTGCAGTTCAAGCATTAGTTGATAATGGCTGCACTTCAGTTGTATTAGTATCATATGCAGCAGACGGCGGAATGATTCTTGATGAGATGGCTACACAAAGTTGGTCAGGTCAAGTATACGGTGGCGATGGAATTGCTGAAGAAGGACTTGCAGCAGGCACAAGTGCTAGCGTTGATGGCATAATTGCTACCAAGCCAGCATCAGGAACAATGGGTACTGTAGGATATGTATTCGCTAATCTATGTGCACAATCTCCTGACTGTGCTGGCGGTATCTATACTGCTGAAGCATTCGATGGAGTTGTTATAATGGCATTAGCTGCATTCGCACAAATGGCATCACCTGGAGCTACATTATCTCAAGTAATCATGGGAACTGGTCAAGGATTAGAAGGAGCGAGTGGAACAATCTCTTTCCTTGCTAACGGAGACAGCCCCGGTGCAGGATACTGTGTTGGAGACTTCACAGAAGATGCATCTGGCAATGTTGCCTTTACTTGCAACCGCAGTTGGGATCCAGCAAACGGAATGTCTTGATTATCTATTAGATAAACAGGCAACGTAAAGCAGCGTGGCGGGATTTTTCCCGCCACGCTGCCCCCTTTTTTTTCAATTTGATATTATGATTTAGTGTGTGTGTCGTCAATGCTCCAGCAGATTCGCGCAAATTATAATCAACTTTCAACTTTCAACAAAAAACTAATTCTTGCTTTATTGCTATTCTTTGATTCTCTATTCTTAGGATTATCTTATGGTTACGGGCTCCTCAACATTCTTGATATACTTCTTTTAGACAAATTACCTACTGATTTGATTTGGTTACTACAGTTATTGGAATCAATAACTGCAGGATTTATTGTAGTAAAAATATTCTTTGACGACCTTCCATCTAGTCCAATTCGAACTTTGGCAATCTTAATTTCGCCTATATTTATGGTAGGTGTAGTATTTCTAACATTAGAATCATTGCTTCAAGGACTCGATACACAAGCAACAATAACATTAGATCTAATTTCAATTAGTACTGGAACTCTAACTTGGGCCTCTACTTATCTTGCGATTGCAATTGGATTAACTTTAACATATAAGGTGCAAAGATATGGTAACTTTGCCCAATCTGAATTCTTCATGATTGGTATGTACTTAGGAATGATAATGGTTTGGAGCGATTATTATTTTCCTTTGTATGATGCTCCGAAAGATGGTGTCTTAACTTGGTCATTATTATCTTGGTCTCTAATTGCAGCTTTCGTATTAACAGGAATTGCAGGCATAATTATTGATCGACTTGTTTATCGTGGTTTCCGTAAAAACAAATCCTCTCCTCAAGTGATGATGATAGCGTCCTTAGGCGTCGCATTAATTCTTAGAGCGTTGACATATTTACGTTTTGGAGCATCAAGAAATATGTTTGAGCCTGATTCAGATTGGCGAATGCCTGCAATGCGTTGGGAACTTCCAACAACTAAATTTCGCTTCAATCTTGGCGATAGGGGACTTGCTCCTGCAGAACCATTTTCGGATGCTAATGGGAATGGTGTTTATGATGGGGGAACTAATGGCTTGGTCGAATCATTTATTGATTTAGATGGAGATAATCGATATGACAATGCACAAGTTTACACACAATATAATTGTGAGCAGACAGGTATTGATGAAGCAACAGGTGAACCAATTTTCTCTCGAATTATTAGTGAAATTTCTAAGCCATTTTTTGAAATGTATGACACCAATGTCGACTGTATAACTGGGGCAACTACAAATTATGCGTACTACAAAGGGATAGTTCCAGCGGTTATATTTTGTTCTGTTGCCATTCTCCTTTTATTATTGACAAAAACTAGACTTGGAAGGAAAATGAGAGCAGTTGCAGATAATCCTGAACTCGCATCTAGCAGTGGTATCAACGTAGAACGCGTCCAATTAACCAGTGCCTTCCTATCTGCTGGGATTTCTGGTTTAGGTGGAGCAATATTTGCCATAACTCTTCGATATAATCCTGAGACAGCATTTACATTGCTGCTACCATCTTTTGCTGTTATAGTCTTAGGAACTATTGGTTCAATACCAGGAGCAATTATTGCTTCACTAATAGTCGGCTTTGTTAGAGCACTTTCTTCCCCGATATTAATTGGTATCGGCAGTCCTTTAGATCGGTCTAATTATACTGCTTTGGATGGAGTAATGCCCTATCTATTTCTTGTTGCTGTATTAATGATTATGCCAGAAGGGATTGGCGATGCTTATGAGAAATGGAAAATTGATAGATTAAGGCGCCAGAGAGAAAAAACTAGTGAACCTTCAAAACTTGTCACATATATACTTGCAATTTTCCCTTTAACTGCAGTTTTAGGGCTTCATAATTGGTGGAATAATCGTTCAGATCGTGCACAAACGTTGGGCGCTCTTAGTGTTGGAACTTATGTTTTCCATCGAATTGCTAGTTTTATCGATAAACATTCATTCTCACCTGGAGCTTGTTCGGATACTTGTGCATCTGATGCGTCTGTCGAAACAAATTTAGATATTTTATTAGGTAGTGATGGTGTATTACAACCAGAAGATTCTCCTTTCTTTTCCGATACCTTGTCTAATATCGACATGTCTTGGTTTGATTTGATGCAAACCGAAATTTGGTTAATTGACTTTATCTCCTCTGTAGATTCTTTTGTCTGGCCATTGATTCCAATATTAATTTGGATGTTGGCCCTAATTCAGGCGAATGAATATATTTCAGAAAAAAATCCTATACCTAAAGTTATTAAATCCACAAATGAAGTTGTGGAACCTGGCTATTTAGCATTCTTAGGCAAATATTATTCAAAAATAAATAATATCTTGAAAAAAATTATTAGGGACTATGATTCAATAATTACTAGATTTAAATCTATTATTGATACCAATATAAATAATTTAACAACTCGTATTCCAAATAAATGGAATAACAATTCGGCCTTAATTGGTCGTTTACAATATGGTCGTGAAAGTCAATCTGGATCAAATATCACATTTATATTCTTACTCCTAGTTTTATTCGTATTCCTCTATTGGCTACCTATTTCTAATTCAGAAACAATGAATTTCAACAAAGCTCTTCAAGTTTCAAATGTTCTATTGACATTATCAATATTCATATTGATGTCTTTTTCCTTAAATCTCCATACTGGAGTTACTGGAATGGTTAACTTTGGTGTTATATTTTTCGTAGGAATAGGGGCAATTACTGTAGGTATTCTAACTGCTCCTACAGAGGTACATGGTTATGCATGGCCTGTTTTACCCGCAACTGTTGTTGCTATATTATTGGCAGCTGCATTTGGATGGGCATTAGCATATCCAACAGCACGTTTAAGGATGGATTATTTTGCTATAGTTACAATTTCTCTTGGTGAGATTCTTCGTGTTTTGTTAGCCGGAGAACCCCTCTTAAGAGTCGGATCTATTGGTTCTGCAATTGGAATTTCCAAGTACACACTTCCATTGAAGCAGTGGTGGTTTTGTGGAAATGGGGTTGCTATAGGGCCCAATACTGACTATATCAGTGCTGATTCTTGTCGAGATGATTTAACTCTCATTGGACCCGCAGATAAAATGGGGCAATTACTGAATCTTACTGATGCCAATGGTCTAATTGAACCAGCACCATATATGATGCTTCTTGCAATTATGGGAATTATCTCCGTATTAGCCGTATGGTGGCTTCTTGAAACAATATTATCTTCACCTTGGGGTAGAATATTGAAAGCAATTAGAGAAGATGAAGAAGTTGCACAACATCATGGTCATGATGTACTTTCTCACAAGGCAGCAAGTCTTGCATTGGGCGCTGGAATAGCAGGTCTTGCAGGTGCATTCTGGGCTTGGAAGTTAACTGGTTTCGAACCTTCAATAATGTCGCCAGCCCGTTCTACTTTCCTTGTATGGGCAGCATTTATTATAGGTGGTAAAGCCAATAATAAGGGGATGATAGTAGGTGCATTCATCATAGTTCTTATGGAGTTCGTATTCAATGTATTAGTTGCTGCACAGGGTTCACCTGATCTTCCATTGTACACTACTGCCGATCGTATTGATCGATTATTCCACTGGTTAGTTACAAGCCAATGGGAAGTAATTAAGATATTTATTGTGATATCAGTAATAGGTATTATGATAAGAAATAGGACAATATCTGATGTCGGAATTTCGGGAATATTCATCTTCTTATTCACACTTTTGATGTTAGGGCAACGTTCTATTGATGAATCATTTACAAGTAGTATAGTTAGCGCAGATATGGCATATGTGAAAGTATTTTTAGTAGGATGTTTAATGCTATTCTCGTTGAAATTAAATCCAAAGGGGCTTATTCCCGAAGTACCATTTAGGCCCAAAACGCATGTTAAAAAATCCTCACGTAGATTTATTTCTGATAATTTGAAGGGAGATGATATAGAATGAGTACAGTTCTTAAAGTTAAAAATCTCCGTAAGGAATTTGGTGGACTAGTGGCTGTAAAAGATGTCTCATTCGAGATTAAAAAAGGAGAATTTGTGGGTCTCATTGGTCCAAACGGATGTGGTAAATCTACTACATTTAATTGTATCAGTGGTCTCCTAGATCAGACCTCTGGTATTGTAGAGGTTCATGGTAATGACGTATCAAATATGAGACCAGACCAGATACATAGTTTAGGGATGACTAGGACTTTTCAACATACTAGGTTATGGCGTGAGATGACAGTTATTGAGAATATATTGGTGCCTCCTCGAAAACAATTTTCACCTAGCCTTTTGAAATCACTATTTTTGCCAAAAAGTCGAAAAGAAGAGGAAGAAAGGTTGGCCATGGCACTTGAAATCCTTGACGAATTAGAAGTTCCTCATATGGCACATAATTTAGCAAGTGAGTTATCCGGAGGGCAGTCTAAATTAGTTGACATTGCTCGTTCAAGAATGGGAGCCCCCAATCTTCTATTGCTAGATGAACCAGTAGCTGGAGTCGCAGGTCCTTTAGCAATGAAAATATTTGACAATCTTCGTAAAACAGTTGATGAAACCGGAATTTCGATATTAATAATTGAGCATAATATGGATTTCATACTTCGTCAAGGAGTTGATAAAATTATTGTGATGAATGGGGGTGAAGTTCTAATGATCGGCACGCCCGATGAAGTTAAATCAAATAAAGCAGTGATTGAAGCATATCTTGGTTCAGTTGGTGATGAGGGATAATATGGCACGAATTCTTGATGTAAAGGGACTTAATAGTGGATATGGCTCTGTCCAAATTCTTTATGATATTGACCTGTATGTTGAACAAGGAGAATTCGTTACTATCATCGGACCCAATGGTTGTGGTAAATCAACTCTAATCAAAACAATATTTGGAATCGCAACTCATTATTCAGGAACAGTTGAGCATCACGGCGAAGACGTATCAGGCTGGAGAACTGACCAATTAGTCAATCGTGGAATAGCCTATGTCCCTCAGGTGGACAATGTATTCCCGTCGCTCACGGTTCACGAAAATCTCCAGATGGGCGGCAATAATTTACCAACTGCACTTCTTAATGAAAGAATTGAGCGCGCATTGGACATGTTTCCAGATTTGGATGATCGAGTTCATGATTTGGCAGCATCCCTATCTGGTGGCGAGAGGCAGATGCTAGCGATTTCTCGGGCATTGATTTCCAATCCGAAATTTTTGTTGCTCGATGAACCGACTGCGGCGCTTTCCCCGCTCTACCAACAACAAATAATCGAGCGAATAGATTCTTTGAGAAAGGATGGAATTACGGTATTGATAGTTGAGCAAAATGCCCGCCTTTCGCTGGCAAGATCAGATCGTGGATATATTTTAGCTGGCGGAAAGGTTGTCCATTCAAGTGATGCTCAACATATTCTCAACGATCCCGAAATAGGCGAATATTTCCTTGGCTCAATAGATTGATTATTTCAGTAACTTTTCTGCTGCTAGTCCAATTTGATGTAACGATTCGAGTAGCCGATGCCCATCATCGACAGTAATTAATTCAATATTTTCATTTTCTTGAGCATAATTTTTTGAAAACGAAAATGGAACGATATCATCATTTGTACCATGGATGATTACTGCTGATTGAGAAAATTTCGGCCAAGAATTATTTTCAGCACTTTCCATAAAATCCCATCCAAATTCAACATTATGTCCGAATCCATGATGAAAATATTGCCGAGTACCACTAGATTGCCATTCAGCGACCGCTTCTTTGCCAATATTGTCGCAGAAGTTTTCGTAAAGTCCGAAAGCTGGTGCTAAGAGTACTAATTTCAAATCAGTATCTTTCAATTGAGATGCAGCATTAGCGATAGCGAGAGCTCCATATGACGACCCCATAATCAAGTCGAAATCAGGGTTTGCAGAAACCATCTCAAGAATGATATTTGTTTGATCTGAGATTGACCATCCATTTGCTGCCATCTCTGGAGAGATCACTTCCCAACCATATTCTTCAATCAAATAAGTTGGCTTCGAACCATTTGCCTTTCCTTCTAGGCCATGAGCCCACAGGACTTTCAACACCTTCACCCCAAATCACAAAAAGATAATCGTACAAAGTCGCTTTCGGTTTTGACCCGCTCCATAGGGTCATCACTTTGAGAGTTCAAAACACGAAGGTGAATCTCGGCGACAACTTCGATTGTTGCCGAGATGAGATGACCACCATGAACGACGTGGTCATCATCGGAGAAAATTGAATGAATGTGTGTAAAGGGGCCATCCGAAGAAGGTGCTAGATTACCTTGAGTCGAGACCAATTCCATTGGTCCTGCGTGAATGACAGTTTGGTAAGTACCAGTTGAATCGAGATATCCAACCTCAACATCACGTACTCTTCCAATGCCACTGGTAATAACTGCAGAAGTGATTCCGTGTTCGGCAAGCGATTGAATTGTAGCATGGATTTCTTCATCCGGATCTAATCGCAAGAATACATCATCACCAACGCGCCGTAAGTCCATGAATGGCGGATAACATCTTAGGTTTTAATTTCCCTGAAGGTAGATTTCCTATGGACTTGGCTTGAATCATAATATTCTTGCAGTGGAAGCCCTCAGCACCACATTCGCTTACCTGCCTGTATCTAAAATTTCCAATGGAAACATACGGGTAGGTTTTTCCAAACCACTTGGTTATAGACTGTGGACGCCCGTCTCAAATGCCCGGCGAGGATTAGACATGGCAATGGCAGCACACGATTCATCTGCAAGATGGAAAACCTTCTTCTCTGAAGCAAAGAATTCGGATATCCTTCTCCTTCTTTCTCGACAGTCAAAAACACCGGTTTTGGAAGTGTCATTTCACGAGTTACAAGGCTTTGATCCTGAATTCGCTGAAGATATTTTGCTATTTCCTCGACAAATACTCGCATCAGGAACCGATATGTTGCGAGAGATTTGTCGAGAGCGCGGCGAAGATATTGATGTGATGCTACGAGTTGGTGAATTACCGCGTGATTCTCGCCGCAGTTTGAGAGACATTGGAGCGGCGGACATTGAAAAACTCCGAAGTTCAGAAGTTATCGTTACGAAAATATCTGATTTGAAGCCAAGGATGCACATTGCAGTTTTCCAATGTGAGGCTTGTGGATATAATGTTGAAATCGCACAACACAATGAACGCGAATTGGTCGAACCTCTGAAGTGCCCTCCAACTGACCAGGGTGGTTGTGGCGAGACAGTTAAGAGTGGTGCAACTCGTTTTGAATTGATTTACAATACTTCAAAACTGGTCAACAATCAGTGGATTGAGATTCAGGAATTACCAGAGCAGGTTTCAAGTGGTTCGCAACCTGGTCGAGCTTCTGCTCTATTAGAGGGCAATTTAGTGAACAAACATCTTCCTGGCCAGAGGGTTATTGTCAATGTAATTCCTGTTGTTCATTCTGAATATCGACGAAATAAAAAGACTCCAATGTTTGATATCATGTATCATTTGGTTAGTTCTGAACATGAATCCGTACCATTTACTGAAATTAAAATCACTAAAGAAGAGGAGGAACAAATTCGTGAAATTTCTCAACGTGATGATTTGTTTAGATTAATGCAAAATTCCATCGCTCCATCAATTTTTCCTACTGGTGTGTTGCCCTTCGTCAAGCGTTCACTTGCTTTGCAATTATTCGGAGGGGTAGCTCGAATCAATCCAGATAAAACCCGAACTCGTGGTGATATTCATATTCTATTGATGGGAGACCCCGGTGTTGCAAAATCTCAACTTCTATCATATATGTCCAAATTATCTCCTCGGGGGAAATTAGCTTCGGGCGGGGGAGTTTCTAGTGCCGGTCTTACAGCCGCCGCAATCAAAGATTCATTTTCTGATGGACGTTTTGCTCTCGAAGCAGGAATACTACCGTTATCCGATAGAGGTTTAGCTGCAATCGATGAATTTGATAAAATAAACAAAGAGGATCGCTCGTCGATCCTTCCTGCGATGGAACAGCAGCAACTTCACATTGCAAAGGGTGGAATTACTGCAACATTACCCACCCGTTGTTCAATTCTTGCTGCTGCGAACCCTACTGCAGGCCGATTTTCTCAACGGGGTGTAAACGCAAGCGTTCTTCACTCGTTTAGCGAAACAGGATTACCACCACCCTTAGCATCTCGTTTCGATATTATTTGGATGATGCGAGATGAAGTCAAGCAAGAGGATGATGAAAGGATCGCTCGACATATTTTGGCAACTCGAACCCTTGGTGTCAGTGAATTGATGATTGAAGAAAATTTGGAAATGAATCCAGCCGATATTAAATCTGAACAAATTATCGAAATCGGAGTTGATGGTAAGGAGCACTTAACATCTGATTTCTTACGCAAATATGTCGCACATGCAAAATTGAATTGCCACCCCAATTTAGATGATGATGCAACCGCTGCAATTTTGCAATATTATACCGATGAACGCCAGTCTTATGGTCGTGGTGACCAAGATCCTGGAACAGATGTTGTCCCGATTACCGCACGCGCACTAGAGGCCTTAATTCGATTAACTGAGGCCCATGCAAAGATGTATTTGCGCAATATTGCTACCAACGAAGATGCCCAAGTCGCCATTGCAGTCTACAAACATTGGAGAGAAGAAGCGGGAATAGAAGATGAGTCTGAATATTCCGGCACAACAACCAAAGATCGAAATATAACTAACGTTGTTCGGCAGATCATTAGAGATATTTGTGCCGAGAAAAACAATGTTGCAACGATTACTGAAATTTACAATCGGACTGCAGCCAAAAAGATTCCAGAATTCACAGTAGATGAAGTAATTTCCAAGATGAGAACAGCAGGCCAACTCTTCAGTAATCGCAATGATGAGTATTCTTTCGTCTAGGCTCAGCCGTTGAACATATGAGCGAGAGCCTCGCCACCTCAATTAGAATGGAACCGGTCGGCGATGTCTTTGCTTCTGATTCTTTGAATCCACAAGGCCTTGGCTTCATGTGTGGATTGGAAATCCATCAACAGTTGGCAACTGGAAAATTACATTCTAGAATGCCAAGCCGACTTTACGAACAGAGTATTGAAGAAATTCCACAAGAATGGACACAATCACATCGAAAACTTCGTGCTTCACAAGGTGAAGGTGGTCGAGTCGACATTGCTGCTCGATTTGAGGAGCGTCGAAACCGATCATTTGTCTATGTGCAACCGCCAAATGCAGGATTGATAGAAATCGATGAGGCTCCGCCTCTTGAGCACGATAAAGATGCGGTGAATGCGGTTTTGACAATGTCAGCAATGATGGAAGCAAAACCGGTATCATCGCTTCAAGCTATGAGAAAAACCGTAGTCGATGGTTCGAATACTAGCGGATTTCAACGAACCACCTTAGTTGCAACAAATGGAGTAATTTCTACCAACTCTGGAACTGTCGGAATCGATGTAATTTGCCTCGAAGAAGATTCAGCGAGAAAACTTGATACAAAGTCAACAAATTCAGGAGAAGTTGTCTATTATATTCTCGATAGACTGGGAATGCCGCTGGTCGAAATCGCAACCGCACCAGATGTACAAACCCCTGATCATGCAAAGGAGGTCGCGATAGCACTTGGAACACTATTGCGAGATACCAGAATGGTTCGACGTGGACTCGGTTCAATACGACAAGATCTCAATGTTAGTATCGCTTGTGGCGATCGTGTTGAAATCAAAGGATGCCAAGATTTGGATTGGATTCCGAAAATAATTCGATTAGAGATGGCTCGCCAACTCCATTTCTATCGCCTAGCGAACACACTTCGCTCAGAGGCAGGATTACCTGCTTTACCTCCAGATCGTCGCCAAGATTCCACACCGGTTGAGAATAGAGTTTCAACCTCTGCAAAGTCAAGATTGCCTATCACAATTCAAAATATAACTACTGAATTTGAAACGTGTGATTCTGAAATGGTGAAAAAATCTCTCGAATCCGGTGCTGTTGTTAAAGGAATTTCTTTGCCCGGATTCGCCAACAAACTCGGAACAAAAGAAGTTGACAAAAACGGTTCGCAAATGCCCCGACTTGGCCGGGAGCTCGCCAGCGCAGCAAAGCTTGCTGGTGTCGCCGGTATTTTCCACTCCGATGAACTGCCAGCATACGGTATCAACAGCACAGAGGTAGAGCGAGTGAGGGAGGCGTTGAATTTATCAGAAATGGATGCGTTTATTTTGTGTGTAGCTCCAGAATGGCAAGCGGATTTAGCTCTTGAATCAGTGGTTAATCGTGCGAGAATGGCTTATCATCGAATACCGCAAGAAGTTAGAAATGTTGTCATTCGAAAAGGCTCACCTGAAGATGGAACCACAACTGCGATGCGTCCGCTTCCTGGCGGTGCCCGAATGTATCCAGAAACCGATATTCCTGTTTTGGAAATTAATGGTGATTATTGGAAAACAATCTCCGAAAACCTTCCAATGAATCGAAGTGAGCGATTCAATCGCCTTGAGAAATTCAAAATATCATCTAATCAAATTGAAGCATTATTAGGATCTGAACTCGACGATATTTTCGTAATCGGAGTTGAAGGAGGGTTGCATCATTGCCCCTCACTTCCAGCTAAAGCATGGGCTAGCATACTTCTTGATAATACTCGGTCAGATATTGCAAAGGCAACAAATCTTGTTGAAAAAGAAATCAATTGGTCGATATTAACACTCGCAGTTCATGCACGTGAAGATGGAATAATTACTCGAGAAGGCCTAATTCCTATGGCTGCTTTAATGATAACAGAAGGTCCAACTATCGGCGAAGCCGAATTTGAAACACGTTTGAATTGGTTTGCAAACCGCGCAGAGAAAGAAGGTTTCACGCCAGCCGATACTAGCGTGGTCGAAGATGCAGTCGATACAATCCTTGCAGAAAGAGCAGATTTCGTAGCTGAACGTGGCATGGCAGCAGTAGGTCCTTTGATGGGTATGGTCATGGGCAAACTCGGCGGGGCAGCAGATGGAAAAGTCGTCAGTCAAATTTTGCGAGAAAAAATACAAAAATTAACTTGAAAATTTGGCCGAGAAACAGATTATAAGCCAATTTTAATCACACTTGAACTCCATGCAAGACCTAACTCTAGTATTTGGAGCAGTAGTAATAATTACAATTGTAATTATGAAACCGATCGACGAAGAATATCGATTAAAATTTGTTTCCGGTGCTTGGATACTCGCGTTGGTTCTTACTGCACCGATGTTATCCGAATTATGGGCATCTCAAGCGATAAGTTATGTCGAAGATGATGGTAATTCTCATGATGGATTACCACAAGAATGGGAAGGAAGTCAAGTGATTTGTTTTGACTTTTCTTCTGACTCCGAACATCCCGTTTTTATGTCTGGGACGACAATGATTTCGTCGAGCGGTGAATCGATTTCAGTCAATGATGCATTCAATGGCTCGCTCGCGAGTTGGGATGGTTCTTTCATAGGTGATGAGGCGATGACCGGTGCTTGTATTGGAGGGCTTTCCGGATATACTAATGGATTCGGTTTGACATTAGATGCAGTCGCTCTATTGCCAAATCGAGATCTCGAAGTCGTCTACGATGTCGGTGATTACGGGCCGTTTGTGACTTCGATTGGGGGAGTTACTCAAGCTGATGATTGGAGTAGTTGGTGGGGATTGTACATCAACGGGGCAGAGGCACCGGTCGGTATTGGTGATTTGCAAATCGATGCTGATGATGTTATCACCTGGCGCATCGAACCTTAGGTATCTTTGGACAAGCATCAAGTGTTGCATGATAACCAGAGTGGCAGGGACCTAACATGTTCGATGCACACAACATAGCTCTTTCAACCGCAGAAACACTCTTGCTGAATGCAGCGATTCTGGGAATAATTATCTTCGCTTTACTGAAAGCAGAACGCAAACTCGATGAAAGCAGTTCATGGATAATGCTTGGAGTCTTGGCAATTTTTGCGATTGCTGGCAGAATATTATTTGAGCCACTACCTAATATTCAACCGGTCACAGTTATCGTATTATTAACTGGAATTTACTTTGGTGCACCTCGTGCATTTGCTCTGGCAGGCATTGTCGCTCTTCTCTCAAACCTCTTGGTTGTGGGGCACGGGCCTTGGACACTTTTCCAAGTAATTGGATGGGGTGGAGTCGGGATTACAGGAGCTCTTCTGAGCGACTGGTTACAATCCGATCAGAAATTGAATGTTAATCGAATCGCTCTAGTTGCATTCATTGCTGGTTTCGCTTTCAATTGGATAGTTTCCTTAAGTATTCTAATTCAGGCAGACATTTCCGTGCTGCTTCCTTACATCTTCAATGGATTGTTGTATGATTTCTATCACGCAGCCGGTAATCTGGCTTTCGCCGCTTGGATGGCTGTGCCATTGGGCGATCTAATGCACCGACATCGAATTATTCCGAATGAGAATGCGGTGAGTGAAGTTGTCACGAACTGATGAAATAACTATGATTCTCGTCACTCGTAGTGACCTTAATCTCTCCAAAGGTAAGTTGGCTGCACAATGCAGTCATGCGGCTACTGAGTGCGTTTTGAAGGCTAAGCGAATCGCACCGAAAATCCTCGAGAGGTATCGGGCTGAAGGTGCTAGAAAAATCGTAGTTTCCGCAAAACACCTTGAAGGGTTGAAGAGGATTTTTGGTGAAGCATCAGAATCTGGATTGATTACTTACATGGTCAAAGATGCAGGGCATACTGAAATTCCTGCAGGAACGGTAACTGTCGTTGGAATAGGGCCAGGCCCACGATCAACAATCGATTCGATTACGAGTAGCCTTCCACTAGTGAAGTGAAACCCTCACTCGGTGTATCTTGCTCGTTAACTCGCCTAGAGTAATATTGCGGCTTGAACGAAAAAAATCCCCGAGTAAGCGAATGCTCCTCGGGGTTGTTTTGATTCGGCAAGACTGGAGGGCGAACCCCCCAGTCTGCCTTACGTATTTCTGTCAGATTAGTTTCCTAAAATTTCAGATCGCTTCTGCGAGCTTAACAGATGCTAGCGAGCTTAACAGATGCTAATGCGCCGACACCGGCGAAAGCTCCGTTAAGGACCCAGTTAGCTAGAGATGCTACTAAATCAGCATCTCCCATATTTAGCAGCATTGCTCCCATATCGGAAGCACCACCAAGAGCAAGCGCTCCTGAAAGTGCCATTACTCCAATTGCAGCAACCCATGCGTCACAGCGGTCGTATACTGTCCAGAGGAGAGCTCCTCCAGCAAGTGATCCAACAACAGTCCACATATCAAAGGCCCACATCTCTTCAGCAACATATGCTGGTCCAAGATCTCCGCCTTCAGTCATTACAAGAAGCGCAAGAGCGGCTCCCAAAATTTGTGCTATCAATCGGCTTCCATTACCCATCCATGCATCGGAATCACCGAGGTCTCCAGTCATTATGTGACCCCAAGTGATCACGGGCAAGATATGTGCTCCACCGATAGCCATCCAAGCTGCAGCTAGAATTAGTGCACCCTCTAGGGTACCCATTCCACCTGCAAGCCAAGCGACCATGAAGGCACCGCCCATTTCATTCATCATTACTTTGTTATCCATTCCCATTATATTTTCCTCCCACCGTAGTGAGCAATATTTCCCGCAATCTAGCAAGTATATAACAAAACAGGTCGAATTCAGGAAGCAGTTAATGATTGTTGCACTTTTTTCCGAACGCCGGTGTGCCCCATAACACTTGATGAAGTAGGCAATACCGAGTGAAATTATCAATAGTTAATCAGGTTATTTTTGACGAATTATATCACCAATTTTACATATAATATTATTCAATTAATGCAATAATTACTCATTATTACTCATTATTCCTTATTATTTTGACTTGGGTTAGGCGCAACTAATAGAAGCAAGTTGGTGCTGGCAAAGCCTATCATGTCAGTGGGGGAGAGTCTGAAAGGCATTATTGATGCAAAAAATAACTTGACCTCATTACAGCAAAAATTGTTAATATTCACAATTTTATCTTTTGATTCCGGAATTGGATTGCGTTATCATCAAGGAATTTTCTCTTGGTTTGATTTACTTTTGAGTGGAAAAATACCCGGCGATTTAATCTGGATGATGCAGGGTGCAGAGATGCTAATTGCAGCATTTTTATTGGTGAAAATAATTTTTTCAGAATTATCTGGTTGGAAAAAAATCCTTGGGATTTCATTATCTCCACTATTAATTTTAATATTCATCGGGATCACTTTCGAATTGTTATTGACAGGTCTCGAAAATGATACGAGAATGTATTTTAATATTTCATCAATCTTGACATCAAGCTTGGTTTGGGGCGCAACCTATCTGGCTATTGCGATTGGTTTGACACTTACTTATCGAGTTCAACGCTATGGGAATTTTGCTCAGGCTGAATTTTTCATTATCGGCGCGTATATAGCCTTGACCCTTCAGTGGAGTGACAGATTTTTTGAGGGTGTTTCGGCACCACGTGATGGTATTGTGAATTGGAATTTAATTTTGTTTGCTGGTCTTATAGCCTTCATTGTCACCGGTCTAATTGGAGTGGTAATCGACCGGTTGGTTTACTATCGATTTAGGCTGAAGAATGCTTCACCTCAGACGATGATGATTGCTTCACTTGGGGTGGCGATGATTCTACGTGCTCTAGTTTACCTACGTTTTACCGCAGCGTCAGAGTTATTTACACCAGATCCAGACTGGCGTCTGACGAGCCAAAAATTCGAGGTTCCTTCGCGTCTTATGCGATTCCGTCTTGGAGAACGGGGCGATTCAATTTGGGATTGGCAATATCAAAAAACCGAAGAAGGATTTACAATTGGCGCTCCTGATATGAATCCTATTTTCGAATGGGATGCTGTTGTCAACGATTATGGATTTGTTTACTATAAAGCCGCCTTGGTATTAGTCGTTTTTTCATCAGTTATTTTACTCTATTTATTGATGAAGAAAACCCGGTTGGGGCGAAGGATGCGAGCTGTTGCGGACAATCCTGATTTAGCAGCGAGCAGCGGAATTAATATCGAAAGTATCCAGCGTTACAGCGCATTCCTATCCGCAGGTTTGTCCGGTTTTGGTGGAGCATTTTTTGCTGCGTCTGTACGAATTAATCCAGAGGTTGGGTTGAGTATTCTTCTACCGGCATTCGCGGTAATCGTATTGGGAACGATTGGCTCGATTCCTGGAGCTATAATCGGCTCATTCTGCGTCGGCCTCGTCCGTTCATTATCCGAACCGGTTCTTGTTGGCTCAGGTAATTCGCTGGGTCGTGCCAATTGGAGTGGATTCTCCGAAGTCATGCCCTTCATTTTCCTAATTGTCATTCTAATGTTAATGCCGAAGGGACTCGGAGATGCTTTCGAATCTTGGAATGTTGATCGTTTACGTAAGAAGGCCGAGAGTGAACGTGAACCTAATCCGAAAATTTTTATTGCTTTGGCATTATTGCCAACGGGGGCATTTGGTTTGCATAATTATTACAAAGAAAATACTTCTAGGGCTGAAAATCAGTTAATTATCACAATTATGGGAATTTTTCTTTGGCTACTCGCAGGTTGGGCTTTCGATGCCTCGATTGTTGGTGTCGGTTCAGAATTCTTAATCGATAATTGGAGTTATTCGGTTGGAATTAATATTGGAATAATGAATTCTGTCCCCTGGCTCATGGCATTGGTATGGCTTTCAGCAATTATTGAAGGAACCTATCTCTTAATTGGCAAGTCCGAAGATCCATTTGAGAAGGTGTTCGATACATTCGAGCGTCTTCTAGAACCAATTCATGAGGCCAAATTGTTAATTTCAGATACAATCGATTTAGCCATTTCTAGTATTAATAGAGCAACCGGGCAATTCTTTGATACGATTAAATCTGTAATCTCAAAATCAATAATAGTATTACGTGAAAAATTGAAGAATGATTCTACAAACATTTTGATTGATAAGCTTGACTCTACTAGACAAAGATGGCATAAATTCGCTCCATATGGTCGAGAAAGTCCGAATGGTTCCTACCTCATATTCGCGTTATTGATGATTCTAACATTCTCTATTACAGCTAGCTTAGAGAGTTCATCTAGTTTCACAAAGGCGATGCAAATCGGTCGAATATTACTATTATTCTCCATATATTCGCTCTGGAGTTTCTCGTTAAACATCCACACCGGTTTGACCGGAATGGTCAACTTTGGCGTTATCTTCTTCGTTGGAATTGGAGCGGTGATTGTAAGTTTGCTAACAACCCCTGTCAGCGTTGAGATGAACGGCGTCATGGTCGATGTTGGTGGATATGGATGGCATCCAATTCCGGCAATTATTCTCTCGATACTGGTATCTGCAGCTATAGGTTGGGTTCTTGCTTATCCAACAGCAGAATTACGCACTGATTATTTCGCAATTGTCACAGTTTCTTTGGGTGAGTTATTGCGAATCACCTTGATTGCTGAACCTATGCTTCGAGCTGGAACAAATACCACCGCAATCGGTATTTCACGCTATACTCTGCCGATGAAAGGATGGTGGGAATCAGGTCCTTCAGAATCGGTAGGAAGTATGTTAGGACTAGTCAATAACGGTGCTCCTTCTGATGCCCCATACGTACTTTTACTCGGATTCACTGCTTTGATCACAACCATTGTTTGCTGGTGGTTGCTGGAAATTATCTTTGCATCTCCTTGGAGTAGAATTCTACGAGCGATAAAAGAAGATGAAGAAGTTGCTCAGCATCATGGTCACAATGTGATTAGCAACAAGGCTGCTAGCCTTGCATTAGGCGCAGCTATAGCAGCGCTTGGTGGTATATTTTGGGCTTGGATGAATACGACAATACATCCAGATAACCTATCGCCAGCCCGTACAACTTTCATTATCTGGGCTGCATTCATTGTCGGTGGTAAAGGCAGTAATCGTGGAATGATGGTCGGAGCGATGATTTTGGTCGTTACAGAATTTACTTTCAACGCCCTCATTACCGCTCGTGGAAATGCCGAATCCAGTCTTTATTTCTTAGTCGCCTACATCGATTCAGCATTCCGCTGGCTGATGCTCGACTCTCCTCTATCCTTGCTCTGGAGTGATGAAGCGCTTACTCATGCTTTCCCGAAGTTCTTAGATGATCCACTATCTGTTACAGCCCAATTAGCCTATCTCAAATTAGCACTAATTGGTTTGGTAATCATCGTTTCATTATTGCTCGCTGAGAAGGGTCTCGTGCCTGAAGTGCCGAGTCGACCAGATGATCCAGAAGGGGTGGAAGCATGAGCGAACCATTATTGCGGGTTGAGGGATTATCCAAAGAATTCGGTGGACTGGTAGCCGTCGGAGATATGACTTTCGATATATATCCAGGTGAATTTGTCGGGCTTATCGGGCCGAATGGATGCGGTAAATCGACGACGTTTAATTGCATTAGCGGACTACTTCCGAAAACTACTGGAAACATCGAAGTCTGTGGTCAAGATATCTTAAATTTATCATCGGACCAAATCCAAAAACTTGGCTTTACACGTACTTTCCAACATACACGATTATGGCGAGAAATGACGGTAATTGAAAATTTATTAGTTCCTCCGCGAAATCAATTTTCACCGAATAAATTCTTGGCATTATTCAGGCCTTTCAGCCGCTTAGAAGAAAAGAAGCGACTGAAGCGCGCATATGAAGTTTTGAGACAATTAGAAATCCCTCATATGGCACATAATTTAGCTAGTGAGCTATCTGGCGGTCAAAGCAAATTAGTTGATATTGGACGCGCTTTGATGAGCGACCCACAATTGCTTCTGCTCGATGAACCAGTCGCAGGAGTCGCCGGCCCACTAGCGATGAAAATCTTCAATGATTTGCGTGAGCATGTTTCCAAAACCGGAAATTCGGTTTTGATTATTGAACACAATATGGATTTCATTCTCAGACAAGGTGTCGACCGAATTATCGTGATGGATCAAGGTCGAATTTTAATGGAGGGGACTCCGGAAGAAGTAAAGGATAGTCGAGAGGTTATCGAAGCATATCTTGGTGGCGAAGGTGAAGCCGAAACAGTTGGTGAGGAATAATGGCTGAGCGAATTTTAGATGTTAAAAATTTGCAAGCAGGATATGGTTCGGTCCAGATTCTTCACGGTATAGATATCTATGTGGAAAAAGGTGAATTCGTTACGATTATTGGCCCGAATGGATGTGGTAAATCCACCTTTATCAAGGCAATTTTCGGTCTTTGCACATTCTATAATGGTGATGTTGAGCATAATGGAGAGGATGTTGCTGGCTGGCGAACCGATCAATTGGTCAGACGTGGGATTTCTTATGTCCCTCAAGTTGACAATGTATTTCCTTCGCTTACAGTAGCAGAAAATTTGCAGATGGGCGGTAACCGCCTATCTGCTCGAGTGCTGAATGAGAGAATCGATGATTCCCTCGAAATGTTCCCAGATTTGATTTCTCGTATGCATGATTTAGCAGCTTCACTTTCCGGTGGTCAGCGGCAAATGTTGGCGATTTCTAGAGCACTTATTTCGAAGCCTAAGTTTTTGCTTCTTGATGAGCCAACAGCAGCGCTTTCTCCGCTTTTCCAACAGCAAATTATCGACAGAATCGATGCATTGCGCCAAAGCGGTATTACCGTTCTAATTGTTGAGCAGAACGCTCGTCTTTCTCTTTCTCGCTCGGATAGGGGATATGTTTTCGCATCTGGAAAGGTTGTTCACACCGGCAAGGCCGCCGATATATTAGAAGACCCAGAAATTGGAGAATACTTCCTTGGCGGAACTGGTGAATGAGGAATTAGAATGCACGAACATCCAAGCAATCGAGTTGATTTGCGCTCAGATACGATTACTCAGCCGACTTCAGCGATGCGTGAGCGAATGGCAACAGCTGAGGTTGGCGACGATGTTCTAGGTGATGATCCAACAGTTATCGAATTGCAGAATCGAATTGCAGAGATATTTGGCAAGGAAGCATCTCTCTTCGTACCTAGTGGAACGATGTCGAATGCAATAGCAATTCGAGCTCATACAAATCCTGGTGACGAAATCGTCACTGAAGCAACGAGTCATATCTACATCTACGAAGGTGGTGGATACGCTGCCCTATCTGGGTGTTCAATCGCATTGGTTCCTGGCCGTGCTGGATTAATGGAACCAGCCGATGTGCAGAAGGCAATTCGCAAGGTTGATGGTAGTTTTGGTCACTTCCCTAATGGGTCATTGGTTTGCGTTGAGAATTCTTCGAATCGTGGTGGTGGTTCGTGTTATTCACAGGAAGTCCTAGACGAGATTGCCCACATCGCTCACGCTAATGACTGCGCTGCACACATGGATGGTGCTCGAATCTTCAATGCGGCTATTGCTACTAAAACCGATGTCGCTCGTATGGTACGAGATTATGACTCCATCTCAATTTGTCTCTCAAAGGGGCTGGGTGCACCTGTTGGAAGCATGCTTATCGGTGATTCTGAATTCATCGCATTAGCTCATCGATGGCGAAAAATGTTCGGCGGCGGTATGCGTCAAGCTGGTATTCTCGCCGCCGCTGGATTGTTTGCGCTCGACCATAATGTCGAGCGTTTAGAAGAGGATCACATTCGAGCTAAGAGGTTGGCAGCAGCAGTGAATGAAATGTTAGGATTCAGCGTTGATTTAGATTCGGTTCAGTCGAATATGGTTTACATCTCAACCGCTGAAGGTGAGGCGCAGGCGGTTGTCGATAGGCTTGCAAATCATGGTGTTGATACTCTGACAATTGATGAATCGACAATACGTGCGGTCATCCATCTACACATCACGGATCAGGATATTGAGCGCGCGATTACAGCATTTGAATCGACGATATAATAGGCATCACAGAACCCAAGCATTTGAGTGCATCACATTGCACCGAATGGTCATGAATCGTTCCCTATTCACGATTCTCGTGACCATTCTTCTTCTCGCTGGCAACGTTGCCGGTGTTTCTCCAACTGAATCCATAACATGGATAGATGTTGTCGAAGAATCTTGGCAAGATTCGGGAACATTAGGCGGGATATCGATTTCTCTTTCCAATAACACTACTGAGGAATCGGCTAGCTTAGATGGAGTTGATTGGCCGACAATCATCGAAGTTTACACGGCTACATGGTGCTTAAATTGCCTCCAAACTGAGGCGGTAATGGAAAACATAGTCGATGGTGAAAACACTCTTCAAGCACATTTTCATCGCTTTATTGCTGAAACTCAAGATCCATTCGGCGCTGAATCTACTGACAATTATTGGCTAGATCGATATGCGCAAACCTCTCTCGATGCTGCTGGTGGGGAACGTCTAGCACCAACTAATATTTTTGACGGCGAAAGATTCCATATTGGGACTTCGCCGACTTCAGATTCGATCGAGAATGATTATTCGATCTCTTTCAATACAGGTTCGACAATAGATAAAAGTGGTTTTTCGGGATCATTGGCCTTTTCGAGTGAGGAAGGAGAAGAAATTTTCATTTGGAATATTTCAGTTCCCGACATGTATTCAGATTTGGAAATTCAGCCGATGATTTACTTTATCGAAGATGTTGGATATTTTCCAGAAGGTGGAAATGGAGCTGATTATTATCACCATATTTTACGCGATGTAGTCAAACTTCCGGCAATTTCTGGTCAGATACCAGTCGAGCACATCGCCGCTTTTGATGGCGATGATTTGTCTGCAGTATTAGTTTTCAATTGGTTTTCACCCGAAGTCAAGGAAGATAATTCGTTCGCTGCGGCACTTCCAGCTCCTGCATTATCTATTCTTTTGCCATTATTTGGGGCTGCCCTGCTACCACGAAGAGATGATTGAGTAGGCCATCATCGGCGAATTGTATCGTTGGGTTGAATAACCCCCGCCGTACATCGTCAACGCTCGGTGAGGCCATGTTGGAAGTCTGTGAAAATCAAATCTCTAACGAAGAAATCTCTCCTGGTGCCTTTCCGAATTGGCTCATGACTCACCTCGAGAAACAAATCGTTGATCCTCGTTCATTGAAATTAGGTGGTTTGGCACGCATCATGGTGGTTTATCCCAGTGAAGAAGCGCGCCGAGAAATTCTCGCAGATTTAGCAGAAGGAGGGCGTGTTATCGATAGGACGCTACATCAAACAGTGGAGTCGATGGCAGCTTTATTGGTGGCTGATTTTAGGTTACCACGGGTATTGTCAACAGATTCATCCTTCGAGTTGATTTTACATGAATCCTGTCGACGAGAAGCCGAGAAACTTGGTTTTCCATTGATTAATCCTTTACCGACTATGGGGTGGGGAATGGGGAAAACCGCCGCCCTTTCTGAATTGCATTATTTCCTTTCAAAAGAGCGTGCCGGAGCATCTTGGGATGGACCTGGAATCAAGACATTGCGTCAAATATTAAGGAAAATTGAGAAAAATCTCGAAGGAACTCATCCCGACTTTGTTTTTGACCGACTAATCGAGCGTTTAGATGAGGGGGAGAACCCGTTTTCTTTGCTCGATATTGATGGCATCATCATGCTAAATCATGCTCCTCTTCTTCCTCAATCTCATATCGATTTGATGATTGCAATCTCGAAACATTGCCCAATTCATCAACTCGCAAATAAGGGTAGTTACAGACTCGGTACCCATGGTATTTTACTCGAAGATCAATATCCGATAAAAGAATCAATAAATTTGCCGGAATGGGTGCCGAATCACGAACTTCGCCTCAATAATTCTGAATCTATAGTAAGACGTGTATTATTGCAACGTGAAAGCCAATCATTTCACGCTGCAATGTCTTTCACCGATGAAAAATTGAGAGAAAGTTCAACGATGAAAATCATTATCGTCGATCCAAATTTAACAAATAATCAGGGAAAATGGAATCGTTCATTACGAGATTTAGGATTCCCAATTATTGTTGAAAATTCAACGGTAATAGGGCACTCACTCGGACATTGGTTACACTCTTTGATTCAACTTGGACACGGATCAGATGCATTCTCTTTGGAGAAGTTGAGAACCTTAGCCTTACAAAATTCGATAAAACTCTTTCCTGAAATTTCACATCACTCATCAGATTTAGAAATTCGGCCAGTTCCCGATGCTAATTTGATGAGTGAATTAGCTCGTAGTGATCATATTTTAGGTGGGCCTGGGGCATTGTTACGTTGGATAGAAACTCTCTCTCGCCCAGCAAATAAAGAGCGTGATGCAATAGCCAAAGAATCAACATTATGGTGGTTATTATCAGTTGTAAATAGCCTGAGGCCAATTTTGACTGGAGCTGATAGGACAGTATTCGATGAGTGTGAAAAAATTGGCTGCTTTAGCGGAAAGAAATTGTCTTTTTTCCCATCAACAAAAACTGGTGACGAGTGGTTGATGGCCACCTTAGCTAATATCGATGTGGAGTCCCGAAAGGAAAATTCTGATGGAGTATTTGCAACTCCGGCCGCGGTCATTCAAACTATTGTGAAAGAATTAGCCTCCTTACGTTCATCTCAATCCTTAGTAGGTTTCAATCATCCGAGAATGGGTTCAGATTGGGTTGATCAAATTTCAACTCTATTGCGTTCAGCAGAGTTGAGATCAAGCCAGAGCAAATTGAGTTCAAGATTGAGATTACTAAACCCAAAACAAGCACTTGGCTGTTCAGCAGATTTGCTCATTCTTGCAAATACTTCAAGCATTTCTTGGGATTTGCGTGTATCGAAATTACCTTTTCTCGGAGATGAAGAACGACATGAAAAGAATCTACTGAGGCCTGATGGACCCATCCGTCAGGCTAGGCACCATCGTGAACACTTTTTGAATTGTGCAAATGAGGTAATCATTCTCGACCCAAGTCTTGATGAAGCAACTCCTGCATCTGCTCCAATTCGAGAATGGTCATTTGAACAAGATCCAAATGATGATTGTGAGAAGTTTGAATTGGATAAAATCACTTCGTTAAGTCCACGCGCTCATCGTCAAATTGATGGTAAGCGCATGCGCCAAAATATCGAACCGATTACTCCTGCATTAAATCCAGACTCGATAACAATTTCACTGGATTCATCCCTTCAAAGAGACCGTGAGAGACGTCAACCGACCGTGGCTGAAGAAGACGGGTATCTACCCAATTCAGCTAAAAAACATCTATTTCAATTTCGCCGAGAAGATCTCAAAAAACGCTCTCCGAAAGACATCACTCCACCTAGGGTGAATGAACGTTGGCCGGTTATCAGTGCCCGCACGGGTGTAGCATCAAAGGAGATTAGGACGGTAACAATCGATCCTCGTCCATTCACGCCACTTTCAGTTCATTCACAGGTAAATGATGCTCGACACGGACATGTTGTTGGAGCTGAACAAAACATCTCAGTTTGGTCAGCCAGCCGTCTCCATGATTGGGCGAGATGCCCGCGAGCTGGTTGGTTAGGTCGCGGTTTGTATGCAGATGTTGAAGACTTACAAACCGAAGATTTAGATGCACGAACTCATGGTGATTTATTCCATAATGTCCACCATGATTTATTGTGTAAAATACTAAATTTTGAAATGGGAGGTGACCGTGAAATTGACTTTAGTATAGATAGTAAAATTCCTCTCAGTATAGCGAAATCTGGAATTAATGAAGAGGAAATTATGAAAATCGCTCTCGAGGTACTAGATGATCGTGCCCCTTGGTTAAATCGTAGTGATGCGGTATCGACAAATCGTGTTCGAATGATGACGGGAATGAATCTGCGTGAATGGATGAACTGGACTCCAAATCCTCAGCCGACACCTATTGCCGGCCGAATCGGCCGAATGATACGAGAAGAACTCAAATTGACTGGAGCGATTCCTCTTGCATTAGAATGGGAATTGATTAATCATGATGAGCGAGGAATTGAGATTGAATTACCTGCAGAAATAACCATCCCGAACGGTGAAGCATTACCTTCACTGCGTTTGAGAGGAATGATTGATCGTGTAGATTTGCTCTCATTCGATGAGAATGAGTCTATTTGGTTTGATGCTGAAGGAAGTGAAACCATCGCTCCCTTGAAGATAATTGGTACCGATTGGAAACCTCGGCGATTAATCGCAATTCGAGATCTCAAAACCAGTGAATCAACAAAAGTAACAGATCGGCATGCAAAGGGATTGCTCGAAGAATTGCAACTTGCCCTTTATGCTCGTGCATGGGAAATTGCTCATCCAGGTGATTTGGTCGTTGCCGCTGGAATTTCTGTTCTTGGTCACAAAACTACTCATCTCATAGAAATTTCGAACCGTTTCAATCCTACAAATGAAGGTGCTTCATTTGGTAATCGAACGTCTATTACTCATGACCGATATCGATTCAAAAACGAGAACAACGATCCTCAAAGTGATCCACTACGAGCCTGGCTAGCCGCAAGAATTTCCGTTGCCCTAGGTGTTGCAAACGGTGCTAAAAATGGTCGAGTACATCCTACACCTTCTCAAGACGCGTGTAAATTTTGTAGGGTTGCAGAAATTTGTGATGTAAATCTAAAGGAGGATAATTGATGCAGTTGAATACAGCCCAACTTCTGGCTCTAAACCTAGACTCTCACATCGTGGTTGATGCTGGTGCAGGCACTGGAAAGACCAGCACTATTGTTGACAGAGTTATCGAACATTATCTATGTGAAGATCAACGAGCAACACGAATTTTGCCAAAACCTGAGCGCCCATCTCGATTGCAAAGTGGGATGCTGGTCGCCGGTTCGGCTGAGAGAATCGATTTGAGGAAATGGGGAGGGTTGTTACCTGGCGAAGTTGTATTGTTGACATTTACAAATCGAGCAGCAGATGAAATGCGAGATAGACTTCGTAAGAGAATTTCGAGATTGAAGCCGGGTTCAGCAAGTGATGATGGCACATATCGGAAGGATCCAAGAATACGCCATCAAGGGTTCAATGAGCAATTATTGACTCTTCTCGATGATGCACCAATCGGAACGATAGATTCGTTCTTCAATCAATTAGTGGCCCCCTATCGCGGCATTTTAGGAGATGCATTAAGCCGCGAAAATATCTCGGATTCAGGCCGAATTTTACTGACAGAATCCGCCCTAAACACACTTTGGAGATTACCTAGTTCACCAAATCTTATCGGTGAAGCTGTTGATGCTGGGATATCCGCTGAAATTGCAGAATCAGTTTTGGGCGCTCGTGACCGAATTCAGCGACACTATTCCGGTCGCCGCCGAGCAACTTCAGTTCTTCGCTCTCTTGTCACTCGTTCAGTTTTCATCGAGGAAGGTATTCGAAATTTACTCGATGAAAACGATTCAATTTCGTCAGAATTATTGTTAGGACGAATATTAGAATCAATCGATGAAAATACTCTAAATGAATTTACTGAAGAGATTCACAGGCTTATCGATGATTATTGCCAATCAGTTAAATCTAATATTACTAAATTAGGAGGTGCTTGGGATGCAAATACTCGAATCGCATGCTTAGATCGATTAGCAGATAATGGTCCGGGTGACCAAGTTTGGGATAAATTAATCTGGCTTGGTCATATTTTGCAATGTACTTCAAACCGCTCGACCTGGTTCAACAAGAAAATCACATTTTTCCCACGCGCCTCGCTGCCGAATGATGATTGGCCAAAAGGTATCGAAAATTTTGGTTCATTGAAATCACTTTTCGATGTAACCGCGAAAAGAATCAATGAATTGTGGAGTACTACAGAAGGTCAAACCTACCTTCACTTCACTCGAACAGCCATACTACTCGATGAGACGCCCCCTCCATGTTCGAATGAAAATTGGCAATCTCCCCTCGCGACACTTCCTGAAGAACTTCCTGAGGTTGCTCCAACTGTTAGCAAGGGAACAGCACACTGTTTTTCACTCTCCCACGAGGCTCGAAATCTTGATGATTTACGATTAATTTTACGTGGCTTCCAAGGAATTCTCGCTAAATTGAAAGCTCGAGATGAAGTTCATGACTTTGATGATATTCAACGATTGGCCGGCGACTTGCTTCTAATTAATTGTCCAGAAGCATGTCGAGAATTTTATCACCCATCGATTCAGTCAGCACTCGATAAATCGAGTGCCGAACCCTGGCGTGATGAGAATATTTTCACTGCATTTACAGCTCTTGATGCGCTAGAAGAAGATCCCAGTCGAGCAGGTGAATCTGCCGCTCATTTAGGTCAAATCCGCGCCGATTTAACCCATCGATATGGATTATTGAAGAAGATTAGACGCAGGTACCGTGCCTTCATCATCGACGAAGCTCAAGATAATTCTCCACTACAATGGAGACTATTAGCAAGGCTATGGGGTGAGCGAGAATGGGTAGAAGGAGATCCTGAAATTCCGAATACACCATGGCAGCCAACAGTATGTTATGTTGGAGATGTGAAACAAAGCATCTATGCGTTCCGACAAGCCGAAGTCACAGGATTCCGCACGTATGCCCGCACTCTAAGAGAGGTCAATAAGCAGGAGTTCGCAAGTCTTTCAGAATTGACAAGAAGTCCACCGCTGCGAAGCGAAACACATAGTCGGGATCCAAGAAATGACCATCCTTTGACAATTGTTCAAGCGACAAAAATATGGCAGGATGGTGGACGTGATTTAGTCGGTTGGATTCCGTTCGATGCGACAGATCAAGGTCTTTCTTCGCCGAGTCAAGAAGAGGTCGATATGCGGATAGAAGGTCATGTTTCTTTGAAAGTAAATTATCGAACAGATGGTGGATTATTACGTGTGATGAATCAATGGTGGACCGATATTTTTTCACCACGTCATCGAACTGTTCCGAGTGGTGATTTTTATGCAGATTCTCAAGAATTATTCGCTTGTCCTGATCTTACAAAATCTAGTGGTTCAATTGAGTGGCTCTGCCCTCTCAACAAAGAAATCGCTACCGATCCACCCACTGATTTGTATGAGTATATCGACGCCTTTGGGCCGGGTGTACCAAATTCAATGGAGCGCCAAGGAATGATGATCGCTCTTCGGATTAAGAGCTTAATTGAAGGTCGCTCGGTTAGGGTAAAGTCACCTGAAGGCCGATGGGATATACTATCGAAATCAAAACCGGTTCCAGCGCACGAAATCATGGTGCTGCTGCCTACTCGTGCGCGAATTCGTGATGTAATAATACGGTATTTGAACGATTTTGGAATCGATGCTCAAGCCGATCGCGAAGGAGGTTTACTCGAGCGTCCTGCAGTGCACACGCTCGATGGATTGCTGCAGTTTATCGCACGACCGTTTGATCGTCACAACGCAGCTTGGGTTGCGCGTTCTAGCTTAGTTGGTTTTGATGATGCTAGATTGCAACAATTCATCAGCTTGGCTAAACGAGATGAAAATTTGCTTCATCGAATGGCTGAATTCGCAGTCAATTCTCGTCAAAAAAACCTCATCGACCGGTGGATTGCCCTTGCTGAAACCGGTCGAATAATTGAGTTGCTGGAAGACACGCTCGATCGCTCTGATTTACTCGCCACATATCCCGATACAACTACGCTCCAAGATGTCGAACAATTCACTCAATTGGTTAGCTCTCTTATGGTTGAGGTCGGTGGCGATGCAATTGTAATCGCCGACCGAATCAGAGAATTACGAGAGAGGGATTCTTCGGCAATGGAAGCGGTAACAATTCCGCCGAAGGATGCTGTTCGAGTAATGACAATTCATGGCTCAAAAGGTTTGCAAGCCAGCGTCGTTTTCCTAGTAGATATTTTCTCAAAAAGACAGACCAACCTCAATCATGAGTATCGTTCGAGAGCAATTGTGAGTCCAGAAATATTTGCTGGAAGCCCACTTCCTTGGACTGATGAGGACAAAGCAAAGTCTGGTGTTTGGGAGCATACAAAGTGGCTTTATCAGGCGAGAAAGGATGCTGAAGCACGCCGCCTTCTCTACGTTGGAGCGACTCGAGCCAAACATAGATTGATTCTCGTTGGCTCGCCAAAAGGAACGATTTGGAAATATGATGCTGAAGATGAAATTGCCGGGACGCCTTCTGGATTGCAAATTCCTTGGAATTACAGTAAAACCATGCCACAACTCGGTCAGATGTGGTTAGAATCGCTCCGTCAAGGGTCCTGGCGTCGAGGTGAGAGGAATTCGATTTGGAATAGAGAAGATGATTTTGAATCAAATATCCCACCTTCAACTCATAATACGATTCGTTATCTCAACCCATTTTCAATGAATTTCGATGCATTTACTGGCGAGACTAATCTGAGTGGAATGGTTGTTTTACATCATTCGGATTGTTTCAATACTGATGATTCAGATGCCGAACCTCTCTATACTCCATTACAAAAAATTGAGCGGACAAATAATGCCGCACAAAATTCCTCTACCCGCGAAAAAGTAGCTTTCCCACCTGCTCGTACCGACGCAGCACCACGAATTCGTATTGCACCGCACCGTCTATCTATTCTTGGGCAATGCTCCCGAAGACATTGGTTTGAGACACGTGGTGGTCTGACTTCTGACCCCATCATTCCTGAGTCAGAATCGAGTGTTGTCGCTGGAATGCCCGCTGGAGTCGATGCAGCAACGCTCGGAAAAATCATCCATCGAATTGTCGAACTCGGCATTCCAAATCCTGGATGTGAATCACCTTCAACACCTCTTGGTGAGTCTTGGACACAATCAAATGAAGATCAAATGGCTGACCAGAGCCTTCACAATCAGGTATATGGTGAATTATTCCCAGCCGCCGGAGATAAGAAGACAACACAAAAGCTCGTCGATTTGATGATTAATAATTTACAGAATAGTAAACTTGGAAATTTGGTAAAAGGAATTTCAGATGATGGTGGCGAAATTGTTGAAGGATTACGAACAGAAATGCCATTCCACATCTCCTTGCCAGCCCCGTTGGGGGGTCTAATTCGTAGCCGATGGACACCTGATGGTGACAAACCGCTTGCTCAAATCGATAAAGCATTTATTGAGATGGATGGAATTATCGATTTGGTTTTGTGCACTATTGATGAAAAGGGCCCTTCAATTCGTCCAATTGATCTCAAAACCGAAGAGGCATGGAAACTCAATTCCAATTTTAAAGATGGCTTGCTCGAAGGGTCAGGGAAAGTTGGAATTGCACCTCAGTGTGAAGCAGAATTCGACATGCTGCTCCATCATCGAATGCAATTAGCACTATATTATCGAGCAATTGAAAGCCTTGAGAAATTCCGCAATGAGGCAGGATTCGCCACTCGTGAGGTACTTCGACCAGCGATTTGGATTGGTGTGACGGGTAGACTTGTCGAATATCCTCAGGATATGTTCGACCAAGCCCAACGAGATCTTGACGAAATTCTCATTCTAGCAGCGAGCATGGCATTATCCTCGGATGAACCTCTCTCAAATCATCAACGCCTTTCTGGAAAAGAAGCAGAAGCTTGCCAAACCTGCCCCTTTAATCGAGGACTGACCCCAATTTGTAGTTCTGCTGAGATGCAAATTATCGAATAATCTGAGCTATTTATTCGAAAATTTACAGGTTCCACTGTCGAAGATACAAAGAAAGGACTCTACGACAGGAGGCTATGTCTGTAGATTTGGACCGACTGAGTGAGCGAGCGGATGAGTTATGGGAATCCTCAATATTGCCGAGTCTCTGTGAATTTATTGAAATCGAGGCATTATCACCTGGCTTCGAACCAAATTGGGCTGAAAAAGGTGAATTAGATGCAACAATCGACCTTTTTTCGGCTTGGCTCGACAAACAAAATATCGAAAATATGAGTTATGAAATTCATAGAATCGATGATCGAAGTCCAGTATTATTGGTTTCGGTCGAAGGAACAGGACCGGGCGAAGTCATCTTCTATTCTCATCTTGATAAACAACCATCACGCCCAAATCTTTGGTCAGAAGGATTGCATCCATTGAAAGGCGTCCGTCGAGATCCTTGGCTATTCGGTCGTGGTGCATTAGACGATGGATATGGCGGATATCTTTGTGTTACGGCACTCAAGATGCTTCAGGAACAAGGAGTGCCGTATCCGACTTCACACTTTTTGATAGAAACATGCGAGGAGTCGGGGTCATTTGATTTACCACCATATCTAGAAGCTTTGAGTGAGCAACTTGGAAATCCCGATTTAGTAGTCGTTCTTGATAGTGGTGGGCCAGATTATGAACATATTTGGGTCACTGAAGCCCTACGTGGTCTAGTTTCTGGAAACCTTTCTGTCAAAGTTTCGCACGAAGGTGTACATTCTGGAATGTCAGGTGGAACGATTCCATCCTCGTTCAGAATTCAGCGAATGTTACTCGACAGAGTAGAAGATTCAGTAACTGGAAAAGTGCTAATTCCAGAAATGCATGTTGAGATCTCGGATAAAGTTCACGAAGAGGCAACAGCATTAGCAGAACTTCTCGGAAATGGAATTTGGGAGCAATTGCCAGTAGTTGACAGTCTTCTCCCACAGCATCCAGGATCAAAAGAAATACTTCTCGATATGAATTGGCGGCCGGCGATGGCAGTTATTGGAGCAGATGGGATGCCACCTTCACAGACCGCCGGAAATGTCTTGCGAACCAATACTGATCTCAAATTGAGTTTCCGAATTCCTCCCGGAGTAGATGCAGCAACAGTCGATGAACTTGTGAAGCAGCGTCTTGAAGAAAATCCTCCATATGGCGCTGAAGTCACTTATGCACAAGATGCGGCGGCCGATGGTTTCCATGCACCGCCGATGCAAGGAAAAGTCGCTGAAGCACTTGCACAAGCAAGCAAGCATATCAGCGGATTACCCCCTATGGCAACCTGGGTTGGTGGGACTATACCTTTCATGGCGATGATGCAGAATAAATACCCAAATGCAAGTTTCCTCTGTACAGGTACAGGCGGTCCAGGGAATAATGCTCATGGACCGGACGAAAAACTCCACATTCCTTCTTCTAAACGGTTGACTGCTGTCCTCGCTGCGACAGTAGCTGCAGTTTCGCAGTGAGGACGGGCGAACGCCGTTCATCATGAGAATGAATCCGCCGAAGTTAAAGCGAGAGTAGGTCTCGAACATAGCAAGGGATTCACATGAGTGATGAAGAAGGCGGCTCGATAACCCCAGAAGTTCGTGTTAAGCAGCTCGAAGAGCGCTTGATCGAAGAATCTGATAGACTTGAAAAATTATATGTTGCATATCGCAATATCGAGAATGAGATCGAAGAAAAAAACGGCATTATCGATGCCCTCGAAAAGGAAGCAATCGATCATGAAATCGATCGTGAAGGCTTAGAATCATTGTTGACTGAGAAGGACAATCGAATTCGCAGCATGGAGATGGAAGGTGCTAAGTCCGGCAAGAAGATGGAACACCTTTTGCCGAAACTTGAGAAAACCGAAGAAATGTACTCTCGGGAAAAGGCTCGACTCGGTCGTGTTTTTGAAATTGCAGAAGAACTCGACGAGTCGCTGCAAACAGCTCAAGCAGAACTCAGCGCTCGTGATGACTGGTATGTTCAACACATGCAATTATTCGAAAATCTGAACGAAGCGATTAACACTCGCTACGAAATGATTGATTCAGCTGTCGAGAAGATGGCAGAATTCGCTGCGAAGCAAGATACTTTCAAGTCGCGAATGGATGAAGCTCTCGACGCAGCAGAAGATGCAGTTTCTCACGCTAAAGATATGGCTGAAGAACTCGAAGAAGATGCTGGCGATGATTCAGAAGATTGATTGAAAATCATTCTGGTTTTGATCCATCAGCTCGACGGATGCATTTTGCAGGAATGCCTGCCCATACTTCACCAGCTGGGACCTCAGTCCATTTCGGTAGTACAGCCATGGTGGCAATTACTGCTCCCTTTCCTATCTTACACCCTGGTTGTACAGTCGACTTTGCTCCAATAAGAACCCCATCGCCTATTACAACAGGAGCCATGACTAACTCATCTCTTTCAACGAGATGAGCATTGATTGTGCATGCACCTCCAAGAACAACACTGTTCCCTATAATTACTGATTTGCAATCGTTAACATTCTCTGTGTTTAGTTGACAACCCTTACCTATTTTCGCTCCTGAAAGTCTGTAGTACAATGTTCCAATGAATGAAGGGACTAGTTTTGGTAGGAAGAACAATGCAATACGATGGAAAAGCATTGAAAATGCCCACTGGATTGTAACAAACGATCTGAGTGGATACCTTCCTTCTCCAACCCGAGGACCAGTCAAGCCACCAAGAACCCCTGATAACAAAACTAAGGTGACACCCCAAATCATGACTCCAAAACCAAGGAGGATGCCTGTACCAAGAATCTCAATCCAGTACTCTTGCTCAGCAACTAATGGATGAAATTCAAGAAATATCCAGACGCCTGGTGTAGCAGCGATTCCCACAACAATTGCTAACATTGGGATGACCAGAGTAGTCAACAAATTCTGAACAAAATCAAACGATTTCATTTTTCTTCACCACGAATTAATCCAGCCTCAGCATCAACGGCTTTTGCAACTCTTATTCCTTCTTCGACATCAATACGAAGGAATATCTGCATCCCTAGTAATATCACTATGACGATGCTGAGAAGGGCCATTCGGCTATCCATCGACTCTGAACCCCCACTCTCCGAAACAGATTCCACACCACTTACGATGCAAGCAGGCAAATTAGGTTGACCTATTGGACCCGTCAGAATCAAGTCGGGGTTCAGAGTCGATAAATCATGGGAGATGCCTGTGGCTTGCTCGGTGACGGCTCAAAAGCCGTCAAAGTCCATCATCTCGTCAAGGCTCCAGAAAATTCTGTATCATCGATTTCACGCCGAGAATCTTGGGATGCTTCCCGCCCAGCGACAGTATACAAAACTCCAGAGACCCTACCCGATGGGACTCCTTGTACTGCCGCGACTGTAATTTTACGAACTCGCGGCTGTGTTTGGTGGTGGAAATCGGGTTGCACTTTCTGTGGATATTTCAATGATGTTCGTGATGATGTAACTGTAGATGATTTGTTCGCGCAATGGGATGAAGCTAAACGAAAAACCAATGATTTTGATGGATGTTCGATGGTCAAAGTTTACACTTCTGGAACATTTTTTGAAGATAGAGAAATTCCAGTTGAATTTCAAGATCTAGTTCTAAAAGAGACCCATGAATTGGGGCTTCATCTGATTGTTGAGGCTCAAGCTCATCTTTGCCATCCAGATAAACTCGCTTGGGTGGCCGAACGCCATCCGGGATGCACTGTAGCAATCGGCCTCGAAGCATTGGATGATACGGTTCTTCGATTTCATTGTAACAAGGGATTTTCGACAAAAACGTGGCGAAAATCAGTTGACGATTTGCGAACAGCAGGGCTTCGTGTCAAAACATACCTGCTGTTCAAACCACCATTCATGTCTGAGGGGGATGCACTCAACTTGACCAAAGAATGGTTGCGAGAGGTAGCACCACTGTCCGATGAGGTTTCTATAAATCCAATGAATATTCAAAAGGGAACCATCGTCGATAGAATTTTTCGAAATCGCGAATATCGCCCACCTTGGCTATGGTCATTAGTTGAGATGATTGAGTGCACACACGATGATATAGCCGATTCAAATTGTCGTACAATTGTTCATCCTACTGCTGGTGGAAGAATCCGTGGTGCACATAATTGCAAGAAATGCGATACAGAAGTAGTAGCCGCAATTGAGCGCTATTCTGTTTCTCGAAGTCTCGACGAATTCAGAGGACTTGATTGCGATTGCAAAAAGGTATGGCAAGCTGAAATATTCAATGACTCAGTTCTTCCAGCACCACTTGGTTCAGGAACTGATAGACGTGGACTGGCAGTCGACCTGGCTCGTGCACCATGATGTGCACGGTAGAAAACTTCGCCCCCCTCTCGCCTAATGCTTAAGGGTCAATTACCGCTGGTCGGAGCATTCCCTATGGGAATGCACTAGGTGTGATTATGTCAGAAAGTGAAATTGATTCAACAGAAAGATTTCTCCAAGGAGAGCAAGAACCAGCTGCATCTTGGGTATTTTTGGCTCTTGGTATGGTAGCAACATTCAGTTTCTTAGTGATGTTTAGTCTACTTTACCCCGGCCAGGAGTTGCCGGTTATTTCCAGTGTTTTACCAATCTTTTCAGGAATTTTTGACTCAGGAATTTGGTTCTTCATCTTCGGCATTATGATTGGGGCTTTTTCGATAGTTGGCACGTTGCTTTTGGAGGCAACAAGCGAGTGAGGTGATGATGAATGGACACAGTTTTGACAATGATGCTACTATTCTGGATTGGTTTATTTGTAGCTTATTTCTTGATTCAACGCGGACTTTGGATATTCACCGATGTTGCAAAAGGCATGTCTCTTTTCATGATTGAAAAGGCTCTCGGACCTGGCGCTGATCTTGTCGAAGGACGCGCTGGCTCGGGTGCCAAAGCATGGATTATTCAAGGTACAATCTGGCTTCTTGCAGCTGCTACTTTCACCTTTGAAGGTCTTTGGTTAACCCACGACCCGAATGCGCTCCACTCACTTTCGTCTTGGGGATATTCGCCTTCTGCTGCTAGTTTGATTTCTGCTGGTGAATACACGGCATTATACGGCTCGGTTTCAATGTTCATCATTGGTGCCGGACTTCACATCATTCCAAAGTTGGTCGGTGCCAAATTAGCTAGTGAGAAGAATGGAGTTTTATCTTCGCTTCTTTGGACTTTTTCCGTATTATTACTAATCATTGGTTCTCATGCACCAATCATTCTGACAATTCCAGTCATGATGATTGGAACAATGGTTCAAATTCTAGCACTAACTTCGGTTATTATCAATCAATTATTGACAATTTCGGAAAGAACCGCTGCGATTGCATTACCGGCATGGATGCTTGTATTCGGTCTTCTAGGCGACCCAATAGTAGCCACACTCTCAGTATTAACCGGTGCAGCAACAACCGGCATCGGTCAATGGATGACATACCACTTAATCGGTAGTTCTTTCTTTTTCTTGGGAACATCCGGAATTGCACTTTACGCTGCTTCGGCAAGTACAGGCAATGCACTTTGGTCGAAGGTTCTGGCAGGTGTTACCTTGGTTGGCGGTTTGATGACAATCAATCCACTCGGTGCTACAGATGGATCGATGGTTGCGGATATGCTCGGCCCATTAGCCGAATCTGCTACTATTGAATTAGGTACAACCGATGGCGTTGCAGTAGCGTTTTTGATGTCATTATCTTTCCTTCCAATGATTGCTTTTGTTGGAAACATGATGATTACGCTTCGTGGAAATGGTGCATCAATTGAAGGAGCAGGTAGCATGGAGATGAATCTCGGTACATGGTTGATAATCCCAATCACAATAGGGGCTCTTTTCGTTCAAACCGATGTAGTTGCAGGTGCAGGTGAACTCGCTGGATTATCAAATGCGTTGAGCTTGATGGCAGTCTGGCTAGTTCTAGTTCCACTCACTCTCGGTGCTTCATTGAGTCTATACCCAGCGATTACCGGTCGTAATTTGCTTTCACAAACCCGCGCTCGCTGGGGATTCTGGATGCTTGCTGGTGGCGCATTATTCGGAATTTCGATTACGATGATTGCAGATTTCATCGATATGGCTCTCGTTTCCGCTGCCGTCGAAGACCCCGTTTCACTCGTTGAAGAATTGCGCAAGGTTGGCTCGGTTATGTTCTACGGCGTCGTTATCGGAGCTGTAATTCATTCCTTGAATATGATTAGTGGATTGTTCCGTGGCGCACTCGTTGAGACTACTGCAGCCAACTCTTCCTCGATTAAGAGTGACTCGTACTCTCTTGCTTCTACTACTAGTGTGCGCCGAATCCTCGCCAGTGGAGCTGGCCTCGATACAGAGGTAGTTCCAGTCAGTCAATCCGATGAGAAAGGCAGTGCAACCAAACTTTGATTTCTATGCGCATCGGGCTCGTCGGCAAACCAAATGTCGGAAAATCAACATCTTTTTCGGCCCTCACTCAAACACCAGTCGAGATTGCTAATTATCCTTTTACAACGATTGAGCCGAATGTCGGTGTCGCTTGGCTACCATTGAGAGAGCCCTGTGCATGCGCTGAACTTCGCGCAAAAAAAGAGGCATTAGGTCGTCTAGAAAGTTCAGAAGACCATAATCGTGCAGGTAGTCTTTGCACTCCTAAATCTGGTTCTTGCCGGGCACACCTACGCCTTGTCCCCGTGACCTTAATCGATGTTGCTGGTCTTGTGCCGGGCGCTCACCAAGGTCGTGGTCGAGGAAACCAATTCTTGTCAGATTTAGCACGTTGTGACGCGCTGATTCAGGTTGTCGATGTTTCAGGTTCGACTGATATGGAAGGTAATCCAGTTGGTGAAGGCGGCTCAGATCCGGTCGAAGAACACAAATTTTTGCTTGATGAACTCGACGCTTGGCTATTGGGAATTATCGAGTCGAGTTGGTCGCGCGGAGCGCGACGAGTTCAATCTGAAGGCGAGAAAGCTCTCGTCACATATCTTCTTGATCAATTAACTGGAATTGGTGCAAAAGAATCTCATATTTTGTCTGGGGTATCAGCTGTTTCTCAAAATCATCCCGATGCTGGAGTACCATGGAATTGGAGCCAAGAAGTTCTCGGAACTCTTGCTGCGACGATTCGTGCTGGACTTTTCCCAATTTCAGTTGCAGCAAATAAAGCCGATTGTAGTGAAAAAAGTTCGTGGGAAGACCTAACAAAACTGGTCGAAAATTCAGGAGGGGTATTGGTCCCTACAAGTGCGGAGGCAGAACTCGCTTTACGACGAGCTTCGCTTGCTAAATTGATTGAATTAGATCCGAATACATCTGAATTTGAGATAACAAAAACCGGTCAAGAAAAGCTTTCAGAAGCACAAAGAACCGCTTTGACATCTATTTCTGAAACCTTATCACAATGGGATGGTGGTGGATTAATCGGCTTGCTTTCAACTGTCGTTTTCGATAGATTAAGCCATCGTGTAGCATATCCTGTCCAAGATGACACACACTGGATAGATGGTGAAGGAAACATCCTTCCCGATGCTCTACTTGTGCCAGAAGGAACAACTGCGAAGGGTCTAGCTTATGCGGTTCACAGTGATTTAGGAGATGGATTCATCCGCGCTACCGATGCTAGAAGTGGACGGGTAATTGGTGCGGATTATGAAATTCAGAATGGCGATATTATCAGCATTCATGCAAAAAAATGATCACTAATTAATCATTTTTTGAGAAAATGTGACGAAGTAAAATCGATTAAGCTTCGACTTCGACTACTGGAGTCAGAACCAACTCATAGGTCATTGCAGTCCAAACGATGTCGTAATCTTCGTCATTATCGACAATTCCACCAAGAACTGGGGCGGCATTGATTTCAGCGGTAAGTGTAGCCGCCCAAGTACCAACACCATCTCCATTCGAAGCCCACAGTTGTCGAATTTCATTTTCGGTACCAGTCAATGTGAGGTTGCCACCGGTGTAATTTGTCGTAGGATACCAAATCATCGTAACGACTGGCGAATTACCACAACTGCCTGAATCACTTAAATCTTCGAATTCACCAGTAATTTGTGAAATATCAGAGGTCACAGATCCTTCATCATTGAACGCTGGGTCATCGTTATCATTGCAGGATATCTCTAACATTACATAACCGATATTTGATTCAGTCTCTAAATCAAAGAAACTATCGTGACTATCTCCATCACCAAGATTAACCGATTCTGTAAGAGAAATCGGTGTTTCTGTGAATGAAACTTCCCACTCTGCAGAAATTCCACTACTGCCAGCAGAAACTAACCCGTCACCGATTAGCGTTGGCATTACCGCGAAATATATTGGGAAAATGAGTAAGAAAAATACTGAGCCAGCCAGCATTAATTGCTTACGCGGCGTATCGACGAAGTCATTGAAATCCATTTCAAACCCGGCTCTGCGTCCACTCCCCACCTATCAAACAATTCCATTATCTGTGAGGATTGAATAGGAAAATTATGGGGAAATTGCAAGATTTCCTTAAAAAAACAAATATTTAGGTTTTTCAAAGATCCCATAATTGACCAGTCAGAGTTCGTAAAGATTACTCCGACCTCCAAGTATTACACGAAAATATAAAGTAGAAATGTTAATTTTTTTCTTCCTTGATTTCCTTGCCCGAATCTATGCTTGCTCCACCCCAAGATTTCATATCGATTCCTTGTTTTGTAAATTGAACTCTTGAGCGCTTGAATTCTGGTAGCAAATAACCTAGCCGTGAGCGCTCACCAAAAGTCCATTTCCATGGACACCTCGGCAATCCTTTTACCCATTCTTTGATTATTGAATCCCACTTTTCTCCTTCTAATTGACGTGGAATTTCGAATGAGACGAATACTAGCGAACCAGCGGATCCAGGAGTCTGTGACCATGTTCTAATCGAGAAACCGGTCGCTTCACCTGAAGTTACGTGAAAACCAATTACACGGGCTTGCCGTGTTATGGGCATCACGATTGCCCAGCGGTGAACCATTCGACTCTCTTCGATTAATTTAGTTTCCCAACCTTGCGATTCAGCAATTAATCGCATCGAACGAATCGCGTCGATAGGCTGCACGCTAACTGGTATTTCCAGCAAGCGGCTTGCTACCATGATAATCGGATGGGAGCCTATTCAATATGGATTCGTGTGAAGCCACTTGGATTTTTTGTGAAGTGCAGCCTGGACGAGAGAGGGGTGAGCCAATCTCCCGGCGTCCGCCCTTTCGAGCAGCCAGCGTCCGCACGGACTAACTCCGCTATGCGGAGGATTTGTTTGTTTCCTTCACTAAGCGTGTTCAGCCGAAGAGTGAGCCCAGGCCTTCGAAGCCTGCGCCATCGTCTTCTTCCTCTTCTTCCACAGCTTCTTCAGCAGCTGGTGCAGCCTCAGCGGCTCCACCAGCTGCTGGAGCAGCAGCGGCGACTGGAGCAGCAACAGCGGTAGCCATTGCTTCACCAATGTTGACGGATCCAAGAGATGTGACTAGAGCTTTAACTCGAGCTCCGTCTACATCTACACCTGCAGCCGCTAGAATAGCGGTTACAGCCTTTTCGTCAATTTCCTTTTCAGCAGAGTGCAGTAACATTGCAGCATATACATATTCCATTTTATCTCACCTATTTTTTTTAGCCGAAGAGATCGCCAAGTCCACCGAACTCAGCTTCCTCCTCTTCCTCTTCTTCCTCTTCAGCAGCGGATTCTTCCGCTTCTGATTCCGCTTCTGTCGAGGAGACAGCAACGGATTCGCTCGCAGCCACAGCAGCACCAAGTGCTGTTGATAGCTCTTCATCGAGCGCTGAGGAATCTAGTTGGCCAGCAAGAGCCAAAACACGCGCATTTGCGCGTGAGATAAACAGAGGCATGGTCGTCTCGTTTGTGACACCAGCCTCGATTGCGACAGACAAAGCCTCGCCGCTAGCCTTCGAGAGGAGCGTTGGCATTGTCGTGCTGGATAACCAAGCAACATTGCAAGCGAGATTGAATGCACCAGATGTTGCTTGAATGATATCAGATTCGAACTTCTTGAAATCGAGATACAGAGAAGATGCAGGGAATAGGAAACCGTCTTCGATTGCCCCGGTCAAGATTAGACCGATTTCGATTGGGAAGATATCCAACTTCGCTAGCATTATTCCAAGGTCTGCAGAAATTGCATCTCCTTGGTTTACAACGGTAGAAGTTTTCTGAATTGCGACCATTCCTTTGTCAATTTTTGCAGGAATTCCAACAGCGTTGAACTCTCCAACAATTGGACCGGGTCCGAATGAGGTCGGTCCTTTCTCGACAACGATGTCCAAAGGTGCGAGTTCGCCTTCCTTTGCCGCACGACCTTGTCGAGTTTTTTCTAATTCGCTAAATAACTCGAACGAGTTGAGGGCATTGGAGTGGACGATAGCTGGTTGAGCAGCATTATCGAAAAGTGTATCAAGTTCATCTAACGAACGGCCGGATTGTTCCCAAGCCAACTTGATGAGAGTCTTCTTTGCCATGGTCATGGTTAATTTTCCACGAAGATCGCTGCGCATGTTGAGCATGTTTCCTGCTGGTACTCCACCGATATCGACGATTCCTACAACTCCATCTGAGTTGATGATTTCAGCGAGCTCGCCAACACGATCTCGCTTCCAAGGTGCAACCTTAGCACTAATCACTCAATCACCTCGACCTTGATAGCAGGACCCATGGTGGTCTTGATGTAACATGAACGGATATTTCCTGCACCGCGTTCCAGTTTACCGGTGACTCGATTCCAAATTACCATTGCATTTGCAAGAATATCATCCGAACTTTGCTCGCGTGAGCCTAGAAGTGTGTGGAATGTGACCTTGTCACGTGAGCGCACGACAACCGTGCTCTGAAGGCCTGCTGCGATATTTGCAGGGTCTAGAGCCGGTGGTACAGGACGTGGCATCTTACCACGTGGTCCGAGAACGACACCAAGGTACCGTCCGACGGTTCCCATGTGAGGAATTTCTGATAGGAAGAAATCGTATTGATTAGCAATTTTACGTGCTTTCTGACGGTTTCCACCGAGATCTTCAATCTCAGAAGGCTCGATTACGTCGAGTCCAGCAGCACGAGCCTTTGCAGCCATCTCGCCACCAGCGAACATTGCGATGCGGACAACCTTACCTCTACCTGAAGGAAGACGAACTTCTTCTTGAATACGGTTTGTAGGATTCTTTAGGTCGACATCCTTCAGTGTAATCGACATTTCAATCGATTCTACGAACTTACGTTCCGGGGAGTTCTCGAGTGCTTGTCCAATTGCGGTTGTAATATTTTCCTGCATTTATTTCACCTCCGTGGTCTGCGAGGTTTCCCTCTCCCACGCTTCGTGATCATTCAGCTAAAGTGTTCGCTGAATTCCCCCTCGCTCATTCTCTTGAGTGCTTCTTTTGGTTCGAAACCCTCAACCTTGACTCTCATAGAAACACACGTGCCCATAATTTCACGGCTACGTGCGTACAAATCAGCACCGGTTAACCGATCCTTTTGTTCTTCAGCAAGTTGTTTAACTTGAACCATTGTCAAGTTTTCAGTTGCTTCTTCCCAGGAGCCATTGCACTTCTTTACGCCAAGAGTTTGATTCACTTTGTGTGGTGTTTCATTTCTTGCTGACATGTGCTTACCTCCTGTATTTGTGCCTCGCCGACTTACCTTCACTATTTGAGAGTGATTGATTCAACGAAGTCTCCTGTAAATTGCTTACTCAACGCGCTGGGTAACGCGAACTTGGTCAGCGCGCACAGTCAGAGCGACCGGCACGAGAGCTTCGAAGAGTTCGACTGTGACCTCTTCCTTGGATTCAGTAACACGAACTACGCGAGCAGATTGACCCTTGAATGCGCCACCACTGATTTCGATAATACAGCCTTCTTCGATTCCAGCTGTAGCAGCCTTCGGCTCTAAATATGGAAGAACATCTTCTAGTGGCGATTCTCCGTCGAGAACCTTTCTACAATTTTTCATTGGAGTCGCAGCGACTCCAACGCGTCCGATGAGTTTCTCAACGTGATGTAGTGCGGAAGCTTCAACGAAAATATATCCTCGCATAAAATTCGGTGAAAGAACCCCGAAAATTTCGCCTTGAATGTCTTCGAGAGATCCACTGCCAGAAAGGCGTGCTTGAATCTCTCGAGCGACGTTTTGTTCTTGGCCGATACTGGTCTTGAGAATGTAGAGGAAAGAAGCAACGTCACCATACATTTCTCGCAACTTTGGAGTAGCGTATTCCTTCTGGCGAATAGTACCTGGGTCAACCCACTCGAAGCCCTTGTAGAGGGTCTTCGGAGTAACTTCGTTAGTTCCTGAGAGGAATAGTAGTGGGGTGACATCGTTCAAGCGGTTTCCAAATGCGAGGCCACGAGCGTCGCCGGAGCGAACATACTCGAGCTGATCTGCGGGGATTCCAGTAGACTCGGTGATGCGAGCGATGACTACATCGATATCAGTAGGATCTCCGATACCATAGATTCCATCCCAAGCACCTGCGAAATCAGCGACCTCGTCAGCGCGTTGCATCAGCAAAATTTGCTCGTCGTTACGAAGATAAACAGTAAATGTGTCTGACATTATTACACCTCATGCACCAATAAGCCAAGCAAAGAATGATGGAAGTAAATTATCCATTAAATATAGCATTCCGAAACCGATTCCACCGAGGATGAACATTCCAATTCCGCAAACGATTACAGTCTGTCGGAATTCTTCTTTGGATGGTTTACGAGCCATTTTCAGAATTCGTGCGTAAGGACCGGTTTGGATTCCACGAACACGAGCCTCAATGTTATCTTGCCAACCTTGGACTTTATCCTCGACGGGACTAGTGTTTGAGTTCTCGATAGACATGGCTGACCCTCTTAGCGACCCGGCGACCAACCATCCCTCTTTAAGCACGCCGGGAAACCCAAAGGGTTTGCAAAATGAACGGTTTGGCTAAACTCAATTGATGAATTCAACCGTTCGAGTACGTAAATTGCGCATTTGAGTGTGCAATGCTGCACCGTGAATTTGGTCCGACTTTACTCCGGTTAAGACGAGCAGTACGCGGATTTCGTCACCCATTGTCGGGTCTGTTGTAGCACCCAAAATGATGCGAGCGTAAGGATTGATTTGGTCGCGAATAATCTTTGCACAAGCCTCGGTATCACCGAGTGAAAGGCCCGGTCCACCAACGACATTGATGAGAGCGCCTCGGGCATCGGAAATATCGAGGTCGAGAAGCGGCGAATGTAGTGCCTCTTCTGTTGCCTCTGCCGCTCGATTAGACCCACTTGCTTCGCCAAGCCCAATCATTGCAACGCCTCCACCATTTTCCATTACTGAACGCAAATCTTGGAAGTCGAGATTTACGATTCCTTCTTTTGCAATCATCTCGGAAACACCCTTAATCGAGCGCATTATCAATTCATCAGCAACTCGGAAAGCTGCGTCGAGAGGCAAATCTCGAACGCCATCAACCTCTAGCAGACGCTCGTTAGGTAATACGACAACCGTATCACAAATCTCGCGAAGGCGCTCAAGCCCCCATTCAGCATTCTGTCGGCGTAGAGCGCCTTCGGAAATAAATGGATAGGAAACTACAGCGATAGTCAGCGCACCAGCAGACTTAGCGAGCCGCGCTATAATGTGAGCGGAACCGGTTCCAGTTCCTCCACCAAGCCCAGCGGTGATGAAAGCCAAATCACAATCTTCAACTTCATTATTCAGCGCACGCTCAGATTCGAAAGCAGCCTGCTCTCCCTTCTCAGGATCGCCACCGGCTCCACGGCCACGTGCAGTTCTTCCGATTAGAATTTTATTTTCGACGCCAACACGAAGCAAATGCTGAGCGTCGGTATTAATTGCCATCCCACGAACATATGTTTGATCGAAAAGCCCCTCGTGTTCGAGGCGTGCAACGGTGTTTGAACCACATCCTCCACACCCATAGACTCGAATGCGTGGTTGAAGACTGGAAAGTAACGAAGCTAATTCCGAATCACTTTCTTTTTTGACCGGAGCAGAGGGTGACCCCTCATCATCCTGTAATTCCAAAACACGGTCAATCAGATGCTTCACAATCTCACTCGCGTTCTAAAACAAGCATAATGCTTCCCCTTCGAATTGAGCCCTAAGGGCTCATTTTAGATAGTCCATTCTCAAGCCAAGAGACGCTTACGAGTTTCGATAAAACGCACAAGGAAAGTGTAAACTCCACCCCAAAACGACACCGCTAGAGCAAGCGTCATGCCGTTTAATTCAGCATTACCTAGGAGAGCCCAATTCGCATATTCATGAATGCCAGAAATATCAATTCCAGCGCCGCCGGTTCCAGCCTGATAAGCTGCCCAAAGCAATCCAACCAAGGTGATAACTAGGCGGTCAGCACGACTGAATCCACCATACAATCTGCCCAAGCCGACCGATTGTGCTTGAGTCCCCATATACGAGCCGAGCAAGGTGAGTAAAGCTGCAGCATAACCGGCCATCGGGTCGATTACAAACGCAGTATTATAGCCAATCGCAACGATAAGTCCGATATCGACAATTCTATCAATTGAATGATCCAAAAAGTCGCCATAAGGCCCCGCAGTACCTTGGTGGCGGGCCAAAGCCCCATCCAGAGCATCGAACACACCAGCTACCAAAACGAGGGCAACAGCACCGAGAATCATCATCGAACCGGTGCTGTCCAATTCAGCGATTACAATCAGATAAAACGCAGCAAGAGAAATGACCAGTGAAGTCCATGTCAGAACACTCGGGTCAAGGTCGCCCATTCGTAGGACGAGGGGTTGAACGGCTTTTGTCCAAGTATCGCGCATTTTCTCAAACATTAGTCATCCATCCTCGCTATCCAATCTATCCATGCCTCAGGGCTAGCCGGTTTGAAGCCATCTGAAATCCATTTGGAAATTTCAGTAACAATTACCTCAGCACTCTCTTCGCTAGTATCGAACTCCGCCCAAGGAGTATCGCCCTCACGCTCGTTCCACGCACCGCCAAGCAATTCCCATTCGATATTCCCTTCGGTTTTCTCCGTAGAATAACCACGATTCTCCAGGCGTCCACGCAGGATTTCTGGGTCGCAGCGGAGTACCACGACAGCGTCAGCGGGGAGGTGGTGCGAAAGGTGCCCATCGATTATTTCCGGCTCTATAGGAGCCGGCTTCCATAACTCATCGAGTGAATCACAAAGTATGTCGAGATCTACCGGGTGAGCATTATCTGCCGGGTCGATATCACCAAGAGCATCAGCGATTTTAGCCAATTCTTCAATCGTAACAACCACAAAACCCGCTTTGGTAAGCAGTGCTGCAATAGTGGTCTTACCAGTACCGGGGGTGCCGGTTAGAGCCAGTCGGAAGGTGTTCTCCATGAGTCTTGGGCTAGTGGAGGAAGCCATGAACGCATCGAGAGGCAGGCGCAACATTGACCCATCATAGTGTAGGCGCAGGGGTATGGAAGACGGTATCAGCCTGACGAGAGCCTTAGATCCTCGAGAGAACAAACTCAATTTTCTTTTGCTTGCTGTCCCTATCGCCTGCTACTATGCATACATTGCAAATGATTCGACTATGGCTTTCTTCACCTCGATGGTAGCCATAATGCCGCTAGCTTTCTTGATGGGACGTGCAACCGAGGAAATAGCTCTACGAACATCCGAGTCTCTAGGTGGTCTTCTCAATGCCACATTCGGAAATGCCGCTGAGATGATCATCGCTTTCCTCGCTATTTGGACCGCCTACAAAGTCGGTATTGGTAGTGAGACTGCGTATATGATGGTGCATCTAGTTCAAGCTAGTCTGATTGGGAGTATTTTGGGGAATTTATTGCTGGTAATGGGACTCTCCTTTGTGTGGGGGGGCATCCGCTTTCAGGAACAGGAATTCTCCGAGACCCAAGTCAGCGCCAACGGCTCCCTTCTCCTTCTTGCTGTGATGGTTCTCGTTGTCCCTACTGTCTTTCACTCGGCGGTTGGAGGGGATGCAGGCAATACTGGTGTTGAAAATCTCAGTCATATTGCAGCAGTGATTCTCTTAGCACTTTATGGTTTATTTTTATTATTTCAATTCAAGACCCATGTACATCTGTTCGCCACCGAAGGTCAGCATAATGAAGAGCCCGAGATGACTCAACGTAATGCAATTCTGTTATTGGTATTGGCAACAATCCTGGTGTCTTGGATGGCCGAGATTCTCGTGCGTTCGGTGGAATTTGCTGCTGCTGATGTTGGCTTGCCCCACCTTTTCATTGGTGTTATTCTTTTACCATTATTCGGTAATGCTGCTGAACACTTCACCGCCATTTCGGTAGCAGCCAAAAACAAAATGGATCTCTCATTCGCAATTGCAGTCGGCTCCTCGACGCAAATCGCAGTCTTCGTCGCCCCACTGATGGTGCTGATTGCGTGGGCGTTGGGTGTACCTCTGACTTTTGAATTCGGGAAACTTGAGACAGTTTCTGTTTTCCTTGCTGTGATGATAGTCAATTTGATTGCTGCGGATGGTAAATCCAACTGGCTTGAGGGCGCTATGCTTCTGGGTGCATATGTCATCCTCGGCGCGGCGTTCCTCTTTCACCCTTGAAACATGTGAATACTTAATTTGAATTGATTAGAGGAATCTCTACCACCCAGATGTCGAAGTTCCCAGAGCGATCTGAGTGGAAGGCGATGTAGCGACCGTCAGCAGACCATGTACCCTTTGCTTCGTATACGGATGGATGGGGTACCCATGCATCCACCCTCGAATCAATGGGGGCTCATTGAAACATCGAATCGAACATATTCGTGAGTCAAATTATACCCATATGGATATTGGTGGGCACTATGACTGACTCAGCCTCAATGCTTGCAGAAACAAGAGTGTGTGATATTGTAACTGAATTGCCTGTAAGAGCCGCAGTATTATCTCAATTTGGTATTGACTTTTGTTGTGGTGGAAGAGAAACTCTATCGCAAGTTTGTGAAGAAAAGGGAATTGAGATTGAAGATGTAACATCTCAGATTGCCAACATAGATTCGATGAATAACAATTCTGTGAGAAGTGAATTTGATAATATGAGTTCAACGGAATTGTGTGACCATATTGAGAATACACATCACAACTTCCTGAAGCGGCATCTGCCAATTACTAGCTTGCATGCTGAGAAGGTGGCTAGAGTTCATGGTGAGAGAGAACCACACCTCAAGGAAATTGCTCACGTTTTTGGAGATTTAAAAGCGGAATTAGAACCTCATATGATGAAAGAAGAACAAATTCTCTTTCCATTAATTAGACTCCTTGATAGTTCCACGACTTTACCCGAGGTACATTGTGGATCAGTAAGAAATCCAATACGAGCAATGTTCTATGAGCATGATTTGGCAGGTCAAGCTTTGAGTAAGTTGAGGGAGTTAACTAATTCCTACACTCCACCAGATCACGCTTGTAACACATATCGTGCTCTTTTTGGTGAATTAGAATTGCTTGAAAAAGATACACACATTCATATCCACAAAGAGAATCATGTGCTGTTCGTTAAAGCTCAAGAAATAGAGCGCCGACTTATGGGCAAAGAATAGTTGTCCAAAACCTAAGTTTGAAACGCCCCACCTCCCGAATATATTCGGCGACTTCTCTCTGGAAATGTGGTTCAAAATACATGTTCGGGAGTAATTAGACATAGAAATATAGTATTCGACTAATTATGGGTAATGAAATGCAAATTCAGATTAGTGATGATTCTAGAATTGAAACATTACAAGGATGGAAAGGCAAATCTATCGAGCAAGTACTATGGCTGTGTCGAGAGACTCTAGAAGATATTTCATGGCCCACAGTCAAAGTTTGGCGTGAAAATGGGGGAAAGGTTCTCGGGCATTTTCAAGTTTACTTTCCTGAAGAATTTGCACATGCGGCAGGAATGTTACCTCTGAAGATGAGTGGAGCGCCTGTCGAGCCTAGATTGTCAGATTCTCGCTTCGGCTCGTACCTCTGTTCAATCATGAAAACCAACCTTGAACAGGCTTTGAGTGGCCGAGTTGAACTCGAAATGTTCGTTACTCATCCAATATGTGATGCTGCACGAAATCTCGGTGCGATTTGGGGTCGGAATTTCAATTATCCTTGTCAGATTCTATATCTGCCTCAGAATCCAAATTCAAATTATTCCAAACAATATTTGACTGAAGAATATCAGCGGATTATCGCATTGATAGAGGATGTCAGTGGAGTGAAAATCACCGATGAAGCATTGGTGAATTCTATTGCAGTTTTCAACAAGAATCGTAAGTTAATTCGTGATCTATACGTTGTAAAGAAGGAGACTCCATGGAAAATCACTGCGGATGAAGCCTACACGCTCGTTAGAATTGGAGGAATGATTCCTCGCGAAGAGCACAACGAGTTACTAACCCAAGTATTGGGTCAACTAGATGAGCGTCCGACTCGAAAACAAGATCGAATCCGCGTCATTTTCGAAGGCGGATTTTGTGAACAACCTCCACTGGATTTGATTCGAACAATCGGCCAATCCTGCTATGTTGTCGATGACGATTTCCTCATTGGCTTGCGCTGGATTCTTTCTGATGTCGATGCAGGAGATGACCCGATTGCAGCCCTTGCTACAGCTTATATCGAATCCTCATCCTATAGCCCCGTTCAGCATGATAATAACAAGCCGAAAGAGAAGATGTTGTTGGAGCGATTTCACGCGGCGGATGCAGAAGCGGTCATCATTACCGCCGCTAAAATGTGCGAGCCAGGGCTTGAAGAACAAGTGACGTACATTCAAACTCTCGAAGAAGAAGATATACCCTTCTTCATCAGCGAATTTGAGGAGAATATGACGACGTTCTCGCAATTGGAAATCCAGTTGGAGACCTTTGTGGAGAACATATTGTTTGATTGAGGTGAGAAAATGGAAAATGTAGAAAATCATGAATTATGGAGAAGAGGAAATAAGGAAGGATCGATGCTTTTTCGAAAGTGGTTCGACAATTTGGATCAAGCAGCGAATGAAGGAAAGAAAGGTGCTTATGTTTTTGTTATGGGAAGCCTGACTGAAATTTTGAACACTTTCGATTTGCCAATTGTTTTTCCAGAAATCACTTCGTTGAATACTGCGATTCGACATGAGTCTGCAGACTTACTAAATGAGGCGGAGGACCACGGTTATTCACCGGATATCTGCGGGTATGTCAAGGCAGATTATGCTGTGCAAAACCGTGGTGGTCAACACCCGATGGGCAAACTACCTGAACCAGGATTGGCTTTGCTGACTAATGCTTGCAATACTTACCTCAAGTGGGGTGAAATCTGGGAACGGATGTTTGAGACTCCACTGTTTACTATCGATGTGCCGGGCACTCGAGAAATGGGCACACAGTCGTGGCCTGGTGATGAACAATTTGAGCGCGAAAAGCGATATGTGCGCGCTCAAATTGATGAATTGATTACAACTTGTGAAGAAGTCACTGGGACAAAATTTGACATGGATAAATTGCGAGAGACTCTTGCGTATTCAAACCGAATGTCGGCGGCTTGGAAGAAAATTCTAGAATTAAACAAGGCTTCGCCAGTGGTCTTCAATGCGCTTACCGATGGGACCGCTTATTTGGGTGTGAATAACATCATGCGCGGCACACAAGACGGTGCTGAATACTTCGAGCGATTACTCGAGGAGAAGCGCTGGATGCACGAAAATGGAATCGGTGTGGATGGGGAGCAAAAACATCGTTTGGCATTCATTGGAGTTCCATGCTATCCAATCTTCCGTGAATTCAATAATTTATTCACAGATTGGGGCGGAGTTTTCGTGACATCGACCTATCTATGGTTCGCTTCCGGTGGTAATAATCTCGGATTCCAATATGATTTGGACAATCCTCTAGATTCGCTCGCTGAAGTGACTTTGATTCATGTTCGAGATGCGATGGATTCTATGTTCCATCCTGAACAAATCATCTTCGACAATATGGAAGAATTCGGAATCGAGGGAGTTGTCTATCATCCGATCAAGAGTTGCCGAACTTCTTCGACAGGGCTCGCCGATAATCGTCGAGCTTTGATGGAAGCCACTGATTTACCGAGCTTGTTTATTGAGTCGGATATGATGGATAAGCGTGTTGTTTCTGTTGCTCAGATGAAGAATCGCATCGATGCTTTCTTCGAGGGCATTGAGATGCGAAAAGCCTCTCGATTACAGGAGGCGGCTCAATGATTTACACCTCTGGCGTAGATGTTGGCTCGACTCAAACGAAAGCGGTGATTATCGATGAGAATCGAAAGATTGTCGGTCGTGCATTAAATGATACTGGGGCTGATGTGATGGTCGCAGCACAGACTGCATTCGATAATGCATTAGCAGAATCTGGTGTCAAAAGTGATGCTGTAAAATACGTCATCGGCACTGGTTATGGGCGTTACCGAGTAACTTTTGGAGACGACCAAGTCACCGAAATTTCTTGCCACGGTCGTGGCGCAGTACATATGTTTCCTGGAACTAGAACAGTTATTGACATGGGTGGTCAAGATACCAAAGCCATCGCTGTTAGTGATACAGGAGAAATTGTCGATTTCTGTATGAATGACAAGTGTGCAGCCGGAACAGGCCGATTCCTTGGTGCAGCCTCAGCTGCACTCGATATCCCTCTTTCCGACTTGGGTCCAACCGCTCTGCGAGCGACCCGCCCAGTTCGAATCAGTACGACTTGTACTGTCTTCGCCGAAACTGAGATTCTCTCATGGCTCGGCAAAGGAAAGAAGATTGAAGATATCTTGATGGGTGTTCATCAATCGATCAGTTCCCGCTCGATTGGACTTCTTCGCCGAGTTGGAATCAATGAAGAAGTCAGTTTCACTGGTGGAGTTGCCAAGAATCTCGGAATGGTCGAAGTTCTCAACAAAAATATGGGTCTGAAGATGAATGTCAGTGATGATTCTCACTACATGGGTGCACTTGGTGCCGCTCTCTATGCTATGGACAGAGTTGCTGTTGCGGAGGTGTCTACATGAGCGATTGTGGATGTGGCGACAAGCCTTGCACATACGTAGGCGGACTCGATGTTGGCTCGACTTATACCAAAGCAGTGATTCTCAATTCAGAGGGCGATATCGTCGGACGCTCAATGTGCAATACTGGATTCAAACTCGATGTTGCAGCGCAGAAATCTTTCGATGGTGCGCTGGCAGATGCAGAAATCGATGCAGAAAAAGTAGGATATGTCATCTCAACTGGTTATGGTCGGCATCAGGTTGAATTCCGCGATATCACAGTCACAGCTCTAACCGCAGCTGCCCGTGGGGCTCACTGGTTCTTCCCTAACACTCGTACAGTCCTCGATATCGGTGGCCAGACGATGAAGGCGACAAAATTGGATGATGCAATCAAAGTGAGATCTTTCCGATTGAACGATAAATGTGCTGCCGGAACCGGTGCCTTCCTCGAAAAGACTGCTCGATACATGAATTATGGAACCGAAGAGATCGGCGAACTCGCCTCCTCCTCGACTGAAGATGTAGAAATTTCTGGCGTTTGTGCAGTTTTCGCTGAATCCGAAGTCATTAATCAACTCTCAATTGGTTCAGCTCCAGCTGACATCATGCACGGTGCGATGAATTCACTTGTCGGACGTTCACTACAATTGATGCGTCGAATCAAGATGGAGCCAGAATACACATTGATTGGTGGAATTATGAGATTTCCAACGATGGTTAAGGCTTTGACTGCCGAACTCGGTGAAGGAGTGAATGTTCCTGAAGGTGATTTGGTGCAATATGTTGGTGCGATTGGAGCTGCTACTCTGGCTCAACAAAGATTTGGAAAAATTGAAGCAGAATCTGCTGAAATAATAGAAGCATAATATTGCAAATTGTTTGATATCTGAGGAATTAAAATGGAACTCCCACAACATAATTCAGAAGATGCGCCACTCCACTTAGAGTCTGATGGATGGGTGCGACAATTTGTTGCTTCAGGTGAGCGGTTGAGCGAATTAGAACAATTATACCGCTCGCTTGGCAAAGAGGTCAAGTTGATTGAATCTGCAAGTGAATTCCCTGAATTACCTGAAAACTGTCGAACTTGTTTAACGATTCCAACCGCTGAATCTTACACGATTTGGACTCGTATCCGGAAATAAGTAGTGAGGACGACCCGGATATGTTCGGAATCGAAATAGAGTCCTTAGGTGATTACGCAGAAGTGCGGAGGTTTGCAAATGAGTGAATTAGTCCACATTGAAGTTGTCGAATCGATTGCTTATGTCGAGATTGACAATCCTCCATTGAATATCGTCGATGACGCGACTTTGAGTGCTTTCATCGAAGCGATAGATTCACTCGAAAACACTTCATCAATCCGTGCTTTGGTTTTGTCAGGTGCTGGTAAATCGTTTAGTGCGGGCGCTTCAATCGAGGAACATTTGCCAGCCGCAGCGCCAGAAATGATATCGAAAATGGCAACAACACTTGAGCGATTGCACACCACTCCTTTGGTGACGGTTGCAATGGCTCAGGGCTTGTGTTTAGGTGGTGGAGCTGAGATTGCTTTGGGCTGTGATTTCGTTATCGGAGCAGATAATTTGCGGATCGGGATTCCAGAAATAACCGTTGGATCTTATCCACCTTTTGCGATGCTACAATTGCCGAGTTTGATAGGAATTCAAGCGGCAAAAGAGATGATTCTTAGTGGCAGGTTGATGAAAGCTGATGAGGCTCAATCATCTGGTTTAATAGCAATAATCGTGCCACAAGATGAACTTCGCTCAACAGCAGAATCTTTGCTCGCTCCAATACTAAAAAATTCACCTTCTGTTGTTTCTCTTGCTTTGCTTCATATGCGTGAATTGAATCGATTATTGGTAGACCCTGGATATTCCAAGATGGGTCAGTTATTCCTCGCTGACCTTCTCGATCATCCAGATTATTTGGAAGGATTAACGGCATTCCTCGAAAAACGATCTGCCGATTGGCAACCTACTCGAATTTTGAACAGTGGAGGTAATCTTGATGCCATCTGAAACTGAATTCATTCAAGCGCATGGATGGCATTGTGTTGCAGTCGGTAAGCCATTGGTTCATTGTGAATGGCAAATTGACACTTCTGAATTGGCTGGAGATGAAGTTGTTGTCGAGGTTGCTGGATGTGGTGTTTGTCATACTGATCTCGGGTTCCATTATGATGGTGTAAGGACGAAGAAACCTCTCCCATTGATTCTCGGTCATGAGATTTCAGGAACAGTGGTCGCTGCTGGTGCTGATTCGAGTGCAATGCTTGGTCAAAATGTTGTCATTCCAGCGGTTCTTCCCTGCGGAGAATGCGTTGACTGTTCGTCTGGACGAAGTAATGTATGCAGGTCTCAAATCATGCCTGGCAATGATGTTGATGGAGGGTTTGCCAGTCATATTCGTGTTCCTTCTCGATGGATGGTTCCTGTTCCTGAATCATATTCTGGCGATCTTGCTTTACTTTCAGTCGTCGCCGATGCTATCAGCACGCCATGGCAATCTCTGCAGCGAGCTGAGGTCGCTGCCGGAGATATTTGCATCATTATCGGCTGCGGTGGAGTCGGCGGTTATTCTGCCCAACTCGCTCACTCTTTAGGTGCGAATGTTATCGGAATCGATGTTAATCCTGCCCGATTACAGGCACTCGCGGATATTGGATTTGAAAATCTCATCGATAGCTCAGATTTGAGCAATCGAGATATTCGTGGGCAACTCAAAGAATTAGCCAAACAGAATAGTTGGCCACGAGCAGGTTGGAAAATATTCGAATGCAGCGGCCACCCAGCAGGACAAACCCTCGCATTCGAGATGCTAGGTCCGTCAGGGACTCTCGCAGTCGTTGGATTCACGATGGAAAAGGTAACTATTCGTTTGTCGAATTTGATGGCACATGATGCCAAGGCATTCGGTAATTGGGGATGTCAACCAGAACTCTATCCTGCTCTTCTCAAAGAAGTAATCCGAGGGGCTGTCAACTTGGAAGGAACAACAGAGAAAAGGCCATTGAATGAAATAAACGAAGTCTTCGAAACGGCACACTGCGGCGGTTCTTCGAAGCGAATCATATTGGTTCCTAGCTGAAAGATTATCGAAAATGGAAGTGAAATAATGAGTGAAGAAATGTGGACAAACCGACATAGCCTAGCAGAAAACGCTGATTTCAAGTATCTCAAAGTTGAATTGAAACCTCTTAAGAAGCCAGATGGCTCGGTGGTGGATGACATATTCGATGCATGGATTTGGCTCAACAATCCAAAACAATACAATTCCTATACGACCGCGAGTCTACGCGAGCTTTGCCTTGCCCTTGATTGGGCTTCAACGCGAGCCGATGTCAATTGTGTTGTACTAACTGCAGTCGATGACAAGGCGTTTTGTACTGGAGGAAATACAGTCGAATACGAGAATGATTACTCATGGCGACCTCAGGAATACCGCTCTTACATGGGTGTGTTCAACCGGATGATTTCACTGATTTTAGAGAATGAGAAACCAGTGATAAATCGCGTTAATGGAATGCGAATCGCTGGAGGACAAGAAATGGGTCTTGCATGTGATTTCACAGTTTCTAGTGACCTCGCTCGCTACGGCCAAGCCGGTCCGAAACATGGTTCCGCTCCCGATGGTGGCTCAACCGATTTTCTCGATCTCTACGTCGGTTTCGCCCGTTCTGTTGAATCATGTGTATTGTGTGAGCAGTGGAGTGCTCACAAGTCCCTTCATCTTGGATTAGTAAACGAAATTGTTCCTGTTTTGAAGGATAATGAAGGAACTTGGATTCCTAATCCATTGGTGCGCTATGACTGGGTTGATGCAACCTCTGGACAGATTGTTTACGGTGATTTCTTGACTGGTGAAGCGAAGAAGGCCGGATTGAAAATTTTGAAGTCGAATAAAGTCGATTTATCTGGTTTAGATGTTGCAGTGGAGACACTTTCGTGGAAACTCGCAAACACATTCCCTGGCTGCACTCGCAAGACTCTGACCAGTGTGCGCAAGAAGAAGTTGCATTGGTGGGATGCCAACCGTGAATCGAATCGCGAGTGGTTGGCACTGAATATGGCAGTTGAGGCCGCCGCTGGATTCCGTGCGTTCAATGTTGGCGGTGGAGTCCGCGAGGATGGCAGTCGAATTTCTCGTGAGGTTGATTTTATCGAGGTTCGACGAGCGATTGCACGTGGTGAAAATTGGAGCCAAGATTTGGTAGAATCTTGGATGCCCAAATCATCTGATAACAATTCTTGAGGTGATGTATTGACTCATATTATAGATTTGGAAGGAAAAGTCGCCCTAGTTACAGGGGGTAGTCGTGGTATTGGTCTTACAATATGCGAACACTTAGCTGCTGCTGGCGCTGATGTGGCCTTCACATATCATCCAAATGAGATGGAGCCGAGTATTGCCTGTGAAACAATAGAAGTTCATGGAAGGCGTAGTCTCGCTCTTGCTGCAGATGTTAGTGATTCAGAAATTGCAGCAACGTGTTTTAGTACAGTAGAGTCAGAATTAGGGAGTGTCGATATTTTGGTTTGTAATGCTGGAATAGTCAGAGACTCAGTTCTCTGGAAGGCGAGTAAGTCAGAATGGGACGAAGTATTGTCCGTGAATTTGTCGGGAGCATTCAACTACCTCAATCAACTTGCAATACAAGCTAGAAAAAATCCAAAACCACGTAGTGTAGTACTAATTTCATCAATTAACGGCATTAGGGGAAAGTTCGCACAGACGGCCTACTCTGCTTCTAAATCGGGACTAATCGGATTAGGCCGTTCAGCTGCTAAAGATCTAGGAAAGTGGGGCACTAGAGTCAATATTGTAGCTCCGGGTATGGTACTTACTGAGTTAACTGATAGCTTACCCAAAGAAATCATTCAGAACGCTAAGAACGAGACTCTTGATGGGCGTTTGACTAAGGTTAGCGATGTTGCTGATGCTGTACTTTTCCTGTCCTCCGAAATGTCGGAACACATTACTGGTGTTGTACTTCCAGTAGATGGTGGACAGTTACTATGAGGAATTAGCATGACTAGAAAACACCCCTTTGAACCATTCAGAATAAAGTCGATTGAAAATTTGAGAATAACCAATCGAGCAGAAAGAGAAGTAGCATTGAAAGAGGCTAATTTCAATATTTTCAAAATCCAAGCGGAAGATGTAATGGTTGATCTTCTAACAGATTCAGGAACTGGAGCCATGAGTAGTGAGCAGTGGGCCTCACTAATGCGAGGCGATGAGAGTTATGCAGGTTCTCGCTCCTTCGACAGACTTGAACGAGTTGTAGACGAGATTTTCGGTTTCAAGCATTTCTTGCCAACTCACCAAGGGCGGGCATCGGAAGGAATTCTGATGAGTTTGTTAGTCAAACCCGGAAACCTAATTCCTAACAACACACATTTCGATACTACAGCAGCTCATGTATTGGCTCGTGAAGGAATCCCGGAGAATCTATTACACGATTATAGTAAAAACCCTAGTTATGATCATCCATTCAAAGGCAATATAAACTTAGATGCACTTCGCCAAGTTCTTGAAAAAAATACTGATATGATACCATTCTGCATGATTACAGTAACAAATAATGCAGGTGGTGGACAACCAGTCTCACTTGCAAATCTTGAAGGATTGAGAAAACTATGTGATGAGTTTTCAAAACCTCTCTTCATCGATGCTTGTAGATTTGCAGAGAATGCCTACTTGATTCAACAAAGAGAAGATGGATACTCACACATGAGTGTGCGTGAAATTGCACGTAAGATGTTCTCACTTGCTGATGGTGCCACATTCAGTGCTAAGAAAGATGCAATTGTCAATATTGGCGGATTGTTATTGATGAACGATAAGGAACTTTACGAAAATGCACGTAATGAATTGATTATGCACGAAGGTTTCCCCACATATGGTGGCCTTGCAGGAAGAGATTTAGATGCAATGGCGACAGGTCTTAGGGAAGGTACTGAAGATGATTACCTATCATATCGGACTTCTCAGGTGGCTTGGCTTTTCGACTCTTTGAAGGATATTGGAGTGCCTGTATTCGGACCGCCTGGAGGTCATGCAGTTTACGTTGATGCAGGCTCTTTACTAGACCATATTCCTCAATCTGAATTCCCTGCACAATCTCTCGCAGTGGAACTTTACCTCGAAGGAGGCGTGAGGGCAGTTGAGATAGGATCAGTCATGTTGTCATTCATTTCACCAGAAACCGGAGAGTTAGTTACACCACCGCTTGAATTAATTCGTTTAGCCATTCCAAGAAGAACATATACTGAAAGCCACCTTCAACATGTTGTTGATTCATTCAAGGCGGTAGTTGAGCGAAAGGAAAGTCTGAGAGGTTTGAAGATAACAAAACAACCTCGTCTTCTTCGCCATTTCACTTGCGATTTTGATTGGGTAGAGAATAATGAGGGCATTGAGCTTTCATCTCTTTTATCGTCATAATAGTATGTTCACCATC